>NZKZ01000079.1 GCA_002694065.1 Acidiferrobacter sp.
ACCCGGCGCAATGGACAGCCGAACCGCCGCAAACCCCGCTTGAGCGCGCCCAGGCACTGATTGCCGTGCGTATCGGATCGGTGCGCCTGATCGATAACCTGAGACTTGATCGATAGCGCTACCGTACTTCGCTATGGCGTTTGCGCTCTCGAAAGCCCGTTAGTGCTCGCCGCCCGCCTTGAAATTGAAAACCGCTCCCTCTTTGATTCCGGAGGGCCAACGCGACGTCAATGTCTTCATTCGGGTGTAGAACCGGACGCCTTCAGGGCCATGCATATAGTGATCACCAAAGAGTGAGCGCTTCCAGCCTCCAAAACTGTGGAAGGCAAGCGGCACCGGAATCGGAACATTGACCCCCACCATGCCGATCCGGGCACGATGGCCAAAATCCCTCGCGGTATCTCCATCTCTGGTAAATATCGCGGTTCCGTTTCCATACTCGTGATCATTGACGAGTTCCAGCGCCTCCTCATAGTTCGCTACGCGAACCACCGAGAGAACCGGTCCAAATATCTCATCGCGGTAAATATCCATTGCAGGTTTCACACGATCAAACACAGTGGCGCCAACAAAACACCCCTGCTCGTATCCTGAGATGGAAATATCACGGCCGTCCACGACAAGATCCGCGCCCTCTTCCACGCCTCGATCGATATAACCCTTGATCCGGTCACGCGCATCCGGCGTGATAACAGGCCCCATTTCGACCCCATCCTGGTCATACGCCCCGACTTTGAGGGTCTCAATCCGGGGAACGAGCTGCTCCATCATTCGATCAGCTGTGTCATCGCCGACAACGACGACGACCGAAATCGCCATACACCGCTCTCCTGCTGAGCCGTAAGCGGCACCCATCACCGCATCGACCACCTGCCCCATGTCAGCATCGGGCATCACGATCATATGATTCTTCGCGCCACACAGTGCCTGAACACGTTTGCCGTGCGCGCATCCGGTCCGATAAATATGTTCACCCACCGTAGTGGAGCCCACGAAACTCACCGCCTGGATGGTTGGATCGGTCAGCAGGGTGTCCACGGCCTCTTTATCCCCGTTGATGACATTGAGCACCCCATCCGGCAGGCCCGCCTCGGTCATCAGGCGCGCCATGTACCCGGCACAGGAAGGATCACGCTCGGAAGGCTTGAGCACAAATGTATTTCCACAGGCGATCGCCACCGGAAACATCCACATGGGCACCATCGCCGGGAAGTTGAAGGGCGTAATGCCGGCGACCACGCCCAGCGGCTGGCGCATGCTCCAGGAATCGACACCGTTGGCCACCCCTTCGCTGAACTCTCCCTTCAGCAACTGCGGAATACCGCAGGCAAACTCAACCACTTCGAGCCCGCGCGTGATCGAGCCTTTCGCATCGTCCACGGTCTTGCCGTGTTCGGAGGACAGAAGCCGGGCGAGCTCGTCCATGTTTTGGATCAGGAGTTCTCGATACCGATACAGCACCTGCACTCGACGGGCGGGCGGCACTTCGGCCCAATCGGTAAACGCTTCTGCAGCATTGGCAATCGCGTGGCGCACCTCCTCGGCACTCGCCAATGCCACCTGCCGGGCCACTTCTCCGGTAGCGGGATTGTAGACGTCACCATATCGCCCGCTGGATCCTGAAACGACCCGGCCGCCAATGTAATGACCGACTTCTTCCTTGACTGCTGTATCCATGGTGCTAACTCCTTGACTCCTTTGCATAGCGGGTCATGCTAACTTCCTTTGTTAAAGACCCGATCATCGTTCAAACACTATGAGAAAACACCGCTTTGCGCATTCGGGCCCGGACCGGACCCCGAGATCGCTGTTGCGGGCGCTCTCGCTGGGATTACTTCTGGCAGCCCCGATTGTCGGCTTTTCGCAGAAACTTCACAAGTTCGACAACCTGGCTGAAGCGGTCTACTTTTTCGAAGTGACCCTCTACTGCGGCCTTGCCACAGATGCTGTAATCAGGGGATACCACTATCTCGAAGATGACTTCCGCCGAACCCATCACCTCACCTCGGAGGAAATGGATGAACAACGCGGCAAAGGATGGAGTCTGGCTCACGCCGAATGGCAAAACCGGGGGCTCGGTGGCTTTCGAGCATGGTGCGCCACGGAAGGCCGTGAGGCGGCCGACACGCTTTCCTCTTTCCCGCCGCCCGCATAACCCTGCTTGTTGAATACACCAAATAAGGGCAGAATCTTTCACGATACCGTTGCCCACCCGGCAATGACGAACACCGAAACCAGTCGATATGTATCGACACTATCGAGGCTGCCATGAACGCACCCATCAGCGAAAACCAGAAAAAAGACATCGCCCACGCACTGCACCCCTATACCAATCTCGCAGCGCATGAGGAACAAGGGCCGCTTGTCATCTCACGTGGGGAAGGCGTCTATGTCTGGGATGATCGGGACAATCGTTATCTCGAGGGGCTGGGCGGACTTTGGTGTGTCTCGTTGGGTTTTTCAGAGTCTCGGCTGGCCAAGGCGGCGGCTGATCAGTTTGCTGCGTTGCCCTACTCGCACACGTTTGCGCATCGCTCGACAGAGCCCGTGATCGCGCTTTCCGAAAAGCTGATGGAAGTGGCGCCCGAGCCCATGACCAAGGCCTTCTTCCTGAGCTCAGGTTCAGAGGCTATCGACGCAATGATTCGCTTTACCTGGTACTACAACAACGGTCGGGGTCTGCCGAAGAAAAAGAAAATCATCTCCCGCAAGCGCGGCTACCACGGCGTCACCGTGGCTGGGGGCAGCCTGACGGCAATCCCCCTGATGCAAAACGATTTTGATCTGCCGCTTGAGCGGATGCTTCACACTGACACGGCCGGGTATTACCGCTACAGCGAGGCCGGCGAATCAGAAGAGGCATTTGCCACAAGGCTTGCTGACAACCTGGAGCAGCTGATTCTCAAGGAAGATCCTGACACCGTCGCCGCGTTCGTGGCGGAGCCTGTTATGGGTGCTGGGGGCGTCATGGTTCCCCCGGCCACCTACTTTGAGAAAATCCAGGCGGTGCTGAACAAATACGACGTATTGATGGTGGCGGATGAAGTCATTTGCGGTTTCGGGCGCACCGGCAACATGTGGGGTTCCCAGACTTACGGCATCAAGCCCGATATGGTGACCTGCGCAAAGCAGCTGTCTTCAGGCTATCTGCCGATCTCGGCGCTCATGATCTCGGACAAGATCTATGACGTTCTGAAGTCACAAAGCAAAAAGCACGGCGCACTCGGCATGGGCTACACCTATGGCGGGCACCCGGTCTCTTGTGCTGTGGCTTTGGAAACCCTCAAGATCTACGAAGAGCGCAACATCCTCGATCATGTCAGGAACATCGCGCCACATTTCCAGGCACGCCTTGCCGAATTCGGGACAAGCCCGATTGTCGGTGAGGCGCGCGGGGTCGGTTTGATCGGCGCATTGGAAATCGTGATGGATAAATCAACCCGTGATCAGTATCCGCCCGAAGTCAAAGCCGGAGCCCAGATTGCGGCTGCCGCATTGGCAAAGGGTCTGATTGTGCGCGCCCTGCCGGGTGACGTGATCGGTATTTGTCCACCTCTTATCATCACTAAAGAACAGATTGACGAACTGTTTGACGCACTGGCGAGCGCCGTCGACGATACTGCCAACATTTTGAAACAAGCGGCCTAAACTGCGCCTCCTCGTGAAGTCCTGTCCGTTCGGACTCTGCCGACTCGGCTTGCGAGCGATAGGTGCCCTGCTTTTGTTGGGCACGATTTCGGTGGGCAAGGCCGATCCCTCTATTAATGTTTGGCTAAGCGCTGAGTTTGAGAACGGCTGGCCGGTAGAAAGCAATTCAAACCGGTTTGGCTGTAACGACAAGATTTATGCCGTCATTGATCTTCTTGAACTTGAGGGCGGAGCACATCGCCTGCAGGCCGACTGGACCGACCCCGGCGGCAAAATCCGAGAGCATGTTGACTACCCTTTTAATGGTGCTGGCAGTACCCGCATTACGATATGGCTAAAGCTGCATCCCCCTAAAGGTTCAGCGCTCTTCAGCTTCTTTAATCCCGCTATGGGGATGGATGATTTCATCGGCCTTTGGGAACTGGCCATCCGCGTGGACGACGATACCCGATTCAATACGGAGTTCGAAGTACTCTGCTGACCGCCAACGCTTTGGGTAGAAGCGGCTCATGCAATCGGGATATTCACACAGATTTGTTACGATCCTACTAACTAAAAACATGCCAAACGTAGTGATCTCTGTATGAAACACCTCAAATTTCTGCAGTCGCAATACCTGCTCGCGTCAGCCTTCGCTCTTTTATTCAGCGCATCGACCCTACAAGCGTCAAGCTTCGCAGTGGGCATCTCCGTTGGCATTGGATACGGTGGCGTTGCGGCAAAGATACCGGCCGGTTCGAGCGTGGTAGTTCATCAGCCGCTTTCCGTCGTGGCCGGCAAAGCAAGAGTCTATTTTCAACACGGCAAAATGCTGAGCCGAATCGAACACACCTACGATCCCTACTGTTATTTCTCTATGAAGCGCCCGCGGGCGGAAATGAAATCACCCGCCAGTATCCTGCCTGAGACCTTTACGGTAAAAAAACAATTCCGGCGCAAAGAACAGACTGCCCAGCGTGGAACCCTCCTCGCATCATCGGTATCCATGGGCATAGAAACAGGTTTCAACTCGTGGCTCGCGCTTAATGAAGGGGGGCCGCAGAATCTAAACCACTATCTTCGCCTTGAGCCATCAGATCAGCCCCAGGTATCCGCTCTCGTTTGTGGTGTCTACGCGGATCCTCAGGAGCGGACGTCACCATCAATCGAAGAAATGGCCGAAGCGTTGGGGGCCTTCGCAACAATCAAGACCGCGCAGTAACGCGAAACTCTACTTTGGAAACATAAACTGCAGTTGCAGGCGCAATTGCCAGTCAGCTCCATTGGTCGGCGCTTCAACGTTGTGATACAGGCTGATCTGTCCGTTCACCGGAGCCTTTCCCAACTTGAAAATCTGGCCATAGCCAAGCCCTAGCGGCACGGTCCATTGTTCTCCGCTGTCCGCCTCCCAGTTCGCGGTGATCAACGGCGAACTGGTGAAATACCGCCCCCCTGGCAAGTTGTAGTTAACGAATGGCTGCAGCGTCATCATGTTGATGTCGTTTGGGCCGGAGCCGGACACGGACCAGATATTATTGATCAGACCGCCATAGACCCACGGTCCATCAAACGTCAGCGCAACCGCAGTGGGTCCAAGGCCCCACTTGTCTTGCGTCAGTGTATCGGCACCAGTCGGCAAAAGAGCGACTGCGCCGAGGCCCCAGATCCGCTTTCCGCTTTCCTTGGGCGAAAATATGGCGCTAAACGAAATATCGCCAAGGCCGCTCTCACGAGAGCCGGCCGCGGTCAGGGCGGGTTGGGAGATCACGGGAATAATCGTTCGAGTAATAAGATTCCAGTTATCGTTCCACTCGATGGGCCAGACCGGTTGGATATTCAGAACATTCTGCGTTTTTTCCTCGGGCCCGAAGTTCGTGTTGGTGTTGTTTTGAAACGGCAGACTGATCATTGAGGCCAGCGGATTTTGGGCCGCCTTGGCAAGATCTGCCGTACTGACCTCGTCGGCCTTGCCCACAGGGGCCAACGCCAGAAACACCAACGCAGCCATGGCTGACCTGCAAAACCCGTCTCTCTCTCCCCTCATGCAACTCCTCCTTGTTCGTCCATCACTATCCAACCGCAGTTAACCACCTGGGCGCAAACATCATCGCCCAAGTATAGCGGGGGTATAGAATAAAGAAATAAGGCATCCTTACGGAAACCCCCATGAAAGCAACCTCCCCTCGCAAACTCACCTTACTTGCGGCGAGCCTTTTTCTGGTATTTGTTTTTGGAACCGTCCTGGCCCCAACCCCCGGATTAGCTCAGACCAACGGGACACTGGATCCGTCAGAAGTGCTCGATCAGAACCTGAGTGCCGAGGAACGGCAAGCACTGCTGGCGAGGCTCAGTGACGAGCAGGTTCGGGATATTGTCTGGGACCTTATTGGTGACGCCCAGTCAGCATCCACGCCGAGCGATCCGGTGGTTATGGAACTCACTGCCATTACGAATCGCTTTCGCGACGGAATGGCAGAGCAATTGCGGCAGATTCCTGTCATTGCTCGGGTCCCGAGCATCATCGCCACGGCGATGAAACCCCCAGGCACTGGCGGTGGAACTCCATGGCTGGTGGTGCTTTATATAGTGGGAATCCTGCTGGTCGGATGGCTCGCACAATTTCTTTTCAAGAAGATCAGCCGACGGATTCCTGAAGCGCTGTCAGCAGCCAGTGACAAAAGCTTTCCGGTGAGACTGGGTCGGCGTCTCGCTCTGCTGATCTACGATGTGTTTCCGCCTGTTGTTTTTGCCGTGGCTGCCTACATAACATTCCTGCTCGCCTATCGGGGTCACGAACCGAACCGGCTCCTGATGATGGGTTTGCTCGCAGGCATCCTCACTGCCTGGCTGCTCAGCCAACTCGTCAATTTCGTCTTTTCTCCAAACCGGCCAGACTGCAGGCTGACCGCCCTTGACGATGAAAACTCAAAACTTCTGAGTTCGCGAGTCTCCTGGATCTTCATCGGTGGGTCCGCGCTTTACTTTTTTCAGGCGTATCTCGGGACTGTGGCTTCTCCGTTTGAAAAAACAATTCTGGTTGGGTCAGTCAATCTGATCGGCGGCCTTACGCTCATGGGCCTTATCATTGTTGTTGTATGGATGGTCCGCCAACCTGTCAGGGCGCTCCTGCTGTCTGGTAACCCGGCCGGCCTGGTCCGCAAGACTTTTGCCGGTGTCTGGCCTCTGGTCGGAACCGCGTTGGTGGTGCTGCTCACCCTGATCGGGATGTTTGCGGCCGTGGGACTGGGGCAGCCTGGGGTGCTCCTATCGGTACTCAAAACCCTGCTACTGATGCTTGTGATGCCACTGCTCTTGGGTGCGGTTGGGCCGTTCGTCCGCGAATGGGGTGCTCCCGATCTGGGCGAGGACCCTGCAACGCCTCGGCGCCAAGCCGCGCGTGACGGGCTCGTCCAAATCATCCGGCTCATGGTCGTGGGCGTGAGCGTTCTTTTCTTGGGGCGTATCTGGAATCTTGATCTCGTTGCATTGACGACATCCCAGCTCGGAGAACAAATCACGCAATCCACGGGCCAGATACTCGTCACCGTAGTAATCGCATACTTTGTCTGGACCATCACCAAACGCTGGATCGCGTCCCAGGATAGCGACCCAATGGACAGCGACGAACAGGACAGCGGCGCCCACGTGGGGAGCGACCCCGGAGGTCAGGGCCTCTCTCGAATAGCAACCGTGCTGCCTCTGCTTCGAGGCTTCCTTCTGGTTACTATCGTTACCGTGTCAGCAATGGTCGTGCTCGCCAGTCTTGGCGTCAACATTGGGCCGCTCATCGCTGCGGCAAGCGTTCTGGGTCTTGCTATCGGCTTCGGGGCGCAAAGCCTTGTGGCCGACATTATTTCGGGAATATTCTTCTTGGTGGATGACGCTTTCAGGAAAGGGGAATATATTGACGTCGGCGGCAACACCGGCACAGTCGAGCAGATCTCGGTCCGGTCAATGCAGTTGCGACACCACAATGGGCCAATCCATACCATTCCGTATAGTCAAATCAATACGCTGACCAACTTCAGCCGTGACTGGGTCATCATGAAGTTTGAACTGCGTATCCCGTTTGAAGAAGATGTAGAAAAAGTACGCAAGTTGATTAAGAAAGTCGGCCAAAAACTGCTGGAAGACCCGGAACACGGACCGCAGTTTCTCGAGCCCCTGAAATCCCAGGGCGTCAACCGCATGGATGACTCCGCGTTTGTTGTGCGGTGCAAATTTTCTGCAAAACCGGGCAATCAATGGGCGCTGAGGCGCGTCGCCTACGCTAAAATCCAGTCTGCCTTCGCTGAGGCCGGGATCAAGTTCGCACCCAAGCGAGTCGTTGTTGAAGCCATCACTCCTGAACTGGCAGCAGCCGGGGCAGCGGCGCAGCAAATTGCAACCGAAACTCCACCAACGTCGGGAGATGACAGGGGATGATTCTGAAAAACCTAAAGCAAGGGCTCGCCGTGGTCGCGGTGCTGTTCGTCAGTACCGCAGCGCTCGCACAAAACTCCCTGTTTCT
>NZKZ01000196.1 GCA_002694065.1 Acidiferrobacter sp.
GCGATCCTGGGCGCCATCGCCGTGCTGTCGGCCTCGACGGTCGCCATCTTTCAGCAGAATCTCAAACGGATGCTGGCGTATTCCAGCGTCGCCCAGATCGGCTACCTTGCCCTTGGCATCAGCCTCGCGACGCCTGCCGGGCTCACCGCCACGATACTGCATCTTTTCAACCATGCCCTGATGAAGGGTGCGCTGTTTATCGCGCTAGGCTGCATCGCCTGGCGCATAGGCAGCAGCCGGCTGCAGGACTTCGCGGGGCTGGGCTATCGCATGCCCTGGACCATGGGTGTTTTTGTTGTCGGCGGACTCAGCCTGATCGGCATTCCGTTGACCGCGGGCTTTATCAGCAAGTGGTACCTCGTGCTGGCCGCGTTGGAGAAGGGGTGGTGGCCCGTCATCGTTGTGATCATTGCCGGCTCCCTGCTGGCAGTCCTGTATGTCTGGAAAGTGGTAGAGAGGGCGTATCTCGCAAAACCCCCGGAAAACGCAACGAGAGCTGAGGCCCCGGCGTCGATGCTGATACCCGCCTGGCTGTTGGCAATTGCCAACCTCTACTTCGGATCCCAGACGGATCTGAGTGTGGGGGTCGCCACCCGCGCGGCGGCGGAACTCTTTGGGATAGCCCCGTGAGCGAATCCCTCCTGGCCTGGATCGTGTTCACGCCGCTCATTGGTGCGGCAGCCGTTCTGCTGACCGGCCGCTGGCCGAATCTGCGCGAGGCGGTCAGTCTGATCACCGGGGGTGTGCTGATCGCCCAGGTCACGAAGCTGATCTCCCCAGTGCTGGCAGGCGAAACGCCGAGCGTCCTGCTAGCGGTGCCGGTGCCGGGGGTGCCGCTTGCACTTCAGGCAGAACCGTTGGGTCTGCTCTTTGCGTTGATTGCAGCGGTGCTGTGGGTTGCTACCACCGTGTATGCCATCGGCTATATGCGTGGCCACGGCGAAAAGCACCAGACCCGGTTTTTTGCCTTTTTCGCGATTGCGATCAGCGCCACCATGGGGGTGGCCCTGGCGCAGAACCTGTTCACCCTCTTTCTTTTCTACGAACTGCTTACGCTTTCCACCTACCCTCTCGTGACCCACGCGGGTTCCGATGAAGCGCGGCGCGGCGGGCGCGTCTATCTCGGTATTCTGATGGGCACCTCCATGGGATTCCTGCTGCTGGCGGTGATCTGGACCTGGCAGCTTGCCGGAACGACGGCGTTTCACCCCGGAGGCATCCTGGCAGACAAAGGGTCGCCGGTCGTGGTGGGCGTGCTTTATGCGCTTTTTGCCTTCGGCATCGGCAAAGCCGCTCTGATGCCCTTTCACCGTTGGCTGCCCGCAGCCATGGTTGCCCCGACACCCGTCAGCGCTCTGCTGCACGCGGTGGCGGTGGTCAAGGCAGGGGTTTTCGCGATTCTCAAGATCACGGTCTATGTCTTCGGACTGGATCTTTTGTCTGTCACGGGCGCCACGACCCCAATCCTGTGGGTGGCCGCCATCACGATCATCGGCGCGTCACTGGTGGCGCTGCATCAGGACAACCTGAAAAGACGGCTGGCCTATTCGACCATCAGTCAACTCTCCTATGTGGTTCTGGGTGCCGTCCTCGCCAATACCGCGGGTATCGCGGGCGCGGCTGTGCATATCGCGACTCACGCCGTTGGAAAAATCACGCTGTTTTTCTGCGCCGGCGCCATTTTGGTTGCTGCCCACAAGACCCGGGTCAGTGAGCTTGACGGCCTCGGCCGGCAGATGCCGATCACGATGGGCGCCTTTCTGATCGCCAGTCTGAGCATTGCCGGTCTGCCGCCGATGGCAGGCCTGTGGGGCAAGTGGTATCTCTCGATCGGGGCACTGGAAGCGGGCTATGGGGTGTTGGTGGGCGTGCTGATGTTGAGCACGCTTCTCAATATCGCCTATCTTCTGCCGATTCCGCTCCGCGCCTTCTTCGCCAAGAGCGCCGGCGAAAGCAACCAATGGCATGAAGCGCCGCTGCCCTGTCTGATTGCCATAGGCTTTACGACAATCGCCTGCGTGGTGCTCTTTTTCTTCCCTGAGCCGGTTTATCGACTGGCCACCATGATCGCCGGGTAACGAGACCATGCAGGAAAAACGTCACCTCTTTGATGAAAAGAAAAATGTGAAGCGCGTGCTCAAGGCATTGGTGCTGGCCTGCGTCCTGACGGCCGGTGCGGACCTCGTCTATCACCGGCACGTGGTGCACCCCTTCGAGGGACTGTGGGGCTTTTACGCCATCTATGGATTTGTCGCATGCGTGATCCTGGTGCTGCTGGCGAAAGAGATGCGAAAACTCCTGATGCGCGACGAAGACTACTACGACCGTGATGATTGAGCTTCCGCCATTTTTGCTTTTCTATATCGCAGCACTCGTCGCTGCCGTTTTGCCGCGTGCGCCGCGGCTGGTGCTGATGCTCGCCGTGCCGCTGGCGAGCTGTGCCATGCTGCTGCAGTTACCGACGGAGCTGTCGGTCAATCTGGTCCTGATGGATCTTCAGCTGGAGCCGTTACGGGTTGACCGTCTCAGCCGGTTGTTTGGCATTCTTTTTCATATCGGCGCCTTCATCGGCATTGTTTTTTCCCTGCATACCCGGGATCGGACGCAGCACGTGGCAGCGTTGGCGTATGCCGGAAGTGCACTCGGCGCTGTGTTTGCCGGGGACCTGCTGACGCTATTTGTATTCTGGGAGTTGCTCGCGGTCAGTTCGGTTTTCCTGATTTTCGCAAGCCGAACGGAGCGATCATACGGCGCCGGCATGCGCTACCTGGTGATTCAGGTCATCTCCGGCGTGCTGCTGCTCGCAGGGGCGCTGATGCTTTACGGGCAGAGCGGCTCTTTGCGCTTTGAGCATATCGGTCTCAACGGCTTCGCCAGCGTACTGATCTTCATTGCATTCGGCATCAAGTGCGCCTTTCCGCTTCTGCACAACTGGCTGACGGATGCGTATCCGGAAGCCACTCCCACCGGGACTGTTTTCCTCAGCGCCTTTACCACCAAAGTGGCGGTGTATGCGCTGGCCCGCGGCTTTGCCGGGACGGAACTGTTGGTTTATATCGGTGCGGTCATGACGTGCTTTCCGATTTTCTACGCCGTCATTGAGAACGACCTGCGTCGCGTGCTGGCCTACAGCATGATTAACCAGATCGGCTTCATGGTCGTGGGCATTGGCCTGGGCACAGCGCTCGCCCTTAACGGCGCAATCGCCCACGCCTTTAACGACGTGATCTTCAAAGGCCTGCTGATGATGTCGATGGGTGCGGTGCTGCACATGACCGGGCGCATGAACGGCTCAGATCTTGGCGGCCTCTACAAAAGCATGCCGGTCACGACGACGTTCTGCATTATCGGCGCGGCGTCCATATCGGCATTTCCGCTTTTCAGCGGCTTCGTCAGCAAGTCGATGGTGATGGTCGCCGTATTGGAAGAAGGTCACCCGGTCGTCTGGCTCGCCCTGCTCTTCGCCTCCGCCGGCGTCTTCCACCATGCGGGGATCAAGATACCCTTCTTTGCCTTCTTTGCCCACGACAGCGGTATCCGCACCCGGGAAGCCCCCATCAATATGCTGATCGCCATGGGGATCGCTGCGGCACTGTGTATCGGCATTGGGGTCTGGCCCTGGATGCTCTACGATCTTCTGCCGTTCCAGGTCGACTACACGCCTTTTGACGGCAGTCACATCCTTGCCCAAATCCAGTTGCTGGTCTTCTCAGCAGCTGCCTTTGCCTGGCTCAAAGTAGCGGGCATTTACCCACCTGAGCTGCACTCGACCAATATTGATGTCGAATGGCTGTACCGCCGACTGGCCCCCCGGTGGCTGCGAAACACCACCGCACTGACCCGTCAGGCTGCTGACCTTGGCGGCCAAGCCTGCAGGAATCTCGGCCAAAAACTCATGCGCCTGGTACTGGACCATTACGGACCGGAGGGCACCCTGGCACGCGCATGGCCGACGGGCTCCATGGTGCTATGGGTAGCGGTGCTGCTCGGCGCCAGTCTCATCCTGTTTTACCTGTAACCCGAGAAAAACCTGTCAAGATGAATTCACCAACGGACGCAGCATCAGCTGAGCGCCAAGACCACGTCGATGCGGCAATCACGTCCCGCCGGTCGGTACGCGCCTTTTTACCCACCGCGGTACCCAATGAAGTGGTTCGCCAAATTCTCGCCACCGCAGCGAGAGCGCCGTCCGGGACCAATATCCAGCCCTGGCGGGTGTACGTGCTGACCGGCAGCCGCCTGAAACAGTTAAGCGATGCAATCCTGTCAGCATACAACGATCCCGAGGTCGCCAAAACACATACCGAAGCATATCCGTACTACCCCAAAGAATGGGTCTCCCCCTACATCGAACGCCGGCGCAAGATTGGATGGGGTCTATATGGATTGCTAGGGATCACTCGAGAAGACAAGGACAAGATGCACCACCAACATGGCCGCAACTATCTCTTTTTTGACGCGCCGGTCGGCCTGATCTTCAGTATCGACCGCATTCTGGAGCAAGGCAGTTGGCTGGATTACGGCATGTTCCTGCAAAACATCATGGTGGCGGCGCGGGGGCGCGGCCTCGATACCTGTCCGCAGGCTGCATTCAATCCGTTTCATCGCGTCATCCGCGAAGCGTTGCAGATGCCAGAGAGTGAGGAGCTGGTCTGCGGTATGGCGCTTGGCTATGCCGACAATGATGCCGTTGAGAACCAGTTCGAAACGGAACGCGAATCCCTCGACGTCTGGGCAACCTTTCTGGATTAAAACCGGCCGCCTCAGCCTGAAGAGATCTTCAGGCTTTCCTTGAAGTGGCGCCGGCACATCGACACATAGGTTTCGTTACCGCCGATCTGGATCTGGTCGCCGCTGTGCATGGGCTGCCCCTCGCCATCGAAACGAACGACCATGGTGGCTTTTCGACCGCAGTGGCAGACGGTCTTGATCTCACGCAACTCATCCGCCAGCGCCAAGAGCTGGCGGGAACCTTCGAAGAGGGCTCCGAGAAAATCCGTGCGCAGGCCATAGGCGAGCACCGGGATATTCAGCGCGTCAACCACCTCAGTCAGCTGATCAACCTGATCAGCGCTTAAAAACTGGGCTTCATCGACAAGCACACAGTGGATCGGCTGACCCTCGGATGCGTTCTGAACCAGGCCCAGCAAATTGACGCTGGGATCCACATCCACGGCCTCTGCTTCAAGACCGATTCGTGAGCGCACGCGGTTTTCACCAGAGCGGCTGTCGATCCGGGGTTTGATCACGAGTGTATTCATGCCCCGCTCGGCGTAATTGTGGCGAGACTGCAAAAGGTTGGTCGTCTTGCCGGCGTTCATCGCCGAGTAGTAAAAGTAGAGTTTTGCCACGTGATCACCTGCCTGCCGTCAATGCCCGAATTGTAGGACATCGCCGGGCTGCGTCGGTCCATCAAGCCCTCTATACTGGACTCATCAAACCTTCTGAAGCAATCTTATGACGACTTCCTCTCTCACTTTGGATGAAATCTACGCGCTCGCTCATGAAGCCCTGCTGGGTGCCGGCGCCAACGCAGAGCACGCCGACGCGGTGGCGGATGTGGTCACCCGCGCGGAACGCGACGGCTCACACTCTCACGGGCTTTTTCGCATCCCCGGATACGTCGCCTCGCTTCGCAGCGGCAAAGTAAAAGGCGATGCGGATCCGACACTGTCGAAGCGATCGCCCGTAGTGCTGCACTGCGACGGGGATCTGGGATACGCGCCCTTGGCACACCGGCGCTCCCTGACAGCACTCGCCGAAGCGGCTAAAGAAAACGGGCTAGCGACTCTGTCTCTGACCCGAACCCATCATTTCGCGGCCTTGTGGCCCGAAACCGAAACGCTGGGGCAGCATGGGCTCGTCGCCATGGCCTGCGTTTCCTACATGCCGAGTGTGGCCCCTTACGGCGCCTCACAGGCGTTATATGGCACAAACCCATTTTCCTTTGCCTGGCCGCGGCCGACTTCCACGCCTGTGGTCTTCGATATGGCCACCGCTGCGATGGCCATGGGAGATGTGCAGATTGCGGCCCGTGATGGTTATGAGGTACCTCCCGGCACCGGACTCAACGCCGACGGCGCCCCCACGACCGATCCCAAAGAAATTATCAAGGGTGTTCTGCTGCCTTTTGGCGGCTACAAAGGCTCCCACATCTCGATGATGATTGAACTACTGGCGGGTCCCCTGGTTGGAGAGACTGCGAGTTATGCCTCCAA
>NZKZ01000080.1 GCA_002694065.1 Acidiferrobacter sp.
GCGCACGGAATTAGCCAGGTGATGAGCCGTGAGGCGATGAACGGCAAACTGATGGAGATTCTCAACGCATCGCAGTCGTTGGGAATGCCGCCGTCCACGCAGGTACCGATCTTTTATAGCCTCGTGTCGAATCTTGGCCTCGACCCGATGGATCTGGGCTACCCGCCGGACGAGGCTGCGTATCAGCAGATGCTGATGTCGATGCAAATGGCACAAGAACAAGGAGGCGCACAGGCCGGTGCTGGGAATCCACCTGTCTCAGATGCTGGGCAAACACCTGCTGCGCCTCCCACTTCAGAGCAATTGGCCGCTCAACCGATGAGCGCGGAACGGTAAATGGCAATCCGCACAAGGGCTAGCGGGTTTCGGGCTAGCGGTAACTGGGTCTACAAGCGGTTCGACATAACGCTGACTGACCCTGCCGTGACGATCTGGGATCCTGCCGCGAGCAGGTCGGTGAATCTGGTGGGCTTTCGGATTGCGGGTGTGGCACTTAGCGACCTGACGCATACCGCGCCAGCCTTTGTGGAGTTCCATGCTGAGGCCGTACCGCTGGTCCCGCTGTGGGTTTGCGAAGCGGGGGCATACGGTGGTTTGTCTTGGACGGCATCGGGAGAGTTTGGCGACGGGCTGCTTTTGCCGGTCAATCATGTTCTGAAAATCGATACGACCCTGCCCTTGGGCGGGTCTGGCATCTCGCTGCGTGGAGTTGTGTGGGGCAAGGAACAATGATGCCGCCGGATATTTTCAAATGGGTGATGGGCGGTGCGATGGGTGCCGCCGCTTTCTTTTTGGTGTGGGCACAAGAGGCGCAGTACCGGATCGACGCGAGTCAGACGGCTTCGATCGCTTCGGTGGAAGACGACTCTCGGCAATATCAAAAACAAATGCAGGAGTCTTTCCGCAGCCTGACCGCGAGTCAGGCGAACACGGCAAAGATTCTCGAAGGAGTCGCTTCGAGGATAGAGGCGATCGACGAACGCGGATCTCGTGCGCTGATTAACCACGAGCGAATTCGCCACAACACAGGAGACGACTGATGAGCTTTTTTGAAAAGATCGATTTTCGCTGGCTGATGACCACGCTGTTCCAGATCGGCACGGGTTTGGGTTTGTTCTTTGGCGGCGGTGAAGCGTACCAAGACACGGGTCTGGGAATTCTTCTCGGCACACTCGGCGTCGGGGCGACCGCTTCGCGCACGGCAATGAAGTAAACTTTTGGATCGCCTTCTCTTTTGGTGGAAGCGCGTGAGGGTAGTTTTGTCCAGAATCTTCTTTAGTTTGACCGTCCTCTGGACCTTGCTGCTCTTGATGGCGTTTTTTGCGAGCCCCGCGCATCCTGCCGGGGTAACGCGGGTTTTCGATTGCAGTGGGCCTGACTGCTCTAGGCTCACTGCGAAGACCAACGACTATCTGGACATGGGCTCTGGCACTCAGTCGCAGCCCTGCGTGGAGTCTACCTCTGCGCCCACGGGTGCTTGCGCGGCGAGCGCGTGTATCTACGACACCAGCAACTCGAAGCTGTATTTCTGCGGGGCTTCGGGCTGGGCTGAGATCGCGGGCGGCGGTGGTGGGTCCACTGCGTTCTCCGCGATTACCGGTGCCACCAACCAGAACGAGACCCTGATAGTTGGGACGGGCTCCGAGCTGAAGCCGGGGGCAAGTGCCGGCAAAATCGCAGCCAACCGATCCTACGGCTCCTTCAAGTTTCTGGACGTGGACATCGCAACGTCATTGTCCCTCTCCGCATTTTCATGGACGGGCAAAACGCTCACCATCAACTCGAATGTTGCATTCCCGAAGTTCTTCGAGGCAGGCGGCACTGTCCACTATAGCGTGGAGCCCTATGCTTATATTGGGCCGACTTTTTTCGATTTTCAGCCACTTATCGAAATCAACAACGACATGACCTTGACCGGGGCTTCGGCTCTTTACGCAAGACCGAAATTCAAGCCGCTTTCGGGCGACACGCTCACGCTGACGGGTGAGGTTCCGACGTTTTACTCTGGTTTCTTGATTGATAATACCGGCAGCGGTTCGGTAGCCTCCACGTCGGATATTGTGCAGTACGGAACGGGTGGCTCGGTGCAGACCGGCTTTACCCTCGATCGCGTCCTTGGCTACGAGTGCGGCGCTCCTGTTGCGGATGGCACGATCACGAATCGCTCCTGCTTCGTCGCGACCGCGCAGACCACCGCAACGAACACTGTGGGTTTCGAGACGCTTGGCGCGATTGACTATGGGGTAAAGATTGCGAGCGGTGCAGAAGTCGGTGCGGAAATAGATAACGCGGCGCTTGCCATCGATATCGATGACGGAGTTTACGGCATCACGATTGACTCGACATCTGGCACGGCGCTCGCCATCAACCCGGAGGCAGGACAGATTGCGGTCGATATCAACGGCGGTGGCACTGGGGTGGATATTGCCGCTGGGGTGACCACCGGGGTGGATATCGCCGCTGGGGTGACCACCGGCATCGTGAACGCATCGAGAACGGTTTATTCTCCGGGTACTGCATCCGACCCCGGTAGTTCGACCTCTTTCACAGTGACCAAGACAGTAACCGAACTCAGTTCGTCTACTGACCGAAATCCCATCCTACTTGCCAATGGGGTCGATGGTCAGGTCACCACTTTTGTCAACGTGGGGACCGGCAATATGGTTTTTCACAACGGCAGCAACAGCAACATGCGGCTCACACAGACTTCCTGCCAGACGGTTTGCGCTAACTATTTCGTAGATTATTGCTCCCTATCGACGGGCGACACGCTGACCGCCGTTTACCTCGACGCCCTCTCCGACTGGGTAGTCATTTCTTGCTCAAACAACGGGTGACCTATGAAAATTATTCTCGCATCGATCATCATTGTCTTTATTCCCTTCACCTCAATGGCAGCGCAGTATTGCCAGGAAGTTGACGCGAAGAACCTGGAGCATATCCAGACCGTCGTCGATCTGGTGAACGCCCGCGAGGGGACGGAGCTTGATATCGCGACCTTCATGTCAGAGACGATCAAGCAGCGCGTCACTGGCGAAATTGCCCGCGATGTGAATGCCCGTGCGGCAGCAGCGGTTAAAGAGGCGGCTGCGACCAGGGCTCAGATCCAGGCAGCGGCGGGTGCGGAGTTCGAGGCCAAGCGTGCCGAGATCGAAGAGACCTGGTGACCTCTTGGTCGCAACGTGGGCACCGTCGATAGCCACCGCCTGCGCGAAGACCTCGAAACACTTTTGGGGCTGCGCCAGATCATTCGCGAGGAACTGGGGGCGCGGGAGAAAGACGACTTCGATCGGCTGATGCGGGTCGAGGGCGAGCTTTTGGAGGTGCGGCTGGTGCGTCTGGAGGAGCGTATTCGCTCACATTCGCGCCTGATTGGCGGGATCGGGGCAATCCTCACCGTTTTGGCCGGTAGCCTCGCAGTTCTTGCCGACTAGTAAAAACTAGCAAAAACAAGGTTCTAGCTTGCGGGGTTGGTGAGCCGTCGTCATAAGGAGAAGAGTTCTCGCCTCCAAGGGCGGGCTGCATCTATACATGGGCGCATATCTTGACGATTTAGAAAGGCAGCGGGACATGCTCCTGCTGCTCGATTCTCGTGGGCCGAAGGACTACGGGGAGGCGATTGCCCATATTCTGGGTCGCCGGAAAGAGTTGCTCATGGGGGAATTGGACTTCTCCCCTGCCCATCGCGTGATTGAGATCTCCCACGAACTAGACGCTCTGGTGACGATCTGCGACCTCATCGGGTCGGCAATGCCCAAGGGTAAGGCCAGGAATGCTCGCGCAAAGGAAAAGGGCGTTTCCCGCGAGGACCACGCGATTCGGATGGGGCGTATGCTGACGCCTCCCAATTGGCGCAAACGCATCGAAGTACCTCTGGAGAAGGCCCAAGACGAGGCCCGCCAGGAGATGCTGGTGCGGAAGGACATAGATCGAAACCGGGCGTTTTTGGAAGAATCTCGCCGGGTGCTGCGTTTCCTTGAGGTTGTCGAACGGGAAATGGAACGAGCCTTCGCACGGGTGCGACGGGTCGAGTTGAGAAAGGTGGCAGAAAATGGCTGACGAACAGAACACGGATCAACCGCCGCAGTGGTTTGATGAATTCAAGAACCAACTGGGCAACACTTTGGGTGGCATTACCGCCCAGCAGCAACAGATGGCGAGTCAGATGGCGCAGGCAGCCGCTACGCCTGCGCCTGCCCCGCTGCCGTCCAAAGAGACCGACGAGAAACTGCTTTCGGATTTCGTGAATAACCCTTCGCGGTTTATCAAGGAACTGGATCAGGTAATCACGAAGAAGGCGACCGATCACGCAGAGCATGTCTTGCGGCAGCAGGAGGAAGCTCGTCGCACGGAAGAAGCTGCCCGTCAGTTTGAGAATCAGTTCTTCTCGGAGAATGCAGAACTGCTTCCCTACCGGGCCATCCTGGTGGAGCGCATGGGAGCCCAGCCGGGTCACCTCGATCCGAAGGCTCGTGCGGATGCGGCAGCAGCGGAAGTTCGCGAACTGCTCAAAAAGGAGCAGCTTGGTGCGATTGA
>NZKZ01000197.1 GCA_002694065.1 Acidiferrobacter sp.
CACGCGACGGCATTTTCGAGTGCCTGCGCCGTCGGCATCACTACGGCACCACAGGCACAAGGTTGTTTCTCGATGTGCGTGCAGACCTGACCACCGACGGGAAGTGTTATCACGATGACCCCAACGTCTTTCCGGATGCGGGTTTTGATACGGTCTCCCAGGTGATGATGGGCGACATCGTTCAGACGGATGACGCTGAGATCACCTTGGCGCTGGAAGTGTCGGCGCTTTCCCCCATCGAGCGGGTCGAGGTCCGAAATGGACTCGAGGTGGTCGAGACGCTTCGTGGGTTCTCAGAGAAGGAACTCGGAGAGCGCATCCGGGTGGTATGGAGTGGCGCGGAGTATCGGGGCCGGGGTCGTGAAACCAACTGGAAAGGCCGTGCCCGTTTTGACGGGGCGTCTATACAGCGAATGGAAAAGATCAATGCCTGGAATCACGAACGACGCCTTGAGCAGCATGGCCGTGATGTGGTTGCCTTTGACGCGATCACGACTGGCAACTTCGGCGGTTTTGACGTCTGGCTTGAGGATGTCGCTGACGCCAGATTTAGTATCGAGACTAACCTTGGCGCATTGAATGGAGCGCTTTCAGAAATCGGGCTTGAAGAGACGGTGCTGGACGCGGGTGGTCTGGAGCGCAAAATCCGTGTCTTTCGTTTGCCAAAGAGCAATCCCCATCGCACCCTGAGCGCCCAGGTCAAGGTTCCCCTGAAACCCGATAGAGACAATCCTCTCTGGGTGTGTGTGACTACTGAAGACGGCTTTCAGGCCTGGAGCAGTCCGATTTACGCCTTTCGGTAAAAGCTATTGCCGATGACCAAGCGGGCTCCAAAGCCGCATCGGCCACGGTTCAACCCCGCGCGCAGTTAATGGATGACAGGAATATCCGGCGGGGCGCGACGGGTCAGATACTCAGCACCGGATTCAGTGATGACGATATTCTCCTCGTGGACCAGTTGACGACCTGGCGCAAAGGTCATTCCGGGTTCAAGCGTCATGACCACACCGGGCTCAAGGATATTCTGATCGTCCGGATGTACTGAGGGCCACTCGGTCAGCAGCATGCCCAGTCCATGACCCATTCTGCCGATACTGTTGCCCAGTGAGCCGAATTCCTCCATTACCCTGGACATCGCAGACCAGACGTCACACATCCGGGCACCTGGCCGCGCAGCCTCAAAGCCGGCATCCAGCGCCTGATGCACGGCGGTGTTAGCCCGCTGTGCATCATCTGCAACATGGCCGAATCCGAAATTACGATCGAAGTCACAGAAATAACCGTCAAAGACGGTCCCGGTATCAATAATCAGGATGTCACCAGATTGGAGCTGACGCTGGGTCGGACCCATGATGATGCTGTCATATCCTCCAGCCCCCGATCCTGCGACCATGAAGGGCGTGCTGTCGGCGCCCCTTTCCAAAAGATCAATCCGCATGCGGCGGGTGATGTCGATCTCCGAATCGCCAATTCGCGAGTGACCCGGCAAGGCCTCGAAGGCGTCAGAGGTAATCTGGCAAACCCGCCGGATCTTCTCAATCTCGGCAGGGGATTTGACAAAGCGTTGGCGCAGCAGCATCTCGGCACAGTCCACTACCTCATGAGGGATGGCATCGGCCAGTTTTTTGGCATCGCCCGCGGGCATCCGCAATATGCTTTCAGGGCCAAGCGGCATTCCAAGGCGACCATGACGCGTCGGCAGGTTGCTGATGGTGCTTGCCAGCGCGGAGATGCCGTCATCGGCAGGGCGGGGTGAAGGCCAGGTGTGGATGTCATCTATCCAGGTGGCGGCCATTCCGGATTCGCCGATTGTGGGAATTACAGCAATAGGCTTACCCTCTGCCGGCACGATCACGAACCAGGGGCGTGTAGGGCTTTCAAAGAACTGCGAGTGAAATCCAGTGAAGTAACGGATCTCTGCTTCAGTGGTGACCAACACGGCATCTAGCCTCGCACCATGCATGAGG
Organism: Acidiferrobacter sp.; assembly: GCA_002694065.1. Taxonomy (GTDB): domain Bacteria; phylum Pseudomonadota; class Gammaproteobacteria; order Arenicellales; family UBA868; genus UBA868. The sequence continues at coordinate 1,968 of NZKZ01000197.1, forward strand.
CGCTGGACGGTCGCGGTCCGCTGCTCAAACTCTGCTGGCGAAAACCCCCGTTCAATATTTTTCATGATTAACTGCCTTAAGCCGCGATCTTTTCTGCGCTCGTGCCCACAAGCGCTTCAAAGACCTCTGGATCGGTGGCGCCTTCAGTGCCAAATACCAATACACAGCTCTTCGCATCGAGATTCATCTGCTGTGCGAGCGGTTCGTTCTGCATGGCGCCTATCAGACCCGCTAAACCGGCAATCGCTGATTCGCCAGCGACGACAGGAGAGTCTCCGGATACGCCCGCCGCAAGCATTTGCATCAGTGGCGCAACGGGTGCATCTGAGATCGTCATGAAGTGACGAGCGCCGGGATGCAGAATCTGCCATCCCAGCAACGAGACTTCCCCGCAGGACAAGCCGGCCATCAGGCTTTCATCCACAATATTCACAAGTTGCGGGGTACCTGCGCGTGCGCTTTCATACAAGCAGGCAGCGGGTACCGGCTCAACCACGGTTAAGTGCGGCATTCGGTCGCCATAGCGATGCCACAGATCGGCGCCGACCGCTCCGGCGAGACCGCCGCATCCGCCCTGGATAAACACATGGGTGGGGATAGCCCCTTCCGGCAATTGATCCATGGCTTCGGTAGTCATCAGGGTATAGCCTGCCATTACATCGCGTGGGATCTCCATATACCCGGGATACGAGGTGTCCGAAACGATGTGCCAGCCGTTGGCCTTTGCATCTTGGTCCGCCTGGCGGACGGAGTCGTCATAGTTGCCCGGCACGCGAACCACCTTTGCGCCGAAGGCTTCCACGGCTTCCTGTCTTCCTTGGCTGACATTCTCATGCATGTAGATCATGCACTCACAGCCAAAGCGCTGAGCGCCCCACGCCACGGAGCGGCCGTGATTTCCATCCGTGGCGGTGACCACCGTAATGTTTTTTACCCTGTCGGCAAACTGTTGGGAATTAATCGCTTCAAGACTGACTTCGGTATCCGGCATATCGGCATCGAGCGTTTGACGCAGAACATGCTGGACCGCATACGCGCCGCCCAGCGCCTTGAAGCTGCCGAGCCCAAAACGGGTGCTTTCATCTTTGTAATAGAGAGCGCCAACACCGATCTCGCCGGCGAGACCCGTCAGCGAATGCAAAGCGGTGGGTTGATATCCCGCCCATTGCGAGATGGTGTTGCGGGCAAGGTCACAGCGCGCAACGTCTAACACGTCGTTGACACTTTCGGGGCAGGCGGAGTCCACCAATGCTGCAGCATTCTGATGTGATTGATGGATGGAAATTTCAGGTAACGACATGATGGATGCTCCAGCGGGATCGTGAATATTCAGAGCGCATTATCTGTTCGCGATATAAAAAAATCTCCGAGCAACTTCTCGAACCAGTGCTCGACATTTTTGAGGTGGCTGGCGGCCAGCCGGTCTTGCTCCTCTCTCGCCTGAACCCCGGGCGCTTGCCAGGGAGCGACGTCCAGTGCCTGCCATCGCCGCAGTATGTCGAGTGTACATTCCGGGTGAAACTGGGTACCAAGCACGTTGTCCCCGTAGCGAAAAGCCTGGTTTGGAAAAATGTCCCCAGCGGCCAGCAGTTCTGCACCTTCCGGGACTTCAAATCCCCTGCTGTGAAATTGCACCGCGAAAAAATTGTCGGGCACAAACTGCCTTTCGTCATCAGTTGCCTTGATCTCGTATAGCCCGAATTCTTGTGCGCCGTCGTCATGCGGTTCGACCGGGGCACCGAGGACGTGGGCAAGCAGTTGGGAACCCAGACATAGGCCCAGGGTAGGAATATCCTTCCCAAGGCATCGTTCGATCCACTGAGCCTCGTCGCGCAGATAAGGATATTGATCCATCTGGTCGACGTTGGCAGCGCCTCCCGTGATGACTATCCCGGCGGTATCTTCCTCAACATCCGGCAGGCTTTGCCCGGCGAACGGCTGACAGCATTCAAGGGAAAAACCGAGTTTGGGAAGAAACGTCGAAGCCAGATCGTCACGAGGTTCATCGTGATGCTCGACCAGAATAATTTTCTGAGTCATTAAGGACGATTTGATGGTTGTGATCAGGCAGGCAGACGGAACAACGCTCCGAAGCCGTCAATGGCTTCGTTGATGCCCGCCAGTCTTAAACTATGCCAGATCAGAGCATGATTCGATGACGTGACGGGTTTCCCCAGCGCGGCCTCGATATCGGCGACACAATGCGCCAGTCTTAAACTGGTGCAGGAGACGAATACCCCGTCAACTGAGTCATGGTTTCCGATCTGGAGCGCCGCATCGCGCATACTGTCGGCAGAGATTCGCGCAACGGTATTGTCGTTATCCTGATTGAATGAACCGAACACCGGTACCTCAAAACCTTTCGATTCGATATAGCTGCGGATGAATTGATTCACTTCGTCTGAATAGGGCGTGAGTACCCCAATACGCTTGCAGCCGGTCGCCCGGAATGCAGCAAATGCCGCCGTGATGGGTGTTGTGGCTTTCGCTTCCGGGCGGGCGGCATGAATTAATTCGAATACCCGCTCCTCACCGATGATCATGGAGGCCGAGGTGCAGCCATAGGCAACGACGTCCAGTGGGATGCCGGGGAGAATCACATCGGTTCTGTCGGTAATGTGTGGTTCCATCGCCCGCAGGTTTTCAGGGGTAATCGTCGGCGAATTCGGAATCCGCGATTGGTAGATGGCCACCCCCGGCATGTTCACCACGAGTTTGAATTCGTGCTCCACGCTGTGATCGGTCGCAAGCACCACCAGGCCGATACGGGCCCTTGCTGCGATGCCGTCATCCACCGTGAACGGAATATTCTTGAGATTGATGAAGTTCTGCGCAGTGTTCGGTTGCATTGCCATTAGTGTTTCCTCGTTGATGCCGGGTCCATCCCGTCCAGAGGGATCTCTGGCGGTTGACCGGCGATCAGGTCAGCCAGAATTCGGGCGGATCCACAAGACATGGTCCAGCCCATGTGTCCGTGCCCGGTATTCAGCCAAAGATTGGGCCAGCGAGTTCCGCCAATCAGGGGCAGGCCGGTCGGCGTCATCGGCCTTAATCCCGCCCAGTAATCCGGTTTATCAAAATTCGCAGCTTGGGGCATGAGGTCTCGCGTCTTTGCCAGCATCACCCGGAAGTCACTTGGCTGATGACGGGTACTATAACTCCCGATTTCTGCCGTGGCTGTGATGCGCAGACGATTTCCCATCGGACAGTAGGCCAGCAGATTGTCTTCATCTACGCCCCCATAGCGGGGAAGCAGATGTGCATTCTCGGCGGGCAGCGTGACGGAATAACCCTTGACTGGATAGATCGGCAGGGAAAATCCCAACTGACGCGACAATATGGGACTGAATACACCCAAAGCCAACACAAAAAGGTCTCCCTCGATTTCACCCCGGGAGGTGGTGACCGCGCTAATCCGATCTTGGGTTTTTGAAAAGCCGGTGATTTCAGTCTGCATATGAATCGCGGCGCCCCGTTCAGTGCAGCGTGTGGCCAGGGCATCAGTAAAGGCTCGCGCATCGCCGCTTTCATCTGTCGGGACGAACAGCGCCCCGGCAATCTCATCCCGGGCATCCGCCAGGCCCGGATCCCGCGCAATGACCTGGTCCCTATCGAGGGCCTCAATCTTGATTCCGGCGCTTGAGAGGATTTCACTTTTGACGGCCGCCGCTTCAAAAGACTGGCTGGAGCGATAGAAGTAGATCAGGCCGCCGGTATTGCGGTCGTAATGAAAACCGGTTTCTTGTGCAACCGTGTGCAGTCGCGACTGTGAGTACTGACACAGACGCGTCTTGCGTAGCGTATTGGTGCGAGCGTTGTCAGCGGTGCATTGGCCGAGAAACTGCACCAGCCAGCGCCATTGCCTGGGATTGACGCTGGGCCGGTAGCGGATGGCCTGATCGTTGCGCCAAAGTGAGCGCAGCATGATACGCGGGACGCTGGGTGATGCCCATGCAAAAGCGTGACCGGGCGCGATAAGTCCCGCGTTGGCGCGGGACGTGAAATCGGCAGGCGCCTTTGCGCGATCGAGGACAGTGACCTCGTGACCGTCGCGAAGGCACTCCCAGGCACTGGTGATCCCGGCGAGGCCCGCCCCCAGAATCACGATGCGCATGGCTAGCGGGGCGCCTTAATCTAGCGCCGCGATGACTCCGATTTCCACTGTGAACTGAGGTGCCGCCAGTTTGGACTCGACACAGGCTCGCGCCGGTGTGTCGCCTGGAGTGACCCAGGCATCCCATACTTCATTCATTTCATTGAAGGTGCTCATATCCGACAGCCATATCGTTGCAGAGATAAGTTTGGACTTATCGGTGCCTGCTTCCGAGAGCAATGCGTCAATTCGGGAGAGGATATCGCGGGTTTGATCTGCTGCGCTCTCACCGGGCGCCCCAAGCGCCACCTGACCTGCCGTATAGACTGTGTTGCCATGAATCACCGCCTGACTCATTCGCTCGCCGACTTGAATTCGTTTTAGTGCCATAGTGTTCTGTATTGAGTTGTTTTGCGTAAAACTCGAACTTATCATAAATTGTCTGGCTCAATAGATTCGTCAAATGTTTTTATGAACCTTGGGAATACAGGAAAAACTCTAGCCGCGTTCCTGCGAGAAGCAGCATGAATCGCATATGCGTCTTTTGTGGATCCAGTAATGGTGATCTCGAGGCTTATGCTGAGGGTGCTGCGGCGTTCGGGTCATTGCTGGCACAACGGAACATTGGTCTTGTCTATGGCGGGGCGTCTGTCGGGTTGATGGGAGCAGTCGCTGATGCGGTGTTGAGAGCAAACGGCGATGTCACGGGCGTGATTCCACAGTCTCTGGTGGATAAGGAGATCGCACACCCTTCACTGACGAACATGCACATCGTAGAAACGATGCATGAGCGCAAAGCGTTGATGGCAGATCTGTCAGATGGTTTTGTTGCTCTGCCGGGCGGAATCGGCACGTTGGAAGAGCTTTTTGAGATGTGGACCTGGGCGCAATTGGACCTGCATGACAAGCCATGCGTTTTGCTGAACATAGCGGGCTACTACGATCAGCTTATTGGATTTCTGGACAAGATGACCGACTCAGGTTATCTGAAAGAAGCTAGTCGCTTGCAACTGCAGGTGGCCTATAGTCCTGAAGAGGCCGTGATCGCCTGTGAGGGATGACGCCGCCTGAAGCGGATGCCCTAAACCGGCGGTTTTTTGTGATGGGACTGTCCCCAGGTTTGAGAGTCTACGAGTCGAACTTAAAAGTCAGATGAGCTCAGAGAAAATCACTTTCCTGATCCGTGCGATTCATGATGCGCTGCAATCGAGCGAACAACTCGACGGGGTGCAACAGACGATTTCCCGGTTGGCCGCATTGGATCTCGATGGCCATCGGTGCTCACCGTTGCCGCCCCAGATACCGCTCCATTTCGAGAGCGAACTCAAGGCAGCGGTGGACCATATTCCAGCTTCCCTCAAGACAGTCGCAGAGGCATTGTCGGCAGCCGCGCCATATCTGAACTGGAATGCAGAGACGGACAGCAGTGCCGGATATTACGAAGCAGGAGCGGATGTCGGACAAAGTTTTCTGGACGGCAACCTGGTTTGCCGTCTGGTTGGGCCAAGCGAGAGCTTTTTCTTCAGCCAAGACCTTTTTTTGAGTCTGTTCTTCCTGAAGCCCCGCACGCTCTATCGAGATCACGCTCATCAGGCTTCCGAGATGTATTTCAACCTGACGGGCCCCTGCGGTTTTCGGTTGGGTGATGAGGACTGGGTTGATTATCCCGCCGACTCGGTGATCTGGAACCCGCCTTCAAGACCGCATGCGACCCGCGTTTACGGGACACCGTTTTTGAGCGCCGTATCGTGGGTGAGCGATCTCGATAGTGTCTGTCGAGTGGTGCCACGCGACGATTGGCAGGGGCTTGAGGCGCAACTGCAGGTCAATTGAGCCGGTAGAATGATGGGTTTCTGTGTCATCGACGCAGACCCGCAACATTGGATCTGAATTGAAAAATCTCTGGAATGAAAAAGACGCCGCTGCGTGTGGGGAAGATGCTCTTGCCCTCAGGGTGTATTCGTCGCGCTTGATCGGGCAAGCCTCTGATCTGGTACTGCATGGAGGTGGGAACACCTCAGTCAAAGCAGAGTTTTCCGATATCTTCGACGATCGTCACGAAGTTCTATATGTCAAAGGCAGCGGTTGGGATCTCGCTACGATAGAAGCGCCAGGATTTGCTCCGGTCGCGCTCGATGCCTTGTTGAAGCTATCCCGCTTTGACGTGCTGAGTGATGCCGACATGGTGCGTGCCCAGCGGGCTGCCATGCTCGACCCTGGCGCTCCCAATCCGTCTGTTGAGGCTATCCTGCACGCGTTGATTCCATTTAGGTATGTGGATCACACCCACGCAGATGCCGTCGTGACGCTGACCAATACACCAGGTGGGGAAGCGCGTGTTCGTGAGATATACGGCGATCGATTATTGGTGGTGCCGTATGTCATGCCGGGATTCGTGCTGGCAAAAAAAGTTGCAGAGATGACCGAGGATATTGATTGGTCAACCCTGGAAGGAATGATCCTTATGAATCACGGGATCTTCAGTTTTGCTGATGATGCCCGAGAAAGTTATACCCGTATGATCGATCTCGTGACTGAGGCGGAGCAGGCCTTGGGTGAGGACCCACTCGTCTCGAACGACACAGCAGAAGCATCTGCCCTTGAGCTCGCTGCGATCCGATATGAAGTGAGCCAGGCCGCAAACCGCCCCATGCTGGCGGCGTTTGACGGGGGTGTGCAAAGTTGCGGCTTTGCCAAACGCAGTGATGTAAAAAGTATCGCTACGAGAGGACCTTTGACGCCGGATCATGTGATTCGCACAAAGCGGGTTCCTTTGGTAGTGGAAGAGGATCCTTCTGACGCCGTCGCAAGTTTCATTTCGGAATACCAGGACTACTTTGATCGCCACACAGACGGAAAGCTGACGCGATTGGATTGCGCCCCGCGATGGGGGGTGTGGCAGGGCCGGGGTACGATGGCTTTCGGGGCACGGCCGGGTGACCTGACCGTGGTCGGCGATATCGTCTCCCATACTATTGCTGCCATCGAAACGGCGGAGCGCCACGGCGGATGGTGCGCTTTGCCTGAAGCAGACATTTTTGAGGTCGAGTACTGGGAGCTTGAGCAGGCAAAACTTGCAAAATCTGCGAGCTCGCCTGCTTTTCAGGGACGCTGTGCTCTGGTGACAGGAGGCGCCAGCGGGATCGGATATGCCTGCGCGCTTGCATTGTCTGAACAGGGCGCGCAGGTTACGGTTCTAGATAAAGATCCTTCGGTTCTCAACGTCTTTGATGGAACAAACATTCAGGGACGGGTTTGTGACGTCAAGGACGCCGATGCTGTGCGGGACGCGGTGGCCGAATCGGCCGCGGCTTTCGGGGGCCTCGATATTCTGGTCAACAATGCCGGGATCTTCTGCGCGAGTGACGAGGTAGCGGATATGCCCGAAGCTGAGTGGCAGCGGTCTCTCGACATCAATCTGACGGGAGCCATGCACGTCGCGCGGGAAAGTATTCCTTACCTGCGCCTTGGCTGGGAGCCTTCCTTGATTATGGTCGGTTCGAAAAATGTGCCGGCACCGGGCCCCGCGGCCGGGGCCTATTCCGTGGCCAAGGCAGGCCTGACCCAACTGGCCCGGGTATTGGCGCTTGAGCTGGCGGGCGATGGCATCCGGGTGAATACCCTGCATCCCAATGCCGTGTTTGATACGGCAATCTGGACCGACGAGGTACTTGAAGGCCGGGCCGCACACTATGGAATGAGCGTTGAGGACTATCGCAGAAACAATCTGCTTCATCGGGAAGTCACTTCAGCAGATGTCGCCGCGCTGGTTTGCGCGATGGCAGGGTCGGCATTTCGCTGTACCACCGGGGCGCAACTGCCCATTGATGGCGGCAATGAACGGGTACTGTGACCGATGAACATGTCGATGAATATGATGAATATAAAGACACAGTCTGGAACATCTTCAAAGCCGTGGAGATTGATTTTGGGAGCGGACCGCAATGAGTAGGATTCAGCAACGTTTTGAGCAGATGCTTGCGCCTGCAGGCATTCAAATCAATGGGTCAAACCCCTGGGATGTGCAGGTACATAACCCGGATCTTTTTTTGCGTATTGCCCGGGATGGCACGCTGGGGCTGGGCGAAGCCTATATGGATGGCTGGTGGGATTGCGAAGCGCTTGATGAGATGATCACGCGGGGTTTTCGGGCCGGTCTTGAAGACCAGGTCCGCAATAACTTTCGCTTTCTTATTTACCTCATCGGCTTTCGCCTGTTTAACCGCCAGAGTCGCGCCCGGGCGTTTCAGGTAGGCGAGCAGCATTACGATATCGGCAATGACGTTTTCGAGCAGATGCTCGATCCGCACATGAATTACAGCTGTGGATTCTGGGAATCGGCCAGTGGCCTTGATGAGGCCCAGATTGCAAAGATGGAGATGATATGCGCCAAACTGCAGCTCGAGCCGGGAATGAAGGTGCTGGATATTGGATGTGGTTGGGGAGGGCTGGCACGCTGGATGGCCCAGCATCATGATGTGCATGTAACGGGAGTGACGGTATCCGTAGAGCAAGCCAAGCTGGCGCAAGAGCGCTGTGCTGATTTGCCGGTGGAGATCACAGTGAAGGATTACCGGGAACTTGAAGGCAAGTTTGACCGTATTGTGTCTGTCGGCATGTTTGAACACGTCGGTCAGCGAAACTACCGGACCTTTTTCGCCAAGAGCCGTTCCCTGCTCAAGGATCAGGGATTATTTCTTCTGCACACCATTGGCGCGGGTCGTGATGGTTTTGCAACCGATCGATGGATCGAGAAATATATCTTCCCCAACGGAGTACTGCCGCCTGCTGCGGCATTGGCGCGCCAGGCGGGAGCGTGCTTCACCATCGAGGATTGGCATAATTTCGGCGCTGATTACGATCCGACGCTGATGGCGTGGTATCGCAACTTCAATGCTG
>NZKZ01000081.1 GCA_002694065.1 Acidiferrobacter sp.
GGCATCAAACTGGAAACCACCGTCATGCCGTTTATTCTGCGCGGAGTATCGTTGCTCGGTATCAATTCGATTGAAATGCCCGAAGCACTTCGCAACCGGGCCTGGCAGCGCCTGGCGGAAGATCTGCGCCCCGGTCATCTTGATCTGATCGCGCCGCAAACGATTGAATTTGATGATTTGCCGGGCGCGTTTGATGATTATCTGACCGGTTCAGTTACCGGCCGAACGGTCATTAGGATTGGTTCTTGAGTAACCCAGAGAAAAGCCCGACCCCGGATCATTCGCGAGAGCAGTATCGGTACTGGCAGTCAGTCAGCACGCGATGGAAGGATAATGACGCCTATGGCCACATCAACAACGCCGTCTATTACAGCTACATCGACAGTGTTGTGAATCAGTTTTTGATTGAACATCAGTTGCTGGATATCCAAAAGAGCGATTCCATCGGGCTGGTAGTTCAGTCACAATGCCGGTTTTTCCAGCCACTGTCTTATCCAGGCCGGGTGGATTGCGGGTTGCGGGTAACGCATCTGGGAAACAGCAGTGTGAGTTATGAGGTGGGTATGTTTGCTGAGGCCGAAGCGGCTGCCGCTGCGGTCGGTGGTTTCACCCACGTATTTGTTGATCGGGAGGCACGCAGGCCATGCGCTTTGTCAGTGCCGGTGCGGGCGGCCCTTCAGAGCCTTGTTTGAAGACTTTAATTTTTACCACTATGTACCGTGACAATTTAAAAGGCGCCGCGTTCTGGAAGTCTCCGCGCAAGGCGATTACTCTGCTGGGCATGTCAGGCGTGGGAAAGACCACGTTGGCATCCCGATTGCCCCGCCAGACCTGGTTCCACTATTCCGGGGATTACCGGATCGGAACGCGTTATCTCGATGAACCCATACTGGATAACGTCAAACGTGAGGCCATGCGGGTGCCGTTTCTCGCAGAATTGCTGCGGACGGATTCGATCTACCTTTGCCACAATATTTCTGTCCACAATCTCAAGCCGATTGCGAGTTTTCTGGGAATGATCGGCAATCGGGAGCTGGGCGGGCTGTCGGTCGATGAATTCAAGCGCCGCCAGAGCCTTCATCGCGAGGCAGAGATCAATGCGATGCTGGATGTCAGGGCGTTTATCGCCAAGGGACATGACACCTATGGATATCCGCATTTTCTCAATGACGCAGGCGGCAGCCTGTGTGAACTCGACGAGCCGGGTGTGCTCGAGCAACTGGCCGAAGATACGCTGATCGTTTATCTCAAGCCCTCGGACGCGATGTTGAGTCAAATCATTGAGCGCTCCTTGCAGGAGCCCAAGCCGATGTACTATCAGAATCAGTTTCTTGATCGCGTATTGCCCCAATATCTCGAAGAGCAGGGATTATCAAAGCCGGAGGAAATTGTGCCGGACGATTATTTCCGCTGGATGTTTCCGCGCCTGGTTGAGCATCGACTTCCGCGATATCAGGAGATCGCTGATCGCTTTGGCGTGGTGCTCGATGCAACGCGGGTTGACGACATCCATAGCGAAACTGAATTCCTTGAATTGATCTGCGACGCCCTGGAATAACGATGCCGATTGTTGCCAACACAGAGCTGCCTAGTTTTGAGCGGTTTCGCCGTGAGGGGGGAGACGTACTGTCGCTGGAACGCGCGGGGTCGCAGGATATCCGCGAGATGCATATTGGCTTAATGAACAATATGCCGGATGCCGCTTTGGAGCCGACTGAACGCCAGTTTCTTCGATTGGTCGGGGGCTGCAACCGGATTGCCCAGTTTCATATCTACCCGTTCTCGCCGCCACAGGTTCCCCGCGGCAAAGAGGCGCGCGAACATATCGAGAAGTATTACTATGATTTCGATCGACTGAAGGAAGAGGGCCTCGATGCCCTGATCGTGACTGGGGCGAACCCGGTCTGTGATCAGTTGCCCGATGAGGCCTTCTGGGATCCCATGTGCGAGGTACTGGACTGGGCAGTTGAACAGGTCACTTCTACGCTATGCGCATGCCTTGCGACCCATGCCGCTTTCCTGCATTTTCACGGGATCGAGCGTCAGCCGTTGCCAGCCAAACGCTGGGGTGTGTTTCCCCATCGTGTGGTGATGGAGCATCCGCTTGTGCGCGGCATCAACACGCGCTTCGATGTCCCGCATTCCCGCTGGAATGACATTAGTCCAGGTGAGATGAACCGGGTTGACCAGCTTGTGCTGGTGGAAAGTCCAGACGCAGGAGTCCATCTGGCGACCAGTGCGGATGGATTTCGACTGGTCTTCTTCCAGGGTCATCCCGAATACGACAGTTTCAGTTTGTTGAAAGAATACAAGCGTGAGGTAAACCGTTATCTCGCAGGGGAGATCGAAGATTACCCGCCGTACCCCGATAACTACTTCACGGAAGATGTTTTCCCGGTATTGGAGGGCTTTCGTCAGGAAGCAGAACACGCGCGCGAAAAAGGCAGCGAGGTCCGCGCTTTTCCCGAAAAAGATGTTCCTGTGGACAATACCTGGGGCGATACCGGCAAAATCGTTTTCAATAATTGGCTGGGGGCGATTTACCAACTCACGGATCGCGACCGTCGAAGGCCCTTTATGCCCGGGGTAGACCCTCGTGATCCGTTGGCCAGCATCTTCTAAAAAGCCTATTTTCATAGGAAAACAGGAGATGGGCGCGCGCCCACATTTTACCGGATGTATGTTATAGTTCTGCCCACAGCGCCGATTTGATGATCAGCTTGCAGGCGCTTTACAAGTTTGCTAAAGCGAGTGCTTGCCGATGGACCCGCTCTAGCAACAAAGCCGGTGCGGGTTTTTTTGTGGGGTTTTTTCGAGTGACCGACCGGCTCTAAACGGTAACTTTGAGGAAACGCTATGGCCAATAACCGGTTTGAGCAACTTCTCCGTGATCGCGAATGGCTGCTGGCCGACGGGGCTACGGGAACCAATTATTTCTCTATGGGTCTGCAGTCAGGCGATGCGCCTGAGTTGTGGAACGTAGAGCATCCGGATCGTGTGAGACTGCTGCATCAGCAGTTCATTGATGCAGGCGCAGACATTCTGTTGACCAACAGTTTTGGCGGATCTTCTTACCGGCTGAAACTTCACCAGGCAGAACACCGTGTTGGGGAATTGAATGCCCAGGCCGCGGCGATAGCACGTTCGTGTGCAGACGCCTCAAACCGCCATATCATCGTCGCGGGGTCAATGGGCCCGACCGGGGAGATTCTGGAGCCTGTTGGGACGCTCTCAGTTCAGGCAGCCAAGAGCGCCTTTGCTGAGCAGGCGCGGGCGCTAGCGGCCGGCGGAGCCGATGTCATCTGGCTGGAAACCATGTCCTCCAAAGAGGAGCTCCAGGCTGCGGCCGCGGGAGCAGCCGAATCAGGATTGCCTATTGTTGCGACCATGACGTTCGATACCAACGGGAGCACGATGATGGGTGTACCGCCTCCGCAGCTTGTGGATATCTACCGGGAAACTGTACCGCGCCTGGCAGCCTTTGGCGCCAACTGCGGCGTGGGTGCGGCCGACCTGGTGGGGACACTGCTCTCCATGCGATCCCATGCCGAAGACAAAGATGTTCTCGTTGCCAAGGCCAATTGCGGCATTCCACAGTTTGTCGATGGCGAGATACAGTACACCGGGACACCGGAACTGATGGCTGAGTATGCTCGATTGGCGCGCGATTGTGGTGCGCGGATCATTGGCGGCTGCTGTGGCACCACGCCGCTGCATCTTGCCGCGATGAACCGCGCTTTGCTCAATCATGATCCCCGACCCATGCCGGATATCGAAGCGGTGGTGGCAGCACTGGGGCCGGTCACCCCAGGCACGCGCCATGTCTGTACTCATCCGACCGCACCCGTCGAAGAGAAACGCCGAAGCCGCCAGGGGAGGAGGCGCCGCGCCTAGCAGCATGATTTGACAAAGGTGCTATTCTGCCGGGATGAGACACGCCTTTATCATGGATCCCCTGGAGGGGGTCAAACCGCACAAGGACACCACCTACTTTTTAATGCTCGCGGCATACGAGCGCGGGCATGAGGTGTTTTACGTGGACCCGGCGACAATCTCGTTGCGCCATGACGAGGTCTATGCGACGGTGGTCAAGGCCAAGGTGTCAGCGGATCACGAACAGCCTTTTGACTGTGAGTCGAAAGTCTCCTGCGCACTTGGGACTATGGATACCGTCTGGATCCGTCAGGATCCGCCGTTCGACCGCAGTTACTTTTATGTCACTTTACTGCTGGATCAACTGCCTGTGCATGTCCAGATCATCAACAGACCCGTCACGGTCCGAAACTGGAATGAAAAACTGGCCGCGTTGCGTTACCCGGATTTCACTCCTAAGACGCTGGTCTCCAGAAGTCAGCAGGAGATAGCCGGGTTTCTTCGTGACCAGAAGCGGATTACCGTCAAACCTGTAGATGGGCATGGCGGCAAGGGCATCATATTTTTGGATGCTGAGGGAGAAGGGCTATCACAGCAGTTGGATACGGCAACCCACGGAGGGCGGCACTGGGTGGTAGCCCAGCAATACCTGCCGGCAGCCCGCGAGGGAGACAAGCGTATCCTGTTGCTGGATGGTGAGCCGCTCGGCGCGATCCTTCGTGTTCATGCTGAAGGGGCAGAGTTGAATAACCTCGACCAGGGGGGAAGTGCCCAACAGTCAGCATTGGATCAGCAGGATTGGAATATCTGTGAGGCAATGCGCGATGATCTCGTGGCGCATGGCGTCCGTTTCGCCGGTATCGATGTCATCGGCGGGATGTTGATCGAGATCAATATTACGAGCCCGACTGGAATTCAGGAGATGAGCCGCTTTGATGGGGTGGATTACCATCACCGGGTGATGGCATCCTTTGAATCTTAAGCGCTAGTCGCCCAGTACCAGGCCTTCGCGTCGAGGGTCTGCCCCTCCAAGGAGTTCACCGGAAGGCAGTCTCTGGATGAGATGAAGTCCGCTATTCAGGTTCCGGATCCGGACTTCGTGCCCCATGCCGGTTAGGGCTGTGCTCAGCCTCTCTGCTCCCGTATGAGACTCAATGTCCGTTTTCCCGTTGCGGTTGCAAAAGTGCGGCATGGCAGCCGCCTGCTGCGGGTTCATCTGCCAGTCGAGTATGCCAATCAGGGCCTGCGCAACGTAACAGATAA
>NZKZ01000082.1 GCA_002694065.1 Acidiferrobacter sp.
AGTCTCGAGCGGCTCAAACAGATTCGTGCGATCGATCCAGCCAACAACACGATGACGGTGGAGGCGGGGTGCATCCTGGCAGAACTTCAAGCGACCGCACGTGACGCCGGGCGCTTTTTCCCGCTTAGCCTGGCGGCGGAAGGCAGCTGCCAAATCGGGGGGAATCTCGCGACCAATGCAGGCGGCATAAACGTCCTGCGTTACGGCAATGCAAGAGATCAGGTTCTGGGTCTTGAGGCCGTGATGCCGAGTGGAGAGTTACTGTCTGACCTGCACGGCCTCAGGAAAAACAATACCGGATATGATCTCAAACAACTGCTTATCGGCTCCGAGGGCACGCTGGGTATCATTACCGCCGCAACGCTAAAGCTTTATCCCTACCCGGATCAAAGCGCCACCGCTCTGGTTGCGTTGCACGATCTTCCCGCCAGCATCGCATTCCTGGAGCGCGCCCAATCAGGCAGTGGAGGCACTCTGTGCAGCTTCGAGCTCATGCACCGAGTGGGCCTCGACTTTGCCTTTAAGCACGTGTCAGGCTGTTCTGATCCGATGACGGCACCGCATGAGTGGTACGTCCTGCTGTCCCTCCAGGCCAGCGGCGACGCCATCAACGTGGATACCCTGCTTTCGGCAATTCTTGAAAATGCACTGGAGGCAGGAGATATTCACGACGCGGTGATCGCCTCGAGTGAACAGCAGGCCAAGTCGCTTTGGAAGTTACGGGAAGGGATTGTGGAAGGTCAACGTCTCGAAGGTGCGAGCATAAAACACGACGTTTCGGTTCCGGTTTCAAAGGTTCCCGAATTTATCGAAACGGCTTGGGCCACCGTCGCTAAACGGGTGCCGGGAATCAGGCCGTGTCCGTTTGGTCACGTGGGAGACGGCAACATCCACTTCAATCTCTCGCAACCCCCCGATATGGACGCAGAGGCTTTCCTGTCGCTGTGGAAGGAAGTGAACGATCTAGTCCATGACCACGTCGCCGGATTGGGAGGCTCCTTCAGCGCGGAACATGGGATCGGCATGTCCAAAATTGATGAGATGCAAAGGTACAAAGATCCTACCGGCTTAAAAATCATGGCAGCGATCAAAAAGGCGCTGGACCCCGATGATCTATTTAACCCGGGAAAAGTTATCCCCCCTCCAGATGCCGACGCTCGTTGACCCCCTGATCTCAGATCCGCTCCCCACGGAAAAGACAGACGTCGTCATCATTGGCGGCGGCATCATTGGGGTCAGTGCGGCACTCACCCTCGCCGAACGAGGGATATCGGTCACCCTCTGCGAAAAGGGCGAGATCGGTGCCGAACAGTCGTCCCGCAACTGGGGCTGGTGTCGCCAACAGGGACGGGATCCTCGAGAAATCCCGCTGGTCATGAAGTCGCTGGAAAGATGGGCTGCGATGAATGAGCGTGTCCAGGGAGAAGTGGGATTCAAGCGCTGCGGTACGCTCTATCTCGCCGATTCCGATCAAGGTCTCGAAGCCCACGGAAAATGGCTTGAATACGCAGAGCCCTTTGGTATCGATACCGGGCTCATTACCGCGACTGAGGTCGCAAAACATCTACCGGGAAGTTCCCGCACCTGGCATGGCGCCCTTTATTGCCCGACCGACGGCAAAGCGGAGCCCTTTGTTGCTGCTCCAACAATCGCACGTTGCGCACAAAAAAAAGGGGTGACCATACTGACCCAAACAGCAGCACTCGGACTCGACATCAGCGGCGGCAGGGTTTGTGGAGTCCTCACCGAGAACGGCCTAATCCAATCCGATGCGGTTCTGCTGGCCGCAGGGGCTTGGTCGCGCCTTTTTTGTGCGCACGAGCAATTGCTATTGCCCCAGTTGAAGGTCCGATCATCGGTCATGCGCACCGGCGCCATCGATGCAGGCCTTAACTCCTGCATCAGCGCCCCAGGTTTTGCGATTCGACCACGCGCCGATGGCGGTTATACCGTTGCCCCCAATACGGCAATCTGGTTTGAACTCACGCCTGACGCGCTCCGGTTTATCGGTTTATTCAGCAAACTGGCCTGGATGGCCAAGGGACACCTGCGCCCCAGCATAGGCAACACCTTTACGGAGGCGTTGCGCCATCACAGAAAAGCATTGGTGGGCGAAGGAGAGCCTTTTACGGCTCATCGCATTCTTGACCCTGCGCCGGTACAACCGTTATTGGATAAGGCCCGCGCCCGCCTCGAGAGAGATTTTCCGGTGTTCCGCGATGCAGTCATTGCCCAGCAGTGGGCGGGAATGATTGATGTCACTCCTGATGCGGTACCGGTAATCTCAGAGGTCTCTCAACAACCCGGCTTTTTTGTTGCCACTGGGTTTTCCGGCCACGGATTCGGCATCGGGCCTGCGGCCGGAGAACTCGCGGCCGATCTCATCATGAATGAAACACCGCTGGTCGACCCCCAGCCGTTCCGTTTCTCTCGCTTTAGTGACGGTTCGCGGATCCATCCGATTATTGGTATCTGAGGCGACCGAACCGGCCGACCCCACCCTTACTCTCGGAATTTATTGATTTCTTCGCCGTGAAAACGTGCCACACGATCCATCGGCGGCAGCGGTTCTTCATAGAAAAACGCCGGAAGCTCGTCATCTTCATCACTGAATCCGGCAGCCCGGTTGAACTCATGCTCTAGATGCAGCGTCTCTGCCCCAAGTTCTCGATAGAAAGAGTTTGGAAGCTCGGTCCCAAGCGCATTATTGATAGCATCGATGATGAATTCGACATTAGTGTCCGTGACGCCGCGGCCAAAGATGCATAGGCCCAATGAGTCGGAGGCTGCCATCACCCGCTGCGCTTCGAAGCTTGCCGCCACAATCTCAGATGCCTCCATCTCCCTGCAATCGAGTTTAGGCAGATTGCCGGCAGTATGATCTGCGCCCTGCGCGGTCATCATCATCGTGATTCCCGTCCCCTCGACGACGCGCGGATCGTAGGCGCTGATCGCCTGCTGTTTGATGACAGGTACCCGCTCAGCGCCGTAGTGCTCCCCAACTCGGGCAGTCCCCTGGGCCCAAATCCGACCGTCTTCCGAACCGCTGCGAATCTCCTCCAGCACCTTAAGCATGAAGTTCACGTCACCGAATGCGCCCTGGCCGACCTCCATTAACACAGCAATCATGGCGCCCGCTTCAATCGTATCGATGCCCAGATCATTCGCAACGAAATTCACCCGGGCAAGCTCATCCGGATCCGTCAGTCCGCAGTTGGTTCCCATCAGGCCGATCGTTTCATATTCGACCGGCGAGGCAATCTCCTTGCCCTCGCTGTCAACGTAAACGTTGCTGCACTCGATCGTGCACCCGGGCATGCAGGCGTGGGCCGTCTGGCCGCCGCGCTCAAGGTTCTGCTCACGGATAAACTCGCCGCCCATCCGCATTACGTCTTCATCCGTATCGACAAGCTGTCCGGCAGTAAAGTTTCTGACCGGCAACCCCCCGAGATAATTCTGGGTATCCGCCATCAGTGCCGTGCCGAAGGTCTTCATGTTCTGCGCGATTTCATCTTCCTTGAGCATGGCGTTGTACTGCTTCACCGCCCCGATAACTTTCTTTCGGTCATGCAGTTTCGGCATCTTGTTGAGGTCCAGCACGATGGCTTTCAGCTTCTTGGCTCCCATCACTGCGCCGACGCCACCGCGCGCCGCAAGACGGGACGGTCGAAGATCCGTATCACTGAATGAAATACCTGACAGCAGGCCGAGATACTCTCCCACTGGCCCGCAGATTCCGAGGCTCACTTTCTTGCCGAAACGCTCGTGCAGTTTTGCAGCACAGTCAAAATTCGATAGCCCCATGAGGTCATCCGCAGAAGAGAAACTGACCTCGCCTTCAAGGGAGACGTGCATGACCGTCCATTCACTTGCCGCTCCATGCAGTGTGAATCCCGCAAGACCCAACTGGCCCAGGGCAAATCCGAACGTACCGCCCGCATTCGCCTCTTTGATGCCGCCGGTCAAAGGACTGCGGCAACCAACGCTGACCCGGTTGGCATTGGAGAAGTTGGTGCCCGCAAACGGTCCGACTGAAAAAATCAGGGGATTGTCTCCCGACAGCGGGTCGACCTTAGCCGCACCACACGCCACAAGCTCACGGGCGATGAAATAGCGCCCTGACCGGGCAACCTGTTCTCCGGTGAAGGTCTGCCGGTCAACAGTCTGCTCGCCAAGCTGTATATGCAGGTAATCTCTCATGCTTTCTCCTTTATGTCCTATTCAGTCCCGTGACACCTGCACGGGCGACCTCAATCTCAGTCG
>NZKZ01000198.1 GCA_002694065.1 Acidiferrobacter sp.
ATGTATCCCCGGCTCTGGCAGGCGAGCGGTATTGCCTATCCCGCCCTGATCGATGAATTGATCCAGTTGGCGCTGGCCAGACACCGCGAAACGCAACAAATCAGCGTGAATCGCTAGGAAAGCAGGCTTGTGGCGGCAGTTTCGCACGCCAAAACCCATTTTGTTGTCTCAAGCAACCAAAGACACTACTATGGGACTACGTTGTGTCATCTTTCTGTAAAAAACAATAGTGATGATACGCATCCGGTGAGGTACCCGGTAACGTATTTACTTAACTGATAGGAGGAGCAGATGAAAAACGGTTTATCTGGTGTTCGCGTCGGCCTTGCGGCTGCCTTGGCATTCGGTCTCAGCCATGCCACCTTTGCAGCGACGGAGCTTACGGTCTATACCGCAGTCGAGGCCGAGGACCTTAAAAAATATGCAGCGCGATTTAATGAAGATCATCCCGATATAAAAATCAATTGGGTGCGTGACTCCACCGGCATCGTAACGGCAAAACTGTTGGCGGAGAAAGAAAATCCGCGTGCAGATGTCATCTGGGGCCTTGCGGCGACCAGCCTGCTGTTGATGAAAGGAGAGGGAATGCTGCATGCCTACGCGCCTAATGGGCTGGATGGGCTCGATTCAAAGTTCCGCGATAAATCCAATCCACCTACCTGGACGGGAATGGACGCCTGGGTGGCGGCAGTCTGTGTAAATACCGTCGAATCGGACAAGCACAACCTGCCGATGCCTTCCTCCTGGAAGGATCTGACCAAGCCGGTCTACAAGGGACACATCGCAATGCCCAATCCGAATTCCTCCGGAACGGGCTTTCTTGATGTTTCCAGCTGGCTTCAGATGTTTGGCGAAGACGGGGGTTGGGCGTTCATGGATCAACTGCATCAGAACATTGATCATTACACCCATTCCGGCTCCAAGCCCTGCAAGCAGGCCGCAAGAGGCGAGGTGGCAATTGGGGTGTCGTTTGCATTTCGAGGCGCAAAGTCCAAGGCCGCCGGCGCACCTCTTGAAGTCATTATCCCCAGTGAAGGTATCGGCTGGGACATGGAAGCGACAGCGATCGTAAAGGGAACCAAGAAGCTCGATGCGGCGAAGACCCTGGTGGATTGGTCAGTCAGCGAAAAAGCCAACAAGATGTATAACGAAGGCTATGCGGTTATCGGTATCCAGCGCCTGGCCAAGCCGGTTGAGCATTTCCCTGAGAATATTCCTCAGGCCATGATCGACAACGACTTTGAGTGGGCGGCAGAAAACCGTAAGCGTATTCTTGCCGAGTGGCAAAAACGCTACGATTCAAAATCGGAACCCAAGAGCTAGGGACACAGTCCTGACGTTTTGACGGCCGGTCGCTGTGTGACCAGTGATCGGCCGTTTTATTTTGGGGCAAAGCCCAGCTGCTGCGCGGCAGGGTAGCGGCAAATTCCAGAGCCTTTTGTGCTGATGAGCGAAGTATTTCTAAAGATAGAGAATCTGACCAAGAACTTTGGTCAATTTACCGCTTTACGGGACATCTCCCTCGAGGTGTTCCAGGGCGAGTTCGTGTGTTTTTTGGGGCCTTCAGGGTGTGGGAAAACCACATTACTGCGCGCCATTGCAGGGCTCGATATCCAGACCCAAGGGAGTATTGCCCAAGCGGGCGCAGATATCTCGGTGCTTCCGCCGGCAGAGCGCGACTTTGGGATTGTTTTCCAATCCTACGCGCTTTTCCCCAATCTTTCGGTGGAGAAGAATGTGGCCTATGGCCTCGAGAGTCGGCGTGCGCAGCGAGATGAGATCAGTCAACGTGTTGCCGAGTTGCTGGCGCTCGTTGATCTTGCCGACCAGGCGAAAAAATATCCCGCTCAACTCTCCGGAGGGCAGCAGCAGCGTGTCGCTTTGGCGAGGGCGTTGGCGACTTCTCCAGGATTGCTGTTATTGGATGAGCCCTTGTCAGCACTGGATGCAAAAGTGCGTGCCCATCTCAGAATGGAGATCAAGGACCTGCAAAGGCGCCTGGCGGTCACGACGATCATGGTGACCCATGACCAGGAAGAGGCGTTGACGATGGCCGATCGGATTGTTGTGATGAACCATGGAGTCATCGAGCAGATCGGAACGCCGCAGGAGATTTACGCGAGTCCCGCCTCACAGTTTGTCGCTGACTTTATTGGAACTATGAATTTTCTGAGCGCCAGGATAGCCTCTTCCGGGAAATGCCTTCTCGAGGCAACCGAGATTGCTGTTGACACATCGGGTCTGGAGGCGGGTCAGCAGGTGCAGCTTGCCGTACGGCCTGAGGATATCCACCTGGAGGCAAAAGAGTCCGCATCTGCAGAGGAGCAGAATCAGACTCCGGGGACGATAGAGTCTATGGAGTATCTGGGAGCTTTTGTTCGAGCGACGGTGAAGCTCCACCAAAGTGGCGCCAGGGTGCAGGCGGATTTATCTGCCGGGGATATCGACCAATGGGCTATGGCGCCGCAAGCAGCCGTTGCGGTGACGCTTCCCGCGGACAAGATACGACTCTACCCTTTGGACGCCTGATGGCCGGCATGCGTCATCGGAGCGGCACGCACGGATCACCGCTACGCCGTAAATCCAGTACAGACGACCGAGCCATGCGGCTCTTTATTCTGGTGATCGCGATCTATCTGGTGATCGCGCTTGCTTTTCCCCTGTATGTCATGTTCTCCAAGAGTCTGGAGAATTCCCAGGGTGCCTTTGTCGGGTTCCAGAATTACCTCGAATATTTCAATACCCCGGCTCTGGTCTATTCGATCCAGAACAGCCTCTTTATTGGAGTGGTCACTACCACTATCACGGTTACGATCGCCTTTATCCTCGCCTATGCACTGACTCGCAGTCGCATGCCTGGAAAGCCTGTCTTCAAGACCATCGCGATGATCCCGATCCTCGTGCCTTCACTTTTACCGGGCATCGCGCTGATTTATCTTTTCGGCCGTCAGGGATTGATTAACGAGTTGTTGTTTGGCTATGAGATCTATGGGCCGATCGGCATTGTCATTGCCGAGGTATTTTTCACGCTGCCCCACGCGCTCATCATCATTATCACTGCGCTATCCATTGCTGATGCGAGACTGTACGAGGCAGCTACCGCGCTTCGCGCCAACCGCGCGCGGATATTCTTTACGGTCACCTTGCCTGGCGTACGCTACGGACTGATTAGTGCCGCTTTCGTTGTTTTCACGCTGTCGGTAACAGATTTCGGCGCGCCGAAGGTGATCGGTGGAGATTTCAACGTTCTTGCGACTGATATATACAAACAGGTGATTGGGCAGCAGAACTTTGAGATGGGCGCGGTAGTCTCGATGGTGCTGTTGCTCCCAGCAGGTTTGGCCTTTGTGGTGGATCGTATTGTCCAGAAAAAACAGGTGGCACTTTTGTCAGCTCGGGCGGTACCTCTCGAACCGCTTCCAAACAAGCGGTTCGACAACTTGATGCTGACTTATTCAATCATCATCAGTATTTTCATCCTGGGGATCCTTGGCGTCTGCCAGTTTGCAGCGCTGGTGAAATTCTTCCCCTACAACCTGAGTCTCGGTTTCAGCAATTATCAGTTTGACCTAATGGATGGGGGCGGCTGGGACAGTTACTTCAATTCGATTGAGATGGCCTCCTACACTGCGGTGTTCGGTACGATAGTGGTCTTCGCCGGGGCGTATCTGGTTGAAAAAGGCCAGGGGTTGGGTCCCATTAGGGGAGCGTTTCAGTTTCTGGCAATGCTGCCGATGGCGATTCCAGGCTTGGTACTGGGTCTGGCATATATCTTCTTCTTCAACGCGCCGTCGAACCCGCTCAATTTTTTATACCACACAATGGCGATCCTGGTGATCAGTACGATCATCCATTTCTATACCGTGAGCCACCTGACCGCGACCACCGCACTGAAACAGATGGATTCACAGTTTGAGTCGGTTGCCGCGTCTTTGAAGCAACCGTTTTATCGTACCTTCCTGAGAGTCACGGTACCTGTCTGTACTCCCGCCATTCTGGATATCAGCATTTATCTTTTTGTGAATGCGATGACGACGGTTTCTGCGGTCGTCTTTCTGTATTCCCCACATACGACACTGGCCTCTGTCGCGGTGCTCAATATGGATGATGCGGGTGACATTGCACCGGCGGCTGCGATGGGCATGATGATCTTTTACACCGCTGCCGGGGTCAAAATCCTGCACTACCTGCTGAGTCGCGGTATCGAGGCGCGCACGCAGGCGTGGCGGGTCGCTGTCGCCAAGTAGGCAAGGAAGCTGGCAGATTATTGGAAACGCAGGAAAACAGAAAACAAGGAAAAGTATGAAATACCTTCACACTATGGTCAGGGTCAAGGACCTTGATGCGTCGCTGGATTTTTACTGTGCGAAGCTGGGTCTGGTTGAACTGCGGCGCTACGATGAGCCCAAAGGACGTTTCACGAATGTGTTTCTTGCGGCCCCCGGCGATGAGTCGGCCCAGGTGGAGTTAACCTTTAACTGGGACCCGGAAGATTATGGCGGTGGTCGAAATTTTGGGCACCTGGCCTACGAGGTAGAGGATATCTACGGCCTGTGCCAGCGTCTGATGGACGAGGGGGTGATCATCAACCGTCCGCCACGGGATGGTCGCATGGCTTTTGTCCGTTCTCCGGACGGCATCTCGGTTGAACTGCTGCAAAAAGGCGAGGCACTGGCTCCGGCCGAGCCTTGGGTATCCATGTCGAATACGGGATCCTGGTAACACATTCTCTAATGCAGTCCCCCGGCGCGCCCCTGGAGATCAATACGGTCACGCTAGGAGATCGCGGCGGCTTAGTGGGTATGTGCTGTTGTCCCGGTCGGATTGAGCAGCATAACGATGGAGTTCATCGCCCCAGAGATCTTTCTGAAGATCTGACAGCGGTCCGCGAGTGGCAGCCCGACCTGGTAATTTCCCTTGTTGAACTGCATGAATTTGATTTCCTGGGTGTGGCGCAACTGCCGGAAGAGTTTGAAAGAAGATTTCAGTGGCAGCACCATCCTATCAGGGATCTTTCAGCCCCCTCTGAGGCGGCGGAAGAAGGCTCCCTATTGGGTGAGTGGTTTGCTTTAGTGAACCAGGGAGGACGTGTTCTGCTGCATTGCGCGGCTGGACTCGGACGAACAGGAACCGTGGCGGCACGGCTTCTGATGATGGCGGGCCGTGATGCGGATACGGCGATTCATCTGGTCCGTGCTGCAAGACCGGGCACCATCGAGTCCGTCACCCAGGAGCGCTTTTTGCGTCAGCCGGACTAGTTTGCTCAAGCAGGGCGGATCTGTCCGATATCCTCAATCAGAACGTCAGCGTGCGGTTGTAACTGGGCAACACTGCCCGCGCCGCCCGTCACTCCAACGCACAGCGCAGCCCCTGCCTTGCGCGCCATCGCGAGATCACTCACCGTGTCGCCGACCATGATGAGGTCTGCAACCCGCAGCTCCAGCCCCTTCGCAATGCCTTCGAGAACGGCGGTATCTGGCTTGACGGGACCTGTGTCGTCTCCACATCTGATCTCAGCAAAGAATGGTGCAAGACCGAGTGTGCCGATCATCGCTTCGGTCGCGGATCGATTATCAGTGGTGGCGATGGCGGTCCGAATGTCTGCGTCCTTGAGTCGTTGCAGAGATTGGGTAACGGCACCTTTGGGAATGATTTCCTCTGCCGCGGGTTTGGCGGTCATCGCCCCACCGATATAGTCTTGGCTGAGTTCAAGCGCTTTGTCCCAGATAATGCCGTGCTGATAGACCACGCTCGCCGCGATCACCGTGAACTGGTGCAGCGGTGCCGTGGCAAGGGGCCCCTGTCCCGATGTCATTCCGTTGTCGGGGTCATAGCCCGCTGCACGATACAGGTGCGCCAGAAACTGATCGCCAAGATCTGCGGCCTCAGCAAGCGCCGTAGCACCTCTAGCGAGTCTGGGCCCCCAGATGGCGTGGAAATCGATCAGGGTTCCGTCCTTGTCGAAGACCACACAACGGGCGGGTGCCTCGATATCTGCCACTTTGATAACGGGATTGTCCATAGCCTCGCACTGTAGCGTATTCATAAAGCATCGGGCAAAGCGATGATCTGGCAAAACGTGAAATAATCAGCGTTATGCGCGATTGTGATTATCTGATTGTCGGTGCCGGTTCCGCCGGATGTGTCCTGGCGACACGTCTTAGTGAAGATCCTTCAGTAAATGTGGTGCTCCTTGAAGCGGGAGGCAGTGACCGAAGTATTATTGTGCAGATGCCTTCGGCGCTTTCCATGCCGATGAATACCCGTCGCTTCAACTGGGGATTCCAGACTGAAGCAGAACCCGGTCTGGATGGGCGTGTTCTGGACTGCCCCCGGGGATTGGGCCTTGGAGGTTCTTCTTCGATTAACGGCATGGTCTATGTTCGTGGACATGCCGAGGATATCAATCAGTGGGAATCCAGCGGCGCGGCCGGATGGAATTATGCTGCTTGTCTGCCTTATTACCAGCGCGCGGAGACCTGGTATCGCGGCGCAGATCAGTACCGGGGGGGCAGCGGTCCGGTCGGTGTCTGCGCGGGAAATGACATGAAACTGAACCCGTTGTATCGGGCGTTTATCGATGCGGGGGTTGAGGCAGGTTATCCCTCTAGTGAGGACTACAACGGATATCAGCAGGAAGGGTTCGGTCAAATGCACATGACGGTGGATCGGGGCCGTCGTGCATCAACCAGCCGTGCCTACCTTAAGCCCGTGCGCCACCGGAAGAATCTGAGAGTGATCAGCGGGACGTTGGCGACCAGGGTGTTGCTTGAGGGCGACCGCGCGGTGGGCGTAGCCTATCAAAAAGACGGCAATGACTTTGAGGTGTTTGCCCGGGCGGAAGTCATTCTTTCCGCAGGATCTATCGGCTCTCCTGCCTTACTTCAGCGCTCCGGCATTGGTTCTCCCGGGATACTCGAGGCAGCCGGAATCCCGGTTGCGCACCCCTTGGAGGGCGTCGGCCAGAATCTTCAGGATCATCTTGAGGTCTATTTTCAGTACCGTTGCCTGGAGCCGATATCCCTGAACTCCCGCCTGGGTCTTATCAGCAAAGGAATGATCGGATTACAGTGGCTGTTGTTCAAATCCGGGCTCGGCGCAACCAATCATTTTGAATCCTGCGCGTTCATCCGCTCAGCCGCGGGAGTCAAGTCACCGGATATCCAATATCACTTCCTGCCCGGGGCCATGCGGTACGACGGCCGTGCCGCATTTGACGGACATGGCTTCCAGGTTCATGTCGGCCCCAACAAGCCGGTGAGCCGGGGATCGGTAACGGTGGGATCCGGCGACCCTCGGCAGCACCCAAGAGTGCTGTTCAATTACCTGACCGCGCAAAAAGATATCGCGGACTGGCGTGCGTGTATCCGATTGACCCGCGAGATACTGGGACAGTCTGCAATGGATCGTTTTCGGGGCGAGGAAATCGCGCCCGGCAAAGAGGTGCAGACTGACGCTGAGATTGATGCATGGGTCCGACAAAGCGTTGAGAGTGCCTACCACCCCTCATGCACCTGCAAAATGGGTGCTGAGGATGATCCTGCTGCAGTACTGGATGAGAACTGCCGGGTGCGCGGGATAGATCAACTGCGGGTGGTGGATTCGTCGATATTTCCAACCATCACCAACGGCAACCTCAATGCACCCACCATCATGGTGGCTGAGCGTGCGGCGGACCTGATAGCTGGCAATACCCCACTGCCGGCATCAGACGCGCCGGTGTGGATCGATCCGGGCTGGCGCGATGCCCAGCGCACGGGAGAGCCCCAACGCAGCCTGGATCCCGAATCGGCACCACAGCATTGACTCGCCAAGCGGAAGACGCCGAAATCCTGTCGGTAGTCGACTCGACAGATTCGATTGTCGGCGAAGACCGCCGGGATGAGATCCATCGTCTGGGGTTGCGTCATCGGGCAATACATGCGCTGGTGTTCAACCCTGACGGAGCGGTGTTTCTGCAAAGACGAGGTCTGCACAAACAAGAGAATCCAGGGATGTGGGACTCGTCAGTGGCAGGGCACGTGGACGCGGGCGAAAGTTATGACGAGTGCTGTGTTCGAGAAATTGAAGAGGAGGTGGGACTGGTCCTCGATTGCGTGCCACCCCGGCTTTTCAAACTGGACGCCACCGCTGTCACCGGGATGGAGTTTGCCTGGGTGTATCGGGTGGAAACCGATCAGGCCCTTAGACTAAACGAGCAGGAGATGTCGGGCGGCGACTGGTTTGACCCCGTCGAGTTGGACAATTGGGTTGATTCTGGTGACCCATCCCTATCGGGAGTGTTCTGCCTGATATGGAAAACCTACAGAAATCTCCCGAATCCCGCCTGAGTATGTTACGAATCAGGATCTGCCGGTCGCGCCTTCGTGGTAGGCGCGAGCGACCTCTTCACCAATGATCGCGATACCTGATTGAACCGTCTTAGAGTCTTGTGCGTATGAAATTCTGATGCACTCATGACGATGAGCCCACGAATCCCGCATACCCGGAAAGAAGTGTTCCCCCGCGATCACGAGCACGCCTCTTTGCTTTAAACGCTGGTACAAGGTCTCGCTGGTAATCGGCAGGCCCTCAAACCACAGCCAGAGGAATATTGCCCCTTCAGGGGTGTGCACCCGGCAGGGCAAGTCGCCCATGGCGTCGGCGACCCAACTGACCGCTTGTTGCACCTTGTCACGGTAGTAGGGCCTGATTATGCTGTCTGCCAGTTCGAGAATACTGCCGTTTTCCACCATAACGCTGACGAGTGCCGGTCCGATGCTCCCAGGAGCAAGCGATACGATCGCATTGGCGGCGGTGACTGCGCGGATGACCTGTTCGTTAGCGATGATGATGCCGGTGCGAAGGCCTGGCAGGCCGAGTTTGGAGAGGCTCAGACAGGCAATCGTGTTCTCATCCCAGAGATTGCTCGCCTGAGGAAAGACAATATTCGGAAAGGGTCCGCCATACGCGGAATCCAGGATAAACGGAATACCATGTTGGCGCGCGAGTTCGCGAAGCTGCTTCACCTCTTCATCAGTCAGAACATTGCCCGTCGGGTTGGTTGGGCGGGAAACTGTGATTGCACCCATATCACCTGAGATCTCCAAGCGATCAAAGTCCACGTGATACTTGAATTCCCGATCTCCGATAAACGCAATAGAAGGCCGGTAGGCGTGAAAAAACTCGGCGCCCATTCCGATGTCGGCATAGCCAATGTACTCGGGCGCAAGGGGCAAAAGGATCTTTCGGTGTTTGCCCTGTCCGAAATCGCCGGCAAAAAGATGGAACAGCAGATAAAAAGAACTCTGGCTGCCGTTGGTGATCGCAATATTCTCCGGCCCAACCTCCCAGCCACAGCGGGATTTCAACAGTGCCGCGAGTCCGTTGATCAACCGGGCGTGACCTCTTGCGCCGTCGTATTCTCCAGTGGTCCTTTCAAATTGGTCGCCGTCGGCAAGCAGGTCGATCATCGCCTGCCTGAAATGAGCTTGTGCCTCGGGAATACGGGCTGGGTTGCCTCCTCCGAGGAGCCGCATTTCAGCGCTGTCAGCCGCCGCGCTTTCAATGTCCTCCATCAGGGTCAGGATTCCTGAGCCAGAGGAGAGAAAGCGGCCGAATGGGGAAAATTCCATCAGAGGATCAATTTGGAACACTATTGGCCAACGGCGTTGTGATCTTTCCCCGCGCTCGAGAGCGGTGCGGCATCTTTCTTCATTAACTGCACCACAAGCCGATCACCGAAGTCGCCGATACTCAGATCGGTCAGAATACGGGCAGATTCGAGCAGAACCGCGTCCCGAGGAAGGTCCCCGGACGCTTCGTCAGAATCATCGCTGACGCCGTGAGCCGTTTTCAGAGTCTCGAAGATGCGTTGTTGCGTCTCCTCTCTTTTATCCCGTTCAGCTTTGCGCTGGCTCTCTAGAAGAGACACTTCCCTGGACTGGGTCAGCATGCGGTCGAGATCTCGAAGGGCGGCGAGGTAAGTGAAATCCGGATCATCAACCACCCGCCTGCCGTGAGCTTCGCGGAGCCGTTCCAGGTCAAAATCAGAGTCCGTAAATTCGGAAAACGAGGCTGCGTCAATTTGCGCAAAGGGCAGTGCGTTGTCGAGCGCCTTTTCACCATACGGGAGATCCGGCTCGACACCCGGCAGCACGAAGTCGGGCACGACTCCCCGATGCTGGGTGCTCTCACCGTTTATCCGGAAGAACTGGGCAATAGTGAGCTTCAACTGACCCAGGGGCTGCTCTTGGTCCTCAGAATAGGGGTCGAGGTTGATGAGATTCTGTACGGTCCCTTTCCCGTAGGTAGGTTCTCCGATAATGATGCCGCGTCGATAATCCTGTATCGCGCCTGAAAAAATCTCCGAAGCCGAGGCACTGTTGCGATCCACGATAACCGCGAGCGGTCCGGCATAGGCAATACCCTTGTTGGGGTCCCGGTTCACACTGGTCCGTCCACGGGCGTCACGCACCTGCACCACGGGCCCTGAATCAATGAAGAGCCCCGTTAATGCGAGCGCCTCAGCTAGGGCGCCGCCCCCGTTGCCGCGAAGGTCAACAATCAGACCATCTACTCCCTCGTACTCAAGGTCCCGGATCAGGCGACGCACGTCGCGGGTGGTGCTGCGATAATCCGCATCGCCGCGTGAACGCGCATCAAAGTCAACATAAAAAGTCGGGATATCGATTACCCCAACGCGCCGTATCTCATCGGGGCCCGAAACTTCCAAGAGCATGCTCTGCGCTGCCTGCTCCTCCAGTTTGATCTGGTCCCGGGTGAGCGCCAGGATGCGTGATTCGCTCTTCCCCGTCTTGGGGTCGGGCCGGATCTGCAGACGAACGATAGAGCCTTTTGGTCCCCGAATCAGATCGACCACATCATCCAGACGCCAGCCGATCACATCCACGACAGGATCGCCGTCGCCCTGACCCACCCCGACTATCCGGTCACCCGCACGTAAACTGCCTTCGACCTCTGCGGGACCGCCTGGGACAACACGCTGGACCACGGTGAATTCATTCTGTGATTGCAGCACAGCACCGATTCCCTCCAGAGACAGGCTCATGCGGATCTTGAAGTTCTCCGTTGCCCTAGGCGAGAAGTATCCCGTATGTGGCTCAATTGCTGACATATACGCATTGAGAATGGTCTGAAAGACATCCTGGTTGGATATCTGCAGAATGCGCCGCTTCTGCTGCTGATATCGGTCACGCAGGGTGCTCACGATTTCCTCGTGCTGCTTGCCTTCGAGTTTCAAGATCAGGTAGTCGTTTTTGACGCGCCGTCGCCACAAGTCATCCAGGGCGGCGGCATCTATTGCCCAGGGAGCTTCAGTTCGATCAAAGGGGTAAGCCTCATTGGCCGAGAAATCAAACGGTTGGTTGAGCCGCCCCAGCGCGTAGTCAATTCTTTCAATGACCCGGTCGCGATAACGGTTAAAGACGGCAAACAGCGGATCGGTGTTATGCGATCCAAGATAGTCGTCAAGTTCAAATCGAAGTTTTTCGAACGACTCAATGTCCGCCACCAGAAGATAGCTACGGTTGGCATCCAGGGCATCGAGATAGCGATCCAGAATTCGGGATGACAGGGGGTCATCGAGTCTGGTCTTCCGGTAGTGGTACCGTTCGATGAAATAGTTGACGTATTTGAGAGTTTGGCTGTGATGCGACTCTGCGCTCAGCGTTGACGTTGCCGGAAGGGCGGCGTTGACACCGCTTCCGCTGAG
>NZKZ01000083.1 GCA_002694065.1 Acidiferrobacter sp.
AACTCTGTGAGCTTCGGGTTCGAGTCGTCGCCACCCCACTGGATGATGTACTCGAAAATCAGTTGCAGGATGCCTTCGACATCGTTCTGCTCGATCCGACGAGCAACTTGCTGCAAGTAGGCCGTGCCAGCCTGCGAGCGGGTCTGCACTTCGGTAGCACTGGCTCTGCCTCGGCTCGTCGGCATACCCGGCGCAGTGAACTCACCGATCGCTGTGCTGGTGTCACCGATTTTCTGGAGGTGCTGGAGGACCGGCCACGCCATGTTGCTTTGCGTTGTGAAGTTGAGCTTACCCAGAAACCCATCGCGCCCACGGTAGACGCGCCCCGGCTCGATGCTGTCGATATCTCCGGGTTCGTCACTCTTCGACTCGTCCACCATGAAGGCACCCAGCACCGAATACTTGATGTCGTCCAGGATCAGGTTCGTGAGTTGGGTCATCTCCTCCTGCACGTTCGCGTCGGCTTCCACCAAGGAACGTCCCCACAGCATCTCGCGATGCTCCAGCGGGGTAGAGCAGATCATCGGGAATTTGCCCGACCACATCGGGTTGGGGCCGATGCTCAGGAGGGTGCGCTCGTTCGCGATAACGACTTTCCAGTTCTCACAAACCAGGTCGCCGTCCCGGTCATAGAGGTTGCCATAGTACGTCTGCACCAGATGACGCCGCCGGTCCCCGGAAGGGCTCTGGTCCTCCACCCAGGAGTTGGGCGCAATGGAGCCGTCCCGCTCTCCGGGGAGCGTAGACATCGGGGCACCCAGATCGTCGAACTGATACATGCCCGCATCCCGACCGGCGATCAGATCCTCCTCGTCGATCAGGTCTTCCGTGATGACATATTTGCACTGCTCGAACGTGTTCGCGTAAGGATCGGGGAACACATTGAAAACACTCAGGTTTTTCAGCGAGAAGCGCCCACGGGCAATTGCGTCGGTCTCGACTACTGTCTCGGTCACCGGCAAGCCCTGTTGAGCCGCCATCATTGCGGTCTGTTGGTCAGCATAAAGAGGCCGCTCGACTACCCGTGGACGCCGATCCACATATTCCTCGTACCAGAGGCAAAGCCACCCGGTGCCATAGAGGAAGGAACTCTCCCAAGTGCGCAGGAGATGATCGATCAGATCGGTGTCGTCAACGACAATATGCATCCATTTCTGGATGAAATTGACCAGATGGTCGTCGGCATATTGGGAAGTCTTCTGAACGGTAAACCAGTCAGGGCTATCAACCAAGGCGCCCTGCATGGAGGCGACGGCAGAGCGCACCTTCATCAGAATCTCGGGGATCTGAAGCTGGGCCTGCCAGTCCTCTTTCTCCGTCCAGTCACTCGTGGCGTAGTAATTCGCCTCGTACTTGCGCCAAGCGTTTTCCAGCGGGCGGCGAATCTTTGCCGAATCCTCGCGAGCTCGCCGGACAGTCTGGATGATCTCGTCCTCAGTGAGTTGAGATGCCTTCTCCAGATCGACCACTCCAGCAGGAGCGCCCTCGCCCTTGAACTCGGCCCACGGGGGAGAGGAAAATGGCAACTCATCGCCCGTGTTCACGGGCTCAATCTCAGTGAAAGATTCGGGTGCTGAAGCCGAACCGGGCGAGGGCATATATGGCGTCATCTATTTTCTATCTCCCGCCGCCTGCGAGCATCCTCCCCAGCGGGTACCGCGTCCCTGGCGCCGCCTGCGGAGTGGCAGGGGCAGCGGGCGCGGCAGGAGCCGGGGCGTTGATCGGCGCGTCAACCATGGGGGGATTCTGACGACGGCTCAGGTTGTGCGCAATACCCTCTACTATCGCAGACATACGGCTCTCGATGTCGGCCATCGGGTCAACGGTCTGGGAAAATGAGAGCCCCTCGATACCAGTGGTGCGGAGCCGATGAATGAGCGCCGGATCGAGGCCAAGCGTACCGTCCGGCAAGGTATGGACGCCCTGCGACTTCAAGAAAATCGCAAACTGATGCTGCGCCAACTGGAGGAAAGAGAGCGTGACCTGTTGCAGGTCGCCAATCTGCGGGTCGTCGAGTCGGACTAACTGTAGCCCCGGCTCGTTGGTGGCTTCTTCCACCGGGGGTTCGCCATTCCCCTCAGCGAGCCTCCCGCTCTGGTGATCTGGCTCCTCTCGCGGTTGCGGTTCGCGTAGCTGCTCGCCAGCTTGCTCCTCACTTGCCCCGACCCCTGCTTCGTCAGTCGGTTCCAGGTCAGGCCCGCTCCCGCCAGATACCTCAGACAATCGACGTAATCCTTCGCTGCCTGCTTGTAGTCCCGCTTCGTCGCTGTCGGGCTCCACACGAAGCGGCTCAGAGCCCACTTCGGACCGCGCTCCATCTTCGCCACGGCTTCGGTCATTTTCAACTTTGGTTTTCTTTCGTCTTCCAGCATTCCGGGTTGCCATATGGGTTTCAGCCAATCGTGTAAGGCTTGGAGGGGGGTCTCCTCCGAGCGTCTGTAGTCCAGCCCGTTTCTTCTGAAAAGATCGAACCAAGTTTCTCGGGTCTCTTGGTTGGCAGCGTGAGCCCCGCCTCGGGCGTCCATGATCGCAACGTCCACCCCACGGGCGAACATCTTGCGGATTTTTTTGATCTCGCGGCACATTTCTCCGAAGCCGCTGTTCGGGATCTGGGCCGCGTGAAACACATACCAATCGTCGGTAGGTGAGCAGGTCGCCCAGATGCAGGTCAGTCCCCGACGCGCTGCCGGGTCGATCACCTCGACAATCGGCCAGCTAGGGTAGGGCTCGAAATCAGGGCAGACCCAGTCGTCGTTCACATAGGAGAACTCCACCGACTGGAGAGACATGAACACGCCCTGCGAACGCGCTGCCTTCTCACCCTCGGGAAGACCGGCGAGGAACTGCTCGATCTGCGCGTGGGGCAGGTGACCGCCGTTGCACTCCTTACACGCATCGTGCATCTCCACCCGGTGATAGCCAACCGTGCCATAAAGCGGTGACTCGGGGTCTTGCGCCGGGAGAATCAACTCATCCAGAAGCCAGGGCTCTTTCAGCGGCGTGGCGGTGATGTACATTCGCCCCTCTTTTGCCATCAATCCGCGCCGGATCGCATTGAAAATGTCCTGCGGCGGCGGCTCATCCAGCCAGCAGAAGTCCAGCACCGAACCCTCGTAGGCTGCAACCGGCGAAGAATAACTCTGCAAAGTCAGTTCACAGCCGGTAACGAAAGACCATTTCGTCTCGATCCCCATGCTGTTGCGTTTGGGCGGTCCCTTCAGCATGTCGGGGGTCACGAGCGACTTGAGCTTCGGCACCAAGTTCTGCGCGATGCTCACCTCGAACGTCTCGCCGCCAGCCAAAACCCTCTTGCCGCGCAGTGAGTTCCGCTTCCAACGCTCGCCCTTGCCGCCCAAAGAAATGGGACTGACTCCCAAGCACTCACGCAGAAGTGCCACCACTCCGCAGGTAGACTTGCCCACCTGGTTTCCCGAAAAAAGCGCCATCACCTGGCTCTCGTCTTCCAACCAAGGACGCTGGTAGGGGTGGGGCTCGAAGTGCAGGTAAGCAGCCGACTGCTTCAGCTTCTCCGCTTCGTCAGTCATGCCCTCAACTAGGGCAGAAAGCTCCTCGGTGGAGAGTTCGCTGAAATCCAGCGATGCAGGCTTTTTCTTAGGCATCGTATTTTATCGGCAAGATCTCATCGACGTTCGACTCGACGAAAAGCGGGGAGACGCCGAACTTCTCCTCAAGTAGTAACGAGAAAATCTGGACATGCTCGCGGGCCTCGGCGCGAGTATCGAAGCCACCATCGTGTGTCAGGAAGTCGAGGGTCTTCTCCATGCAGTAAACGGATCGCTCTTTCCCCGAAGACCAGTCGATAGCCGTGCCCAGCATCGTGTCGCGGAAACGCTTCTCTTCGTTGGGGCTCCAGGTGTCGAAGCCGAAGAACTTAAATTTCTCTTCACTCACCGTCGTCTCTCCATCCCGTGAACCGCCATCACCGCTCGCCCGACCGCTTCCGCGACTTGGGGGACCACTGCGTTGCCCAAAGATCGCAGGCGCTCTTTTCGGATACGCGACTCCAGCCGGGGGGAAAGCCCATGAGCATCTCCACCCAGTCGGGGTTTAGCACGGGGCGGCTCATCTCTTCCTTGCGACTCGCCTGGTGGTGCAGGCCAACGGTGGAGTCGTTCTTCTTTGCGCGGGCTCGCTTCGGCTTGCCCACGATCGCCGGGTGATTCGACAAACCCTTCTGCCCGTAATTTGGCTGGTTGCTGATCTTTCCCGCTTCGGCGGTCGTCGGGGTCGGCCAATTTGGCGATGACGAAGGCTCTTCTCCGAACATGAGGGGCACCGACGTTTTTAGCTGAGACCACAAGCGGCCAGCAGGAGTAGCCCGCTGCTTCCAGCCCGTGGATAACGATATCCCCATCTTCCTTAACGAGGAGCATAGGGCTATTCTCAAATATGCACCAAGTAGGTCGCCCGACATTGACGAGACGGAGGATGTCGAACCAGAGCGCCGAGCGAGAGTCTTTGAGCCCCAACTGCTTCCCGTTGACTGAGAGCCCCTGACAGGGGAAGCCCGCAGCGATGCAGTCGTATTGCCCCCGAAAAATCTCCACTGATTCGACCCCGTCATAGATCGGAATCCCCGGCCAACGCTCCGAAAGGATGCTGCGGCAATAAGCGTCCACCTCGCACATCGCCGCGATCTTGAAGTTTGCGCGTTCTAGCCCCAAATCGAGACCACCGATTCCCGAACATAGACTGAGAGTCTTCACTCACCGTCGCCTCGCTTCAGAAGTTCTTCAGCCGCAGCCCGCAGCATCTTGGCCCGCTCCGCAATGTCGTCAGAACTCGAAACCCGCTCCGACTCCGCACCCCGCTGGAGCGCCTCCAACTTCGTCACGATCGTCACCGCCTTGTCGGCAATGCCCGCCAAAGCAGTCGGCTGGAGGTTGTGGTTCTCATCGAGCTTCTCCTGCAACCGACGCATCGAGGTCTGCGCGATCCTCGCAGCAGTGTTCGATAAAGCCGTGTATTTCCCAGTACTTACGCCGGTCTCGATGACCTCGGCTACCGGCGTGTTCTCAGTAATCCGCTTGCCCAAACCCCACCTCAGTCCACATTGTTGAAAAAACTGTGGGCACCGATCACCACAGTCGGCTCAACGCCCTCTGACCAGTGCGTCCGGTCGGCAATCTCGCTCACCAAATAATGGCAGGAGCCGTCAGTCGGGTCGGGCAAAAAGCCGAAATAAGCCCCGCAGCAAACCTTCAGACATTCCTTCCAAGCGGGAGACTCGTGGATGCCCTCAAGTCGGTAAGCCCTCCAGTTTTCCATGCCCTGATCGGAATTCCAGCAGGAAAACTGCCAAGGCTGGTGGACTACGGAGCGGATCGTACCCGGCCAACGCTTGTCCTCGACGCGATTCAAAATCACATGCGCGACCGCCAACATGCCGCAGAATCCCTCGCTGGATGACTCCAGCCAGGTAGTAATCGCAAGCTCGTGAAGTTCGCTCTCTATGTTCAGCATCAGCACTCCGAGAGCGGCGAGAGGGGTCAGGGAAACTGAAAGGAAAACCCAACCCCTCCCGCCAGATAGAAAAGAGGACCGTCTGCTGAGGAGGCAAAACGGCTAGGCACTTGTACTACCGATAGCAAATCGAAGCAAGTTGGAGCTAGAAAAACCTAACCAAACTACGAGCAGCAAGACGCCAGACTTGGTGTCTTGGTGCGAGTTGCCTCAGGCTCCACTTTCAGTCGCGCATCACCCCTCGCTGGGCCGTTTCCAACTAAGGAATGAATCCGATTCCTAATCTCTAGTCTTCGGATCGAGCGGAGCGAGTGTCCGAACCCGCCGGGAGGGCAATCTGCCAGCACCACCGAATTTCGCTAGCTGCCAAAAGTCGGGAAGCACTGTCTCCGATCCCTTGCCCAACTACCAGAAACCAAGCTACTCTACGCCCATTCCCCAAAACCCATTCCTGTATGGGTTTATCACCACCAATTCACTACGCTTTTTGGCAAGTAAATCAAGATTTAACTAGCTGAAACTTGCAAGTAGCTAATTCTACTCGGGAAAAATTTGCGGTGAATTTGGCCCCCGATCTGCGGGCCGGGGATCTGTCAAGTGCCTTTTTTTTGGTTTTGCTCAAAAAATTGCGTTTTTTTTGGAGACGGGGATCAATCTCCGGCTCCGGGGGGCGAGGGCAAAGCGGCGGCTCGGACCCCCTGCCACGTTCACCCGTACGCGTGGCGCGTGGCGTCGGTCGGTCGGGTCTCAGGCTCGACAAGGGCAAGGGGACTAGTCAACCTACTTGACTAACTCCCCTCGAACCCAAACCCCATCGCCAACCCCCAAACCCTATCACCCCTTGTCCAGCCTGAGACGGCTATCGCCTAGAATCCTGACAAAGCGTCAACATATTGCCGCAATCCATCGTGACAATTCGCACCTTTATCTAGAAAAACTTGCGCTAACTATTGACTTCAACCCGAAACTAGCGTAACGATATCTCATCAACTGCAGGTTACAGCCTGCCCAAACGAGAGGAAGAACAGATGAAGCGTCTAGCAAAGCACGAGCGACGACAGATTGAGTGGGAAGCACGGCAGGAACGGGAGCGAATTAACCGTGAACGGAAGGAGTTCGCTATCATAGGTCTGGTGGTTGCTTCCTTCTTCGCGTTTATTTTCTGAGGAAAAACAAAAATGAGTTTAAAAATCAGAGCAAGCGAAAAACTTTTGCATGAACTCCAGCGATTAGAAGCGGGCAGCTACGAGGATTGCTTGCGCGGGGAGGAGGGCACTCCGCACACCGAAGACCCCTCGCAACATCCGTATGCAATTCTTAACCGTCGCAAAGCGTCGATAGTTGTCGAGACGAGAGTCGAAGCGGTCAATCTTTTGGACTCCATTGATAACTCGTTCGACATCATGGCGAACCACGCGATTCATAACTCACCAGAGGACGAGCGCCGGATTCGACCAATGCTGAAGTCGATCCGGCGAATTATGACGCAGCTTCAGCAGTATCTCGCTTGAACGTAATTTCACGGGTTACAGCCCGAAACCGCAGGTTACAGCCTGCTCAACTTAGGAAGGAAAAACAGATGTCTACAGTATCCAATCAGACCGTGCGTCACTGGATTGCGCCATTACCGGAAAACCCTGCCGAAACCGCTAGCAGGATCCGGGCGACAATTACCGCGCCAGACTTCCCGAAAGGATCGGAATGGTATCGGCAAGGAATGCGTTTGCTCGGGACTCTGGACGCATGGCGAGCTGGCACGTTTGCACCTGCTACTAGCTCGATTTTCAAAACGAATGGGAACGTCAAACTCGGCGACGCAATCGCACAGTTCAGCGCAGTTCCTGCTAATATTGCGGTTTGCCCTGGCGCGGGGGATTGTCTCAATTGGTGCTATTCCACAAGGGCATGGCGCTATCCCGCCGCCGTATATCGGCAAATTTCCAACACCGTGGCGCTTTCATGCGAACCCGGCCGGGAAGCGATCCGGCAAGCCATGGGGAAATTGAAAAGCGGAACCGTGCTTCGCTTGTATGTCGATGGAGATATTCATTCTCTAGACGTTCTAGCGTTTTGGATGGATGAAATCCGCAAACGTTCGGATTTGAGCGTTTACAGCTATTCCAAAAGCCAGCATCTATTTCTAGCCCTCGACAATTCCGGCAAGTTCGACTGGCCCGCAAACTTTCGCACTAATCAATCGAGCGGTTCGCGTTTTGATGGCACGTCTATCGCGGATCGGTTCGCCAAGCTTGATTGCGTCCGTGGGGAATTTGTCGCCGTCGCGCACAAAGGCAACAAGGGCAAAACCGGCACCAAGCGTTCCAAGGATTATCTTGCGGGCCTTAGAGAGGCGGGACGGGTCGCCACGGGGGCTAAAAACGTGTTTGCATGTCCCGGCACATGCTCGGATTGCCTGCCGCGCGGTGAGCATGCGTGCGGGGTTGCTCGGATGTCTGGCGTAACGATTGTTGAGGGGATCCACTGATGAAAAACGATCCTGCGGCGAAAACTGCAACCGAGAAAACTGCAACCGTCTACCGCCATATTTTCGCGATCGCGTTCGAGATCGAAAGCTTGAGTCGTGAGGCATCGGATTTGGACCCGATGCAGATCCGGGAGGCCATGCAAAAGAGATTGGCTGAGATGCAGCCTTGGGAATTTTTGGAAAACTGGGAGGGGATCCACTGATGAAAAACAGACCGAACGATCAAGATTGCGTTTTCTGCGCGGAATCTACAGCCATTGGATCCGGCCGCTTTGTGAACAGGATCCCTGCGGACACCTACAACGAGGAGACTGGAGAATATCTAGATGGATACGCCTGCGCTGGATGCATGTCTAGGGAATGCGAAGTATGCGGCTCTGAAGTCGCAATGGATGAAGACCTTTGGGTCAGACGCAAGGACGGTAGTAGCAAGTTCGCACTAAACATCGGTCAATGCTGTTGGGATCCCGAAGTTTATGTGGAGGGGGATTAGATGAAAAACAGCACGCAACCACTCCATTGCTGTGAATGCGGCAAATTTATCGAAAACGTGCAGAATGAAACGCACGGTATCGTTTGCGCTTCTACCATGTGCGAAAAATGCCATTCAGAATACGTGCAGGAAGCATGGGAAGAAATGCCGTGGCTGAGTCGAAAAGCCTAGCGCCGATCCATCGAGCCTAGCCTACGGGCTAGGTTCTATTGGATTTGCGAGAGCAATAACCGACAAGGGGAAAATAAATGATTGAGCTTGAATCTACGTTTGCAGACGTAACAAAGGCCCACGAACGTGCGGCAAAAGCCGGCCTGATTGGGGACTTTGCCGAAGTCTTGCAGGCCCATGCAGCACTTGCCGACACGCTGGCAAGGATGGAAGAGGCAATCGAGTTTGCACTGGATCGCATCAACCAAGCCGAAAACACGCTCGAAAAGTACGAGCGTTCTATTTAACCGAAAAGGGGGAAACCATGGGAAGAAAACCCAAAATATCAATAGAGGAGGCCGAATACATCCGGGACCGATACCATTCGAGGGATTCCAATGCCCCCGGCGTTAGCCAATTGGCGCACATGTTCCGAGTCTCTCAAGCCACTATCTTTAGTGTGGTAAACCGGAGAGGGCCATACGCCCAACCAACCGAAAAGGGGAAAAACCATGGAAGAACTTCTCGAACGTCTTAAGGCGATCCGGGAACACTGGCGCAATCTCCAAGCCTGCGATGATCGGCGGGAGGCAATTTGGATCGGGGACGAAATCGAGGCCCAGTTTGACGGCCTGATAGACGAAGTCGAAGCAGCGCTATCACCAAAACAATAACCGACAAGGGGCGTTTACAGGCGCCGAAAGGAAAAACGATGCAAGAACTGATGCAATCCGGCCTGCCGGATCTCCTCCGGGGGATCGGGCTGGGCCTAGCAATTACCGGATTTTTCATAGCGTTAGAAAATTGGGCAGAAGAGCGGAAGACCGGCAAGGGGGAAAACTGATGAAACTCGAAAAAATGATCAACGTTGGGAATGTCGTACAGATGCGTCAAGAATCTCTAGAAAGCGCGATCCTAGAGGGCAGTGCATCGCATCTGATATTCGAGACTGCCAAAGTTATCGACATCATTCCGGGGCCGAAGTCGATAAAGCAGAGGATGGCAAGCACAAACGAGTCCACCGATATTCTTCGAGTCGCGGTGTGCGGCAGTCCGTTTGCAGGAAGCCAGACCAACGAATTTTCTCCGGTCTTCCAGGTTCTGGCGGGGGCAGTCGAGCCGATTGGGAAAAACTGATGAGCGACTACTACTATAATGAACCAGACCCGGAATCATGTCTTTCAGTTCACTGGATAAATGGGTCACCATGGGCCGTGGACAAGGTGCCCCTATTGCGCGATATGCTCCCCTGCGGCGATTATCTGATTGGCGACCCTTGCTACCTTTTTAGGGAGGCCCGCGAATCAGCACTGGACTGGTCAACCTTACTCCGAATGACGAACTATTTTAGATCTGGTGACCTCAACCCGCTCTGGGTCGGGGATGGGGTCTACCGCATCCCGTGGGAGAATGGGGAGTTTCGATTTGCAGTCAGTGACACTCTCTATGGCGATGGTGCCTACGGGTCGGACCTGTACACCAATAGCGGCGACCATCAAGCGGGCAAAGTCAAAGAGCCTTTCTACGTTGACTCGGGCCACCTCGCCGCGATCCCAACGGAAATGGTTGACGAACTTATGCCTTGGATAATCTATGACCCCTCGCCAGATCAGGAACTATCGCTGGCCCCCGAATTGTCTCAGTGGATATGGATCGATGGCGAACCCGAAAAGGAGGGCTGGAATTTCTCACCATGTGACCACGAGGGGGTCATTAAGTTTGGCCCTGCTGGTGTAATCCACACTCGCGAGATGTTTTACGACAAGGGGGAAAACTGATGGAAGACAAGAGGAAATGCTATTGGTGCGAAGAGCCGATCTCAGGTGATTCTTACACAGTGGAGTTTCCAGACCACCCGGACGTACCGACTAGGCACTACTGTACCCACAAGTTCGCCTGCGAGGATGCGCAGTATCGCGACCCAAGCAACTCCTGCGGCGTTAATGGCTTCTTTGAGGGGCCGATACCTTATTGACAAGGGGGACTGATGGTCGATCCAGAAATCCGCAAGTATCAGGCCGACCGCTACCGAAATCGGTATAGTGGTCTATCGAAGCGCCGACGAAAGCCGACCGAAGAGGAGCGCAGGCTGATTTCCGTCAAGCGCCAAAGGCGTTACCGGGCCAGGATCGCGGCGAAAAAGAAAAGCGCCGAAGCTGCCGCCCAATACCGCGAAGTGGCGAGGCAGGAATTCGGCTCGGACGTTGGTGACAATCCCGATGTGATCGCCAGACTCAAGGTCCGAAAAGGGACGAAAAAAGCACTGCTCAAGGTGCCTCTGTTTTCGCAGGCTAGGTTCCACGATGTGCTGCGGTTCCTGATCTACACCGCCCTTGAGGAAGGCGAGCCGTACAAGACGCCGCCATACATACCGCCGATAAATCTCAGCGACCTACAAGGGAAAAGGGTGGAGCGGGTGCTGCCCGATTCTTCTGGCCTGCAATTCGAGGGCGGTCATGTCCTGACTATCGACGCTCTGACCTCCCAGCGGTGGAGATCGTTCAATGCTGTGGAGTGGCCTCCGACTTGCCTGCACCACAAGGAGCAACTGCTGCTCTGCCCGATCTGCCGGCCGGAAGAAAAGAGGCTAGGCAGAGCGCAATCCGAGACCAGACGCATTGCTCGGAAGAGGGGCAAAGTGTAGATAAAAAGGCAGCCTTGAGTAGCTGTAACTGCTCAGGAGTTAGGTGACCCGCTGTTTTTGTTTTTCCTCCAGCGCGGAACCGACAAGGGGTGCCATCCATCGCGGGTGGCACCCCTTTGTTTTTTTAAAAAAAATGACGCGCCCTTGTCAGAAACCCATTTTCCCGTGGTCATTAAGGTGGAACGGTAAAAGGAGGAAGCATGGAGAAGAGGGATAAAGCCATCGAGGAGGTCGCGTCGTTCATTGCCAAGGAACTCGGGGCGACCACCAGTGACGCAGGCTACGGTCTTTGCCGTAAGCTTGCGGAGCTTTTGCTCGACATGTCGCCCGAAGAGCGCGAAGCGTTCCGTGAAGCCTGCCTCTCGACCGCTCCTTAGGCTTCCGCAAACTTCCGATTCCAGGCCGAGATCTTGCCGTCCCTCGTGCCCCGGAGATCTA
>NZKZ01000199.1 GCA_002694065.1 Acidiferrobacter sp.
CGAAGATGGTGTCTGATGGCGTTTTTGAGAGGATGAGCAAGGAAGAGAAGAGGGGGCTGGATTGGCTCAATCAGATCCTTTCGGAGTCGGCCAATTGCGAACTGGGCCCGGATTACCGCATTATCGCAGACTACAACGGTTCAGTGGAGCTGGTGCTCGACGTCGAGGAGACCGTGAGGATGAGCATAAAGTCAGAGATGGGCGGTGCGTGTGTCAAATCCCTTGCGGTTTTCGCCAGGAGCAAGGGTGGCGGCGAGATGGTCAAGGGATGCATCATAGCGAAGGATCACGAGAAGCCAGTCACGGATCACTGTGCGTCATTCGTACTCTGGTCGGACAGCGGGTTCAACGACATGCCAGGAACCCTGGAAAACGCCATCGCAAAGGCCAGGGGTTACTCCCTGGAATTCATCAGGAGCCTATACTCCTACGCATTGGAGGAGGTACGGAGGATGCGTTGGAGGGAGGTGTTCGACTACACGGAGTCATTTGATTCACCCCCTCGAAGCCTAACGCTGGAAAGGGCGAAGTTCGACATCGCCACAATCATGAGCGCCCCTGAGAAGAGGGTGCTTCTGGACGGAGAGGTAGAGGATTTGGTTTGGGAGTTCATATACGGTGGAGAACACTATGAAGACAGAGGAGGTACCTAGTGATGGAAAAGATAACCACAACAGTGGAGATCGCTGACCAAACTGGGCACGCTAGCCTTCAGCTTACCAAGGCCGAGACCATGTCTCGGGTCGAGGAGGCAGAGGGGACCTGGATCTTCGCGGGAGGAAAGATGGTGCAACCAGCTCAGCTGGCAGAAGCCGACTGGAGGACCGTGGGGACAGTCAGGTTAGTGCCTGGGTTCGTCGGTGGTCTATGACCGCCGCCCAGGCTGACGGAGATACGCAGCCCCACTGGAGGGTTTCTCTCCTGTGGGGTGAGGATTGGACGAGGAGGATGGAAAGAATGGATGAAGGAGTAAGGATAGCTATCGTTGGGATGGGTGGGATCGGGTCCCACCTTCTGCGGTCTCTAGCTCCCGCCCTGCATTCTGGAAGGCTCTCGAGATCACTAGGCGGGGTTTCCTTGCACATTTTCGACTCCGACTCGGTCGGTGAGAGCAATCTGATGCACCAGAGTTTCGCCCCCAGCGACGTCGGTAGGAAGAAGGTGGATGCGATTCGCGATTCCATGGGGGAGTTCCTCGGGGAGTCGCTAGAAATCGTCTCCAGGCCGGTAGACGTCAGGTCCCCATTGGACGGTTATGGCTTCGTCATCGTCTGCGTTGATTCTGATGAGGCCAGGAGGGCGGTTCACGGAAGCGGCTCCCCCTGGCTAGACCTGAGGTGCATAGGGGACGGCTTCATAGCGATCGACCACAGGGTCAAAGCGGAAGTGGTTGACTCCCTCACATCCAACACAGGTTCCGCTTCCTGCCAGCTTGAGGGCTCATTGGAAGATGGCAACATCCAGTTTGGCTACATGGCCTCTGCGGCTCATGGAGCGCAATGGGCCATACAGATGCTGAGGATATTCGATGGCCAGGATGGAGTGATGCTGCCCGCTCCGAGCTCGAGCAGCATTACATTCGGGACACTAGGGCGTTTGCCTGTCGAAGGTGATGGCCTGGAGGCTTCCTGATGCCCGAGGTAACCCCCAAGGCCCATGATGAGGGCCTGGTGGAGAGGCTCGTACTCTCCGGAGAGCACTCCGCGATGGAGGTACTGGAGACCATTGGGGCACTGGCGGTCGATGGGGACTGGGAGGGCATGTGGTCAATAGCGGACATGATGGGCAGGGAGGTAAGCGTCCTATTCGACTCGGAGATGAGGGTCTGGGTGGACGTAGGCTCGGCGGGACAGGTCAAGATCACCCCCCCGCTTGGCTCCACCATACCATTCAGGCTATGGATACACACCCACCCGTGGAATGCGTACTGGTCTTCTACCGACCTGATTACCATCGCCTCGCACAGCCAGATACTGGAACGGGCGCTGGTTCTTGGGTTCGACCACATGAAGTCGACAGAGAGGTCCGAACAACCCCCTGCCAGGAGCCTGGGAGACGGGCCCCTGCTGCTTTGGAGCGACGAGCCGGTGCTGAGATACGAAGAGGTGCCTGTCCAGAATGTCTGATGAGATGGAAGCAGTGCTGGAGAGGCTGAGCGCCCTCAGCGAGAGCGGGGATCAGATGAGCATCCCGGACATAGTCGAGGCAGTGGTGGGAGGCGATTCGGACGAGGAGCTGGTTGAGCTTGCTAGAGCCGCCTTCCAGAACATCGGCAGGCCACTGAAGCTCCTGGAGATGGCCGAGGGGATTCTTGCTCTGAGGGACTGGCGGGTAGATCAGGCGTGACTTGGCCTTGGCCCGAAACGACAGGAAAACGCCCCCTGATTCCGGTCAATCTAACAACATTGAATAGCCTACTAGGGAACCGCTCTAGTCCCGCTTCGGAAAGGTGCGGCAGGAGATAACTGAAATGGCATTCGACAGATGTGAGTGCGGCTCTAGGGAGTCGTTGGACCTCCACGACGGGGTCTTCTGCGCGGA
This sequence comes from Acidiferrobacter sp., assembly GCA_002694065.1. Lineage (GTDB taxonomy): Bacteria > Pseudomonadota > Gammaproteobacteria > Arenicellales > UBA868 > UBA868. The sequence goes on from NZKZ01000199.1 coordinate 2,542, forward strand.
CTGCGGAATAGAGCTCAGTGGCCCTGTTTTGGACCCGGGCTTCCTAGCCCCTGAACCTCTGGTGATGAGGCCGGGTAGTTCCCTGGGCAGCAGGGGGCCAACCTCTCGAGATGGGGTCGGGTTCGGGGTTTGGAACCGCGTTCATTCGAAAGGCGGGAAGAGGCCTTTCATCGACGACCTGGAATCCAAGGCCATGGACTCGGGGGAGTGCCCCCGAATAGTTGCAGACGTGGTGACCCTCATGCGGGACGTGGATGCGAGGCACCCACTGGGAATGAGGAGGAAGTCCCTGAGGGGGACCGAGGGGCTTAGCAGGGAGTCGGCCAGGGACTACAGGCTGAGGCTTTTCGTATCCGCCGCACTCCACGTCCTGAACGACGACGGCCTCGAGAACCGCGCCCCGATGATCGCCCATGATTGGGGCATCTCGCACCATGACTCTGTTTGGGCAATCTCCATCTTCAACCGCCACAGGAGGCGCGGGACCAGGGTCCGTGCCGACCCCGCTTCCATTCGCAGGTCTGAGCTTGGTTTCCACCTCAATAGGCTAAGGGAGTTCGTCGCCGCCGAAGTGGGATTCGAGGAGGCCGAGGGGATCATGCTGTCTGCCGAGGCCAGGCTTTCGGAGGCAGGGGAGCCCGTCGGTGGATCCGATGACTGGGTCATCGGCAGGTTCTGCAACGTACCATCCAAGAGGGCGGCCATGATTTCTTTCGCGGAGGAGATGGTCTCACGGGGCAAGCCCAAGAAGATGGTGCGCTGGCTGAGAGAGCAGGTCCCCATCATTGGGACGAAGGATTTCGTATCCAGGGTGTCCGTCAAGGGGCCCGAGGTTGGAGAGGAGTGAGCCTATCGGATATGTCCGTCGGTGTCCGGGAGGAGATCGGCCACTCCGGGGTTGTATCTCTCGAAGTGGTTCCAAAGTGGGCCATCGATAGGCCTGATCTGGCCCTCGCCGTCGACCATAACGAGTCTCTCCTCCAAGACGCCGCTGAAAGCCACGACCTCGGTATGAAGCTCCCTCCTCCCTAGGCCGGCCCTGAAGTAGATCCTCACCGAACCCCTGACTCTCTCCTCCTCGAAGTCCCTCTGCCAGCCAGATGCCTGGAGCATCATGTACACCGCGGTCCTGTCATCCCACCCGCTTGTGGAGAAAGCGGTGTCACAGTCGTCGAATGTTATGTTGGGCTCCCCGCGGCCCCTCATTGCTGTGAAGGTGGCCCTCGATCCAAGGGGCATCCTAAGAAGCGCGCTCCAGAGCCTCGGGAATGACTCGGTGCACCTCCTTCTTCTCTCTTCTAAGTCATTATTCCCCAATTCTCCTCCGTAGTAGCGTTGCTCCCTGGCCAGATTCATGAACTGCTGTAGTTCGTTGGGATTGGCATTTACATCGAGTTCCCTAATTCGACGAGGACGATCGTAGGTCATTACCAGGTAGTTGTCGAGAGTGTCTATGTTCTGACGGGAGCTTAGGTCATCCAAGAGTGCCATGATTATCCCCCCGATGGCATCCCCAATCACCAGACGCCTCATTTCCGGGGTCTCTACTATGCAGAGCCTACTGCTCATCCTAGCGATATGGTGCCTGAACCTGGGATTGGTCTCCTCGGGGTCTGCCCGGTCGGCGGGACTGACGGAGAACCTGGTGCCATGCGGACCGTCCTCTGGCGTGACTAGGTACGACATCCCGGAAGTCCCCTTGACTCGGAATAGGCTTAGCTCTGGATTTGCGGTGACCCTGCGGTTTCCATTCACAATCTCCCTCAGAAACACCAGCCCTCTGCCATCCTCCTTACTGACATCAGAAAGAGGATCGTCGGCGAATAAGTGCTGCTGGAGAGCAAGGAGGGAGCGATACGAGGAGTGGTTCGGCGGGGAGAGTGCCCATGTTACCAGCCAAGCCCATAGATCTGGATCGTTGGGTACGAACACCTTCTTCCAGCCCGATGGCCGACGGACCCTCAGTTGCAGCCTACCCCTGCTGATCCATAGTGAGGTGGGCACCTTGGAGCAGAGCTCTTGGAAAGTAGGATTGCTAATGTGGTCAGCCACCTCTACCTCCCATCTCCTCATCCATGTCGCTTCCTCGAGGAGCTCCCGGTAGAATGCAGTCGACTCCCTGGCCCTGCGAGAACGTGTGGGGTTCCGTCTGTATTCTGTCGGATTCAGTACCTGGTATGCGGGATGGATGATCAGGGCCCCATTCCTCCGCGCGTCAATGTGGAATCCATCGGGGAATTGGGGTCCTATCCATGTCTTACTGAGAGCGATGTCTATCGAAATCAGGAGCCTCTTCCAGTCGTAGCGGTCCCTATCCTTGTGTTTCCTCAGAATCTCCAATAGGCCACGATATGGCAGTTTGATCGGTCTGCCGTCAATCGAGAATTCGTCCCTGGCCGTCCAGGACAGGTAAGACCCATCTGGGAGAAGTCCTCCCCTGGATGCCCTCCTGACGGCCGATCGACCTGAGAGGCAGTCCACCGATTCCCCTGAATCGAATACGTCTATCTCCGCATCGGTAGGGTCCCATGGCGGGGGTGGGGCGCAAATCCACTGCCTCTCGTCGACCTGCTGTGGAGTTGCCAATGCCCACCACATCTCCCTGTTGTCGTGGATTCCGCTCGAGGAAGCCCTGGACATCCCCCTCCAGACCTGCGATGGAGTGGGTTCAGGACCCCCCAGCAGGGTTCGAAGGTCATCCACCTCGGGTCCGTCTTCGATCCTGATGCCCAACTTGCCGGCTATGGCCGGGACGACAACCTTGCAAGACTTGCATAGGCCTGAAATGTGTTCGATCCCACACCCCCTGCAGTTGTCCACCCAAACACCTCGTTATCTCAAACAAAACATTATCTCGAGGGTATTTGAACAAACAA
>NZKZ01000200.1 GCA_002694065.1 Acidiferrobacter sp.
CGCGTTGGCGTCATCCTCAGCGGCGGCAACATTGACCCCGCGCTGATGGCGACGATTTTGAAAGATACCTGACGCGCTCAGGCAGGCAAAAGGTGGCGTGATGGATGAGCCAAAAGGCCCGGGGCGCAAAGCTCAGTTTTGCGTATTTAGCGGAATGGAAATAGTGCTGGAAGTTTCGGAATTTGTCGTGGCATCACGATTTAGCTCCTGAAATGTGGGCAGCAGCCCGCTAAACCACCAGGCGACCAGGATACCGACCAGGATCAAAATGGAAATCAAAACCGTTTTGCGCCAACCCTTCTTCTGCGAAGTCGAGAACTTCAGCCACTGACGCCCCTTCTTGTCCTTGAACGCCTCTTTGCCCAGGACTGGTACTACCGAGCCGATACTCTCTCCCTGGGCATCATCTGCTCCAGCCAGAACCGTCGACTCATCTATCTCCATCAGCCGGGCATAGGCCCGAAGGTAGCCCCGAACAAAGGTAGGACCGGGAAGGGCTTCGGTATCACCGGACTCCAGCGCCCTCACCATCTCGACTGTCAGATTGAGATTTGCCGCGACGTCTTCCACCGACCAGCGATATCCCTGGCGCGCGTTTCGTAACTGCTCTCCGGGAGAGAGATTACGGGTTTCGGGAGTTGGCGTGTCCGCCATGGGAAAGCAACCCCTTTTAACGGCCTAGACTTGCCCTATTATCGCCGCAAAAGCAGGTTTTTGTTTAGGCGCTCAGGATATGCTGTAAGCGCCGGTCCCGACAGCAATAAGCGACTCTTCCTCGTTATGCAGTTCCATGCGCGTAACGGCAACTTTTCGGCCGGCACGAAGTACATAGCCCTTGGCAGAAAAGGTCTTGCCCAGGCCCGGTCTCAGGTAATCCACACGAAGATCTATCGTGCCCAGCCGGGAAAATTTGTCTGCCTCGTCTTCAAGCGACTGCACACCTTCGCGTCGCAGCAGGGCGATAAACGCTACCAAACCGCCTACGACGTCTAAAACACTCGAGATCACGCCTCCATGCAGATTTCCCCGCGTGAAGTTCCCAATGAGTTCATCGCGCATATCAAAGCGCACGACCACGTCTGATTCCCCGAGGCGTTCCATCCGAAGACCCAAGACTTGATTAAATGGGATCCGCTCCTCAAAGACTCGCGCTGCATCCAGCAAAGCCTGGGGTGATACTTGCGGGGTTTCTGTCAAGATGACTCCTTACCTATCGGGATTTTCCTGAGATGCGTCATGCGCTTGTACACGCATTTTATTTCAGACCCAATTATCCCTTAAAAGGTGGAAAGTACGAGAAATCGTGAGATAGAATTAGCAAGGCCGTTTCGTGCTAATGAAGCGGCGTATTCTGCATCATGGGGCCGTAGCTCAGCTGGGAGAGCGTCGCGTTCGCAATGCGAAGGTCGGGAGTTCGATCCTCCTCGGCTCCACCAATTTCCTCCCGCCAAACGATCAACGCCGCAGAGGTCTTTATTGGGTTTGTGTGATCTCCACTTTCGGCAAGAAAGAGACGAATATCAGTATCGCAACGGCGACTGCGGCAAGAATCATGAAAAAAGCGCCAAACCCCCACGTGGTGTGTGTCCAGGCAATCATGGGAATCGCCGTTGCGCTGACTGAAAAGGTAATGATGTAACGCGCAGCCAGTGCCCTGCTCCGCCAATCACTGTTTGTCACCCGGCCGATCAGCACGTCGTTGATCGGGATCTGGCCGAATACCACCAACATGAATGCAATGCAGACAACGATCGTCGCCATACCGCTCGAGTTGACCAGCACCAGGGCGAACAGGCACTGACCGGCAGCCACGGCAAGAAAGACGAGCTTTAATGGCCAACGATCCACCAGATACCCCACAATCAGCTGCCCAACTGATGCCAGTGCAAATACACTGAAGGCGTACCAACCGACGGCAGTCACAGAAACTGTGAGATCTGACAGACGCTCATCGATAACCTTGGGCAGAGCGAAGGTTGTGCTCTGAAAAATGAGACCGCCAAGAGCGGTTGACGCAAACACAACAATGAAAACCCGCACAAGGGTTTCTCGCGTAAATGCCTTCGAACGTTTTACCTCCCCCGTCTTTTTCTCGTGCTGAAGCGTGTCATCCGCTTGTGGACCACGAATAAAGATCCAGTACGCAACCCCCACCAACAGGGTGAACGCGCCTGGCCAGATAAAGGCCGCTCGCCAACCGGACGCCTCAATCAAGAGGCTCGTAAAGAGCGCCGCGCAGGCCACGCCCAGGTTGCCGAACACGCCGTTGACTGCAAGCGGCAGACCGGTCCGCCGCCGCCCCTGAATAACCATCGCCAATCCCACCGGATGGTAGATTGAGCCGAAAAGTCCGATGGCAAACAGTCCCAGCGCCAACGTTATCGGGGTAGTCGCAAACGCCGTCGCTACGGCGCTCGCGCCAATGCCGCAAAAGAAGATCACCATCATCTTCTCTCGGCTCCAGCGGTCGGCCAGCCAGCCCGCCGGCAGCGCGCCCAACCCAAACACCACCAACGCGGGTGTGGCATAGGGAATCAGTTCTGCATAACTCATCCCCCATTCGCGGGTGAGCACCAGGGCTGCAACGGTGGCAAATACCAAGGGCAGCAGGTGATCAATGAAGTGCCCAACATTAAGAAAAGCGAAATGCAGACGGGCATTCATGGATAAAGGACCCTTGGTTCTCTTGTTACACGATTATATCCACCGCAGCGATTGTTCCTTAAACTAAGCCCATGGCTGATGACCCGCAGTTCCTCACCTTGTGGCCTACCGTGCTGATGCGGGACCGCTTGCCTGCGGACGACACCATCAACGCGGCACTGGCGGATGAAATCGTGCGCCTGGATGCCGAACGGTCGGATATGACGACGAGCTATCTGGATGACAACCTGTTCGCTTCGGAACATCCCGCGCTGTCATGGCTTCGAGACTGCATCAATCATGCTGTGATGCGCTACATTGACCACAGCAGCATCGACTACAAGGTCGACTGGCATCTGCAGGGCTGGGCCAATATCAACCGCTTTGGCGATTATCACAACCTGCATAACCATCCGCATTGCTGGCTTTCCGGCACCTACTATGTCTCGGTGCCCGACTCGCCGGTTGATCTGCCGGGACGAGCCGACCGCACGCCGGGGGCCATTTCTTTCTTTGACCCGCGGGGTCAAGCCAATATGACAGCGATCAAGGGGGACGGACAGGTGGATCCGGAATATCGGGTACAGCCCCGTGCCGGCGAAATCCTGCTCTGGCCCGCTTTTGTCCATCACCTGGTGCACCCCAATCTTTCAGAGGAGTTTCGGATCTCGGTTTCCTTTAACGTGGTACTACGCTGGTCGGACACCTATCTGCCAGATCAGTAGCGTTGCCACCCTATTGCCTAAGGCATAGACCCAGCACCCTTGATTCACCCCCTCGCCCCACACATCAGCGGCGATATTTTTCGGCTGGGTACTCGACTTGGTATACTGGAAGTGGAGTCCCCGTAGCTCAGCTGGATAGAGCAATCGCCTCCTAGATAACTGGGCACCAGAATCTGGAAACAGTCTGTGTGAATCTGCTCAAACTCGGTGAACCCTCAGCACTTTGGGTGGTGGCAATACCGAGCCAAGCCCACCTGTCATAGAAAGGTGAAACGGTGGGAAGGTGTAGAGACTTGACGGGCAGCACCTACGGGCCGCGCGCCTAGTGGTGAAGATAAAGTCCAGACCCCGAACAGATCCCGAAGGTCTGGCAGTGAAAACTGAAGGGGTATGAAGCGGTAGGTCGCAAGTTCGAATCTTGCCGGGGACGCCAGTTCAATTAACCGATAAGGGCTGTTCATAACCCTGTGGATAACCTGTTCAAAAGCCCTGTATAAGAGCGGCTCTCGGTAATCAGTCGATATGCCTCAAAGAGATCCGCGCGCTTAATATCGTGAGCACGAACCTAGAAGATTCTTTTTGCGACGCAGGCCTCGGTAGGCGCTTTGGGGCGCTTTTCTACGACCTCTTTGTCCTTTTGGGAATTGTTTTTATTGCCGCCCTGCCGCTGCCTTGGTTCGACCAGATTACCGGCGGCACAGTTTTGGGACTCTGGATAAAGCGGCTCTACTTGCTGGGTGTATGCTTTGTCTACTTTGGCGGCTTTTGGGTCAAAGGCGGGCAAACACTCGGCATGCGGGCGTGGCAGTTACGGGTCATCCGAAACAGCGGGCGAGCACTCGGATGGGGTGATGCCTTAAAGCGCTTCACGGGACTGTGCCTCGCCGTCATCACACTGGGGCTGGGATTTTTTTGGATGCCGGCCGATACCCGGCACAGCAACTGGGACAAGCTATGCGGGACCCGTGTGATATGGTGCCGCAAACCTGCGCACTAACGCCTACTGCCCTTCCACCAGCCTTCACTCGAAAGGAAAACCCGACAGAAACACCATGCCTATTTATTCCGGACTTAATCCAA
>NZKZ01000084.1 GCA_002694065.1 Acidiferrobacter sp.
ATATCGGTCGGCTCCATCGCAAAGATGACAGGCGGAACTCCCAAACCGCCCTCCAGGGCTCCCAACAACTTCCTTCGCGAAAGATACTTGCCCCGAAGCAGGCCCTGCATATCGGGTAGAGCGACAACAACGTATTCAACGTCCCGCGCTTCAATAAGCGCTCTCAAGTCTTCGGCAGATGCAACCTGATGGGCATCCATGACATCCTCCTTTCCCTTCTTTTTTTGGGTTTCACTATTTACGATGTCTCATACCGGAACGGTTCCGGACGAGACAAAAATACTTGGCTAGCGCTTTGCGGAGCTAACTCCTGGCCCGCCGCCGCTGCTTTTCTCTCAAAGCCTGGGTCGCTTCATCCGTTCCATCATGAAAAGTCCGGAACCATCTGTCCCAGGGCATATCATCCGTTCCATAATTGCAATCGAAAAACCTGTGATGCAATTGATGAAAAAAGTATCCCAACTCTATCACCCTCTTACCCCTGACCAGCAACGCTTCATAGCCGCAATGCGTGATGATGGCTGCCAATATCGTGAACTGAAAATGATAGATCACATGCAAGGGGCTGGAGGGCACAATGACATGAATCAGCGGCGACGCCACATAAATCATATGCTCGAAAGGATGCATGGAATTTCCGGACCAGGGGCCCGTGTTGATATTCCTGTGGTGCACTGAGTGCACGGCCTTATACAAGGGCTTCCAATGCTCCAAGCGGTGGACCCAGTAAAAATGGAATGCATACCAGATCGGAATCAATACGAACAGGAGGCAATACCAGACCGGGTTGCCCGCCAACGTTATTCTGGGAATAACGTCGTTGGCATATCCCCACATAAAGAGGACCTCGTAAAGGGTCCAGATAGTCAATCCGCTGGCAATGGACCAGAAAATATTATCGTGAAGTTGATTCCTCAGCGTAAATACCGAGGCATCCCTAACATCGTCTCTGGCATCGAACCGCAGCTCCTCTCCCTGCATCTTGAAGGTATAAAAATACAAATGCAGGCCCCCGGCAAACAATACCATCAGGCATAGGTTGCGCACATAGATGGAGAGTGCCCAGCCCAACTCCAGATCGACACATTGCGCCAGCGAGGGGGTAAAGAACAGCCACGAGATGCAGGCGGTGAACAAAATCACCACTCTTCCACTGATGGTCAGCCAAACAGACGACAGAACCTTCAGGATCACCCAGGGATTGGGCGGAAAAACGAAAACAGACTGACCCGCGAGAGGGAGGTCCGGGGCCCAGTTCCAAGTCTTCGATGACTGCGGCATAGCGCTATCTTGTGAGTGTTATCTGGCTTCTGGTTTAACTGAAAACTGTGGTGGCATTATATACAGCGGCTTCTGGATACCAACGGGGCCGAGTCAGTTTAAGTGCTGCCCACTGCCATCCGTTGCTCGCAGTGTCTCGAGTAGGCGTAGGGCATAGACTCACGCCTCAGTTTTCTCTCTTTCAGCATGGCTCTGGCGCTCGCCCACTCGCCCGCGCGGACCGCAGCCTCCAGAGTGATCTGGGAGACAAGGTCCCTTTGGGCGTGACTCCCGCCAATCAGATTGACCTCAGAAAAATGCTCCTGCAGTGAGGCCAAGGCGGCGTCATTATCCCCCTGAAAAAGCGCGTCAACACCTTCGATGACCGATGCACCCACTCGCATCATCGGAATGGTTCTGTCGTATTCGCTCCGGACACACTCCACCAAAGCCTTTGCCAGATCTCCAAGATTCGAGTAATGAAATGTCAATAAGGCATGCAGATCGTTAAACGGGGACCGCGCATCGAACATCATCGGCTCCCAAAGCTTTGCCAATACAGGCCAACGATCACCCACATCGACATCAAGCAAAGCAAACCTGGCCAAAGCGGACACTCTATCTGCCAGTGCCTCAGCATCTACCCGCTCATCGTCCACCAGTCGCGTGTCGTACAGTTCAAGAGCAGTATCGGTATCTCCAAGATCGATATGCAGCAGCAGCGCGTGCCACCAGTTATGCAGCTTCATCGTTGACGAACCCCAACCGGGCAGCGTCGACTCCAGCCATTCGATACCCTCTTCGGCGCGGCCGGTCATCTCCATCACATGCGTTACCGAATGAACCCCCCAGGCATCTTGGGGATTCAACTCAACCGACTGGCGTCCAAGCGCTTCTGCCTCTTGATACCGGCCATTTTCCTCAAGCCCAAATGCATACATACCCAGAACATATCCGTATCCCGGTGTCGAGTCGCCCCAATCACTCAAGGCGCGATCCACCCTGCCCATCAGGGCCTTGGCATCGCCAAGATAAAAATCAAGCCAATGGCCGGCAAATAAGGCCATCAGGTCTGTTGGATGATTGAGTTGAATCTCCTGATAAAGGCGTGACGCCGAAGCCAAGTCCGATTCAAACCACGCCTTAACTGCCGAAAGATGCAATTGCTCGCGATCGGACGCCGAATCCACGGCACCGCTCGCACGGTCAATGCTGTTCTTCGCTTGATCCAGTCCACTGGATGCATTGCCAATGACACTAGTCAATGCGGTGAGACAGTGCCCTAATACGAAGCCTTCATCGAGATCAAAGGCCTGGGAGAGATATCGCTCTGAATTCCCACCGAATCCGAGAACGTCATCAACCGCATCGTCAAAAAAATCTACCACGCGCTGATTGCCGGCGCTTACGGGAAGACCTCTTCGATCCGGCAGACTCATTGAGTTTACTTTAGTTGCCCTCTAAATCAGGGGAAATAGTATCGAAGAAGAAAAGTTGGCTGGGGGACCAGGATTCGAACCTGGGTTGGCGGAGTCAGAGTCCGCAGTCCTACCGCTAGACGATCCCCCAGTAGCAATGGGATTTTAGTTTATTCCCCTCAAGACGCCAATGACTCAGTTGATGGGCGGCAAAGTAACGTGCTCAGCGAGTAGGCAGAGAATCTCGAAAAGAATGGTTGCGCCGTTAAGACTGGTCATTCCTGATGGATCGAGCGGTGGAGAAACCTCCACGACATCGCCCCCGATCAAATTCACCCCGCTGAAGGCACGAATCAACCGCTGCGCTTCCCGCATGGTGATGCCTCCAGCCTCCGGAGTGCCGGTGCCTGGGGTGTAGGCTGGATCCAGCCCGTCAACATCAAAGGTGAGGTAAACCGGGCCCTCCCCCACAATGCGCTTGGCTTCCTGTGCCACAGCCTCCCAACCGAGGTCATCGAATTCCTCAATGGTGATGACGCGCATTCCCTTGTCTCGTGAATAATCCAGGCCGTCCGCAAAGTTCTGGCCTCCCCGAATCCCGATCTGTACAGTTCGATGCGGGTCGATCAGTCCTTCATCTGTTGCGAGCCTGAATGGCGCGCCGTGATGGAATTTGGAACCGGCAAACTCAGGCCAGGTGTCGGTATGAGCGTCAATATGCAAAAGTCCGACTGGCTCATCAAAACGAGAGCGGAGCCCCTTGAGTATGGGATAGGTCACCGAGTGATCTCCGCCGACCGCCAACGGCAAGACGTCACTCTCGGCAATCTTTGAGAACGTTCGCTCTATATCCTTGATGGCGTTCTCAAGATTGAAAAGATCCTTAAAGCGAACATCTCCAAGATCACCTACTCTTGCACGCTCGAAAGGACGGGCTCCAGTGGCGACGTTGATCGCACGCATCAGTGACGACTGATTACGAACTTCCCGGGGCCCGTATCGGGCACCAGTGCGAGCGGTCAATCCCCGTCATAAGGGATGCCCACGATGCCAATATCTATATCCGTTAGATCGCTAACTAACGGCACCCTCATGAACGTTGCCAGCTCAGTGAACCGAAGCTGCTGCATCGGCTCATAGGTCTCACCGAGGATATCCTGACGCTGGTAAAACGCTTTAATCGTTTTATCTGTCATCCTGCCCTATTCCCCTCATTAAAATGAGTATCCAACTGCCCGCCGATGCGATCGCCTACAGAGGGTGCGCAGGCCGTCTGTTACATCTCGATCTCGACAAAGACGCCCGCGGGCAGGTCAAATGAATCCACAATTGTGATGACTGGCCCTTTTCTAACTTCTTGATAATCGACTTTGTAAGTGCCGGCCTGCAAAGGTATCGGGCCCCAACTTTTCTTTAACTGAACCGATACCTCAACTTCACCAGCCTGGTTAAGGCGCGAAAACTCAACCATGTATGGTGGCTCGGTACCATCTGCATAACTGAAACCCACACCAGTATTCACAGAGAACTGTGCAAGCTCGCCTTCCTTGACCATGACAGACCCCAAAGGTGAATCAGTCGCTCCGTGCTTGGTCTGGCGATAGATCAATTGATACTCTCCCGGTGGAACGATCTGCGGCTTGAATTCAAAATTGCTGGCCTTAAACACCATCTG
>NZKZ01000201.1 GCA_002694065.1 Acidiferrobacter sp.
CTGCCGGGCGACATTGGTATGGTGGCGTCGCTGGGGGTGGGGGAGCTGCCCGTGCTGCGTCGGCCGCGTGTCGCATTTTTTTCAAACGGCGATGAACTGCGCTCGATTGGACAGCCCCTGGAATTAGGGGATGTCTATGATTCCAACCGCTACACACTGCACGGCATGTTGCGCCGCGCGGGTATGACCTTCAATGATCTCGGCGTGGTGCGCGATGACCGGGAACAAATCAAGAACACATTCCTGAAGGCGGCCGATATGGCGGATGTGGTGATCACGTCGGCCGGGGCTTCAGTGGGGGATGCCGATTACGTCAAGGACGTTCTGGATGAAATCGGCGAAGTCAATTTCTGGAAGATTGCCATGAAACCGGGCAGGCCGTTGTCTTTCGGGCGGATCGGCGACAGTCTCTTTTTCGGCTTGCCGGGCAATCCCGTCTCGGTGATGGTGACCTTTTATCAGTTTGTTCTGCCTGCACTCCGGCGGCTTTCGGGCGAGACCAACTGGCAGCCGCTGCGCCTTCAGGCCCGTGCCCGGGATCGGTTAAAAAAACGCCCCGGCCGGACGGAATTTCAACGGGGAGTGCTCTCACAGGATGAAACCGGTGCGTTGGTGGTATCCACCACGGGCGAGCAGGGTTCGGGTATTCTGAGTTCCATGAGCCAGGCCAACTGCTTTGTCATTCTGCCTATCGACAGCGCGGGTGCCCAGCCAGGTGATCTGGTGGAAGTCGAACCTTTCCTGGGTCTTGTCTGAATGCTGCCCGAGGCAAGACCTGATCACCCCAACGCCTGGACGACGGACTCGGTCCGCTCCAAGTCGGATATCACCTATCTGCTCAGTGCTGAAGAGTTGTCGGCGCTTGATGACGCCCTGAACGCGGTCAAAGCCAGCGGGCTTGCCGTTGAAGAGGTGACCGCTGTCGATTTTCCACTGGGCATCATGGAGGAGACCGTCGCCGGGTGGATAAAGGAAATCGACTACGGGAAGGGGTTGGTCCTCCTGCAGGGAATTGACGTCTCGCAGTATTCAAAAGAAGACTGCGCGCTGATTTTCTGGGGCCTCGGGGCGCATATGGGCGAGGCGCAGTCCCAGAGTCTGGCGGGTGACCGGCTCGGTCATGTGGTGAATCTTGGTGGAGACAACCCGCGATACCGTGCCTACCAGAACAGCACCGAACTCGCGCTGCACACGGATGCCACCGATATCGTGGGCATGATGTGCCTGGTGCCCGCGAGCGAGGGTGGACTGAGTGGTTATGCCGGTGCCGCCGCGATCTATAACGAATTGGCAATGCACCACCCGCAGCTACTGCCCACGCTGTGCGAGGGCTTTCACTACCATCTTTTTGGCGAGCATGCCCCGGGAGAGTCGCCCGTCACCGAGGAAAAGATACCGGTCTTTTCGGAAAAGAACGGTTGCCTCAGTATCAGTTATCTGAGGAGTTACATCGAAATGGGTTTTGCCCACATGGGCAAGGAAAAGACCGCCGCCGAAACCGAGGCGCTGGATACCCTGGATCAGGTTGCCCACGGACCAACGTGTTATCGCCAGTTCATGCTCTCGCCAGGGGACATGCTTTTTTTCAGCAACTATACGGTGCTGCACAACCGCACCGCTTTCATTGATGATGAAGACCCTGACAAGCGCCGCCACCTGCTGCGCCTGTGGTTAAGAGCGCACACTCCGCGTCCGCTGGTGGAAAACATCTCAGCCTTCGGCAAGCGCCAGGGCATTGCCAAACAGGAGGGGCGGACCAGTATTTACGATGGGGAGCTGGATTACGAAGAGTACAGGGTAACGATACCCAGGCAGTAGCGGTCGAGCCTGTCTTCTTTGCATGATTCTGGTTTCGTGGTAAGCGACGCTTCACGCTGGAACGAAAAGTACGCCGCGGCGAGTCTGGCTTCCGCGCTTCGCGTTGAGCCATTGCTCGAAAGTCATCAGCGGGATATCGACGGGCTCCTCGCACCGCGTACCGCCCTGGATATCGCTGCGGGCACCTGTCATGCGGCCGTTTACCTTGCAAAACGCGGTTTGCATGCGACGGCACTTGACTGCAGTGCCGTGGGTCTTGGATTAGGTGAGCAGCTCGCAAAACGCGAAGGTGTGGCCATTAAGACCACGACAAAAGATCTGACCGTCACCAAGCTGCCCGGCGGACCTTGGTCGGTTATCTGCTGTTTTCGATACCTTGATCGAAACCTGTTTCCCCAGATGGCGGCAGGTCTTGCTCCGGGCGGTCTTCTCTTTTACCGCACCTTCAACGTGCATCATCTCAAGAAGGCGACGGCATTTAATCCCGAGTATGTGCTGCAGCCGGGAGAACTTAACAGGGAGTTTTCAACGCTTGAGATACTCTCGCTTTCTGATGGCGATGATCCAGAGGAGAATACCTCCTGGATAGCCGCCAGGCGGCCTGCCTGATGCGCGGGGCAAGCCGGCAACGCTAGCCGGGAGTATTTCGCTCTACCCAGCGCTCCCCTTCGGCGAGGGTTTCTTTCTTCCAGAAAGGGGCAGTGGACTTCAGCGTTTCCATCATCTCCCGACAAGCGGCAAGCGCCTCTTTGCGATGAGCTGAAAAAGCGGCCACCAGTACGATATCGTCGCCGGGGTGCACGATTCCGACACGATGGACGACAAGGGCGTCCTCCAGCCCATGCTTGGAGACGGCTTCAGAGCGCATGTCCTCCAGTTGTTGTTCTGTCATGCCGGGATAGTGCTCAAGCACCATTGCCTGGACTTCATCTCCCTCATTGAAGTCACGCATGGTGCCCACAAACACTGCGCTCGCGCCACTTTTTCCTGAAGCCAGACGGGTCGAGCGGTATTCGGAGACGGCCTGCCAGGGATCAAACGGGTGTTCGCGAATTTCAACGGTCATCAGAGGTTAGCCCCCGGTGACGGGCGGGAAGAATGCGACCTCATCACCGTCCGCAACCGCCCGATCAAGGCCCGCATACTCCTTGTTGATCGCGACCAGCATCTCTTCGTCGGGGGACTCACCACTGACCGCCTTCCAGACATCGCGGGCGCTGGCAATACCATCTGCCTCCACGGTCAGTGTGGCGTGACCAATGCGCTCACGCAGGCTCGCAAAGAATCGGACGTTGATGGTCATGAAAACAGGGCTAAGGGATCGACAGAAAGTACCGTTTGCGGCTCTATAATAGGCGCAGAAAACCCGACCTACAAGCCACGGTAATCATAATGTCGACCCAGGGACGTGAATTTATAGCGGTGCCGATCGCGGTGATGACCGTCTCGGATTCGCGCACAGAGTCTGATGACAAATCAGGCAAATTGCTCGTAGGGCGCGTGCAGGAGGCCGGCCATCGATTTGTTGAGAAGGTGATTGTGCCCGACAATATTTTCGAGATCCGCGCAGTAGTATCACGCTGGATTGCTGAACCCGAAGTCCAGGTTGTGCTCATGACAGGGGGCACGGGTGTCACGGGATTTGACGGCACACCTGAGGCCATCAGACCGCTGTTTGAAAAAGAACTGGACGGTTTCGGTGAGATTTTTCGAGCGATCTCCTTTGAGGAAATAGGCACTTCGTCGCTGCAGTCGCGCGCCGTTGCGGGCGTTGCCAACGGCACCTATCTTTTTTCATTGCCGGGATCTTCCGGCGCCTGTGCCACCGCCTGGGACAAACTGCTGACCCATCAGCTGGATTACCGCACCCGCCCCTGTAATCTCGTTGAGTTGATGCCGCGCCTGCTCGAGCATCGACAAAACAAATAGCGGGCGGCGGCCGATATTGATCGGTCTTTAGTCATAAAGGCGGGGCATGCACTGCGCGATCAGCTTTCTCGCCTTTTCATTTGCGAGCAGGACCTTTTCGCCCTGCTCGTCGTCATCTGCAGCCATAATGTCGAGACTGAGCAGGGTGGCCTCTTCCAGCGTCATCTCTTTCGACATCAGATTGGTAAAGCACGCGCAGTATTCAAGTTGCGCTCCGAGAGTCGTGTCTTCCATGGGTTCTTCAATACACCCATCGAAAACCTCAAACAAAAAGGACTCGCTTGTAATCTCAGCGTGAGCCGATGGGAGCGACAGCGTGAGTCCAAAGAGCAGCGCGAGCAGTTTGTTCATTTCTTTAACCTTACCGTGAGAGTTTGCCTGAAGCGTATATAACACAGCGACCTCATCTGAGATTTTGCTTGGTCACGGTCCTGACGTGCTGACTGCCCAAAACAAGATACTTTTGGGGCATGCTTTGAGGGAGGGTTTCATGACGATAATGATTTGGCGTTTAAAGCCTAGCGCCAGGGCCTATGTTTGCGCCATCATTTTCGCTGCCTTCTTCCTTGCCTTCTTCAATACCTGCCATGACTGACCGTAGCCCAGGCGTCTTTTCAGCGATGCTTTGTGTCGTTAAGGTGTATTGCTCTGCCGTTGCCGGCGGTTTGATAGTTACCCTGAGCGTGTGACGGTATCCAGGCAATGAATACAGACCTTTTATCTTCGGACGGGCCGGGTAGGACAGGGCGCCGCAAAAGAGCGCGCAAAGAGCGGCCCACGCCGGAACGGTTTTCCCAGTCTCCATGGGGCCAGCCGCAGTATGTCGACGCACCAACAGAACCGTTGGATGCACAAGGCGTCGAGCGGATTCACAATGCCGCCATGCAGATCCTCGAAGAGATCGGCATCGATTTTCTGCATGACGACGCCCGTGAGATTCTCAAGCAGGCAGGCTGTGAGGTTCGCGATGACTCTCCAACGGTCAGGATGGATCGCGGGCTTGTGATGCAAGAGGTTGCCAAAGCACCTCATCGCATCGTTATGACCCCCCGTAATACAGAGCGCAAGCTCGTGTTCGGCGAGTCTTATGCGGCGTTTTGTCAGGTCTCGAGCCCGCCGAATGTCTCCGATCTGGACCATGGGCGCCGCGTTGGTAACCGTGCGGACTACCAGAACCTCTTGAGACTGACCCAGAGCTTCAACTGCCTGCATTTTGTTGGTGGTTATCCCGTCGAGCCGGTCGACCTGCATCCGTCCGTGCGCCATCTTGATTGCCTGTTCGACATGCTGACACTGACAGACAAGCTGGTACATGCCTACTCACTGGGGGTAGAGCGTGTTGAGGACGCCATGGCGATGGTACGCATCGCCGCCGGCCTGGATGAAGCCGGTTTTGCCGAAGCACCACGGATGTTTACCAACATCAATTCGTCTTCCCCGCTCAAGCACGATTGGCCCATGCTGGATGGCGCCATGCGCCTTGCGAGACAAAACCAGCTGGTCATCGTCACGCCGTTCACCCTCGCCGGGGCGATGGCGCCTATAACGCTCGCCGGGGCGATCGCCCAGCAGACAGCCGAATGCCTCGCTGCGATTGTGCTGCTGCAATTGGTCCGTCCGGGAGCCCCCGTGGCGTATGGCTCCTTTACCTCGAACGTGGACATGAAGTCCGGTGCGCCGGCGTTTGGAACTCCTGAGTACTGCCGTGCCACGCAGATGTCCGGACAGATGGCGCGTTACTATGGACTGCCCTGGCGCGCCTCCAACGCCAATGCCACTAACTGCGTGGATGCGCAAGCCACCTGGGAAAGCACTTCTTCGCTATGGGCGTGCTCGAGCGCCAATGCCAACATCATCTATCACGCAGCAGGATGGATGGAAGGCGGCCTATGTGCCAGTTTCGAAAAGTTTGTGATTGATTGCGAGTTGCTTCAGCAGTTTGCGCATTACCATCAGCCCGTTGGCGTCACTGAAGAAGATCTTGCGCTTGAAGCGATTAGAGCGGTCGGCCCTTCTGGCCATTTTCTTGGCGCGGATCATACGCAGGAACGATACAAGACGGCGTTCTACAGCCCTTTTCTCTCTGACTGGAGCAATTTCGAAAGCTGGGAGCAGGCCGGCAGTATCCAGACCCCCGAGCGTGCCAACAGTATTTTCAAAGACATTTTGGCCCGGTTTGAGCCGCCGCCTATGGATGTGGCAACTCGTGAAGAGCTAAAGGATTTTGCCGAGCGTCGAAAACGCGAGGGTGGCGCCCCTACCGACTTTTAGCTTGAAGATAGAGCGTTTTTCGCTTTTCGTGTGATAACCGTCACATTAATCAAAAAGTCCCTTAATAGCGTTTTACAGCGCCAAGTTATAATTAAAAAGTAAAACACAAAGATCCCTTTGTGGATGCAAAAAATCATGAAAAAAATACTGATTCGTGTTGGTGTGCTGATGGCGATTGCGCTGCCGCTGAGCGGCTGCTCCGATGGCTGGTGCTGGCCTTTTGATTGCACGGCCAGCAAGTCCTCGTCGGGCGTCGTCGATGACAGTGCCAATACAACGACCACCACCACGACTGCAGATACCAGCACGTCTACCACCACTGCAGATACCAGTACGACCACGACCACAAGTACGGACAATCCCGGAGCAACCCAAGTCTCCAATACTGCCCCGATCACCCCGGGCGGTCAGCAGGAATTTGCATTAAGCAAGGTCAACTGGCTGCATACCAACGTGGCGAGCTGGCCCGTGACACACAACCTGACAGTCAATCTTGGTGGCGGCACGATCTGTATGGAGTGGGGCGGTACCGCAACATGGCCGACCGCCACCATCCGGCATACCGATGGCACACGGGACATCAAGGTCAACGCCAACCCCTGGGTTTTCGTATGGCGTAACGGCGCCTGGTATGGAGGCACCTGGGAGTGGATGACCCCCAATGGCAACTGTAAACCCATGAGAGTCGTTGAAGGCGGCCATATCAAACGGCCCCCCTTGACGAATTGGACTCCGGCCTCCGGAGAAACCCTCTACTTCATGGTGTCTTCACTCGCGCGGGCCGGTAATCTCAACAATTACCAGGCACGGACCAATGTGGTACGTGTTGTTTGGCCTTGAGTTAAGGGCGAGGTTGAATTGCACAGGTAGTGATTGGCCTCAGCTATTCAGGCGAGATTCCCTAGTCCTGCAAAAGCAATGGAGGGCGGACTAGGAGAGTGCCAGACACTTCAGGTGAACAATGATCATATGTTGACCGCTAATCACCGCCGTATCTTGTTTGTGGCTTTCGGGCGCATGATGCGTTTGCAACTGAGCTAAATGGCCGACAGGTACTGAAGCTGTCGTCTGACTGTCATGTTCGATACTCATTTCATTTGTTAGGCTATA
>NZKZ01000202.1 GCA_002694065.1 Acidiferrobacter sp.
ACTGAAGACAGCGCGTTCGAATGCATTAAGGTGGCGATAGCGCGGGGTAAAGCGGTACATCGGCCCATACTGCGGCGCGGCGCGGCCGAGGTAGCAAAAGTCGGCACCATAGTAAAGATCAAGCCCCGGCATCTTGTTGAAGCCGATGACCGCGTCGAATTGTTCGGCCGCGAGGGCTTTTTGCAGACGACCGAAAAAGCGCCGGTCGCGGACATGGTTTCCCCCAAGACGGCTTGATCTCAGAACATGAAGGTTGATACCGCTGGGGCGCTCACCCTGCCACTCGCCTGTATACACATGGACCGAATGGCCCCTGTGGTGACACTCGTTAAGAATGCGCAGAAAGTCCCGCTGAAGGCCCCCGTAGGGGAAATATTTGTAGAGGCAAAGCGCAAGCTTCATAGTGGTCCCGACAGTCTGCGGTTCTGCTGTCGATGCACTTATTCTACTCTACCGTTTTCTCTTTCTTTTCTGCTACTTTTCTCTCCGCTCCCTGCCCGTTCCCCACCCATTCCCTAGGGTCGGTTCTGCCCCTCACGCTCCCACTTGAATGCACTAGAGCAAATGATTTCCAGGTCATCATGTTGCGGCTTCCAGCCCAGCTCCTCTTTAATGGCCCGGTTGTCCGACACCAGGCAGGCGGGGTCCCCTGCACGCCTGCCGGCTTCTTGGATCTCAAAGTGCTTGCCGCTCACCTGGCGCACCATCTCAAGGACTTCGCGCACGCTGTAGCCATGCCCATAGCCACAATTGAGGATGGCAGACTCTCCGCCGTCAGCCAGGTAGTCAAGCGCCTTAAGATGTGCACCTGCAAGATCTTCCACGTGGATATAGTCCCGGATACAGGTACCGTCTTTGGTGTCGTAATCGGTTCCAAATACCGACACAGCATCGCGTTTTCCGCAGGCTGTCTCACAGGCGACTTTGATAAGGTGGGTCGCCTCCGGGGTGGCCTGACCCAGTGTGCCGTCAAGAGATGCCCCCGCCACGTTGAAATACCGCAGGGCAACGAATCGCAGACCCGAATCCGCTTGCGTCCGTTGGGCAAAGTCCTTAAGCGTCCATTCGGTAATGAGCTTGGTGCGCCCGTAAGGATTGATGGGATGGGTTAAAGCGCTTTCATTGACGGGAATCTCGGCCGGGTTGCCGTAAACCGCTGCGCTGGATGAAAAAACAAAAAGACCCACGCCGGTTTGCTGACAGCACTCGATGAGGTTGAGCGATCCGACAACGTTATTTCGATAATACTTGCCCGGGTCTGACACCGATTCCGGCACCACGATGTGCCCCGCAAAATGGATGACGGCATCGAATTGTCGTGACCCCATCAGCGCCCGCATCGCTTTGGCATCTCCCGCGTCACACTCATGAAATTCGGCCTCGGGCGCCACTGCCCACTTATGGCCGCTATAGAGGTTATCCACGACGGTAACCTGATGGCCCGCTGCAACCAGTTGCCGGGTAGTGTGCGAGCCGATGTATCCGGCGCCGCCGGTGACGAGTACCGAAAGGGGTTTAGTGCTCACGAAAGGGTTCCTAAAACATTTCTGCTCATTGTAAGTCGATCTAATGAGTCGTTTTCTGGAGCAAACGGGACAACGCGGTAATCACGCGATCAGGCCCAAGGGTTTCAAGGCACTGCGTATGCCCCAGGGGACATTCTCTGGCAAAACAGGGGCGGCAATCGAGAGTCTGTGAGACGGTCTCCGTTAAAGGCCCAAGCGGCGGGGTGTGACGTTCACTTGATGAGCCGAATATACCGACCACCACCGTTCCCGTGGCCGCGGCCACGTGCATCAGGCCGGAGTCATTGCTGACCGCTGCACGGGCATGCGCCAGCAGATCGATAGCGTCGCCAATGCTGGTTTTTCCGGTCAGGTCGACACAGTGCTCAGGGTCCGAGGATGTTCTCGCGATGTTCCGGGCAACGGCCTGATCGCTTTTCCCTCCGAGCAGCCAGACCTGCCAACCCTGCTTCAGGAAATGATCTGCCACCGACGCAAAGTGCGCTTCGGGCCAGCGTTTCGCCGGCCCGAATTCCGCGCCGGGACAGAGCGCGATAATGGGAGCGGACGGGACATCCCGGTCGATTCTTTGAAAGACTTCCCGCACGTTTTGAGGGTGGCTGGTAAGACGGGGGTATGGGTAGCTTGAGACCGGCGCCGCGTCATCCGCGAAGGCCAATTGGACAAAGCGAGCGGCCATGGGATCTTTTTTGGTGGATGGCCTGGTTCGTGGATCGTTAACGAGACCCCACCGGGGTTCTCCGCGGTAACCGGTTCGGATGGCGGCTTTGGCAAAGAAGGGCAGCAGAGCCGCCTTTAATGATCCTGGGAGGATGATGGCCTGATCAAAGCGATGCCCCCGAAGCGAGCGGCCGATTCTCCAGCGGTCAGCCATCTGCAGCCGTCCGTGCTCAAAGGGCGTTTCTATAATCTCGTCGATTTCCGGCATCCGATACGCCAACCCGGCGGTGACCGGTGGTGCCGTCAGGGTAATGGCGGGGGCATCTTCTCTTGATTTCAGCGCTTTAAACAGGCACTGCGCCATGACCATATCGCCGATCCAGGCAGGACCGACGACCAGCACCCGTGAGGTAGCTTGGTTCGAGATAGCGACCTGCCTTGCGGTTAGGCGTCCCGGCCGGCGTCAGGGAGCGTCCGGCAGAAAGAAGCGGTTACCGCAGTAGGGGCACAGCGCGGTTTCACCCGGACGGATGGGCAGATAGACCCGGGGGTGTTGATTCCACAGTTCGCTGTCATCGGGAGGGCAGTGCAGCGGCAGGTCGGCCGCCACGATCTGGCGCACCGGCCGCGCACCGGATGGCTTGGCATGATGGGGATTGGAGTTGCTCATGGGCTGAAATCAGACAAAGGTCAGCCAGTCGTCATGCTGGGTGTCACGTCCCTGCACGCAGTCGAAGTATTTCGCCTGCAGCATCTGTGTCACCGGGCCGCGGGTGCCACTGCCGATTTGTCGGCCATCCAGTTCACGGACCGGGGTAACTTCAGCCGCGGTGCCGGTGAAGAACACTTCATCTGCGACATAGATCTCGTCTCGGGTAATTCTCTTCTCTATAAGATCCAGCCCGGATTCAGCAATCAGCCGGATCACCGTATCCCGGGTAATACCCTCCAATGCGGAAGTCAGATCCGGGGTGTAGACCACACCGTCTCGAATCACAAAGACATTCTCCCCGGTGCCTTCCATCACATATCCGCTGGAGTCCAGCATTAGTGCCTCGTCGGCGCCTGCGGACAAAGCCTCTTGCAGGGCAAGGATCGAATTGATGTAGTTGCCACAGGCTTTGGCGCGGCACATGGTGATATTGACGTGGTGCCGTGTGAAAGAAGAGGTTCGGACACGAATACCTTTTTCAAGACCTTCTTCGCCAAGATAGGCGCCCCATTCCCACGTCGCAATGGCGATATGGGTTTTCAGCATGTCGGCACGGATGCCCATGCCCTCGGAACCATAGAACGCGAGCGGCCGCAGATAGGCGCTGGCCAGTCCGTTCTCTTTTACAACGGCAATCTGTGCATCGTTCAGGGTTTTGGCATCGTAGGGAATCTTCATACCGAGAATATGGGCAGACCGGAAGAATCGGTCGGTATGGTCCTCCAGACGGAAAATAGCGGTTCCCCGGTCGGTCTGATAGGCGCGTACGCCTTCGAACACCCCCAACCCGTAGTGCAGGGTATGCGTCAACACATGCACCTGGGCATCTCGCCAGGGCACCATTTGACCATCGAACCAGATTACGCCGTCACGATCTGAAAATGACATCATTTTTTCCTTTAATGAACTTCATTGTGTTAGCGAAATGCGCTAAGCCGGCCGCGCATTATTACAAAACCGAGAAAGAGTCGGGAGCGCCCATCTAGCTGACCAGCATCGCGTGGACAGCTTTGACGGCAGCCTCCGCATAGGGCGCCAGACGAGGTGGTATCTGCTCAGGCAGAATTTCAGGCCCTAGGATACCGACGCCCACTGGCTTGTTCGTTGCCAATTGCAGGTCGATGAGCGACTGGATGACGGCTTGCCCCATGACCCGCCCGTGCGCCGTCTCGCCCCGCTCGATGATGCCGAGCACCACCACAGCATCAACCACCGATCGTTCCAGCAGTCTTTTTGTGGCGAGGGGTTTTTCCATCGACCCCGGCACCCAGACCTCGTCACGGACCTCCAGCCCCAGCCCTCGTGCGGTCGACCGCGCCTTTTCCACCATGATCTCGCAGGATGCTTGATGAAAGGAGCCCACCACTAGCGAAATAGTCAAGCCATCGGTCATTGGCAACACCGTGAAACCGGATAAACCGAGAATTCTATCTGATCAATGCGTTTTGGGTTCGCCGGAATGTTGAGCACAGGATCACGGTGAGGTGTGCTCCAGCTGTTCGCGCCACAGCCTTTGGATGGCCTCACGCTCGGGAACAAATGACGTCTCGGGCAGAAGGGCTTTACGGCGGCCGAGCTTAAGTTCGTTTTCTTTTGACAGGTATTGCGCCAAGGTATCTGACAGGGTCGTCGCAGTCTCGCTCGCAATGGCGCCAGATGCAGCGAGTTCAGACAGGATACGAAGGTTGCCGCGGTGCCGCGTGAGCGCGGGAGTTTGATGCGCAAATTTCAATACAAGGTATTGGCACAGAAACTCAATGTCGATAATGCCGCCCGCGTCGTGTTTCAGATCAAAGCCGGATTCGCTGTTGCGCAAATGGTGCTGCCGCATGCGCTGTCGCATATCCCGCATCGCGCCTTGCAGCTTGGATGCCTCGCGGGACTGGCAGAGAACACGGTGGCGAATCTCTTCGAAACGTTGCCGCAGGGTGTCGCTGCCGGTAATCATTCTTGCGCGAACCAGGGCCTGATGCTCAAAGGTCCATGCCGAGGTTGACAGATACTCATGATAAGCCTTGATCGGGGTCACCACCGTCCCTGAACTCCCGCCGGGCCGTAGCCGGGTGTCAATGGAGTAGGCTTCTCCTGCCGGCGTATGCGTGGTGAGTATGTGTACCAGTCGTTGGGCCAGCCTGCCGAAATAGTGGCGCCGCGCCGCGGCTGCCTGGGGATCTTCGGCGTCCGGCTGTTCGTAGACAAAAACGATATCAAGATCGGAGTGATAGCCGAGTTCCTGACTGCCAAGTTTGCCGTAGGCAATGATGCCCAGTTCAGCATACTCCTGCGGGGCCGTCGGCGTCTTTAACGTGCGCTGGGCGATGACAAGCGCGTGGCACAGCACGGCTTCGGCCAGCGCGCTCAGCGAAGCCGCCGCAGTTTCAATATCAAGCAGTTGTGCGACATCGGCTGCGGCTATCCGGAGACTGTATGCCTGACGATATTCCCTCAGCACCTCCATGGCGGCTTCAAGATCCGCCCCGTCATGCGAGTCCAGTTTGCGCGCGAGTTCCTGCCGGATCTCGCTGCACGCCTGAGGCTGATAAGCGGTGATGGGATCAATCAGTTCATCCAGGATGACAGGGTGGTTTGCGATCCAGTGACTGATCTCACTCGAGGCGCTGACCAGACGGACCAGCTGTGACAGGGCCAACTCATTCTCGGTCAGCAGCGCAAGGTAAGCCGACCGTCGGCCGATCGACTCAATCACAAACAATACCCGGCTGATGGCGGTATCCGGGCTTTGGGTTTGGGCGCAGCGTTTCAGAACGAGGGGCATCAGGGCGTCCAGACGTTCGCGCCCTTCGCGTGAAAAAGCCTGATAGAAGCGGCTATGACGGATCCCGGCCAGCAGGGTCTGGACCTGCTGCGCGTCTTTAAAGCCAAGCGCCCTGAATTGGGTCAGCTGATCCTCGGGCGTGAGGGTCTCGTCCCACAGATCAGCAAAGAGCGACTCCTGGTCGTCGGTGCTGGATCCGTGTTCATGATGGAATACGCTGCGAAAAAGCTTGTGGACATCGTCGTTGACAGAGGCCAGGGCCGAATCGAAGGCGACGCTATCCGGGTAACCCATTGCCAAAGCGATACGCGTGCGGGCGAGCGGTTCTACCGGAATCGAATGGGTTTGCGCATCATCCATGATCTGAAGGCGGTGTTCGAGCACCCGCAGATAGTCATAGTGGCTGCGCAACCTGTCGCAGTCCGCACGATCCAGCATCCCTCCCTCTTGCAGTGCTGCCAGCGCCTCATACAGGGAAGCCGTTCTCAGCGCTGCGTTCCTGCCCCCGTAAATCAACTGGTGACTTTGGATGATGAACTCAATTTCGCGGATTCCGCCACGCCCAAGTTTGACGTTACCGGTGAGCGACTTTTTTGCGAGCTGACGATCGATCAGGGTTTTCATGGAGCGGATCGATTCAAAAGCACCAAAATCAAGGTACTTTCGGTAGACGAAAGGTCTTAAGTTGCCCAGCAGTTCCCGGCCCGAAGTTATGTCGCCCGCAACGGGACGCGCTTTGATCAGCGCGTAGCGTTCCCACTCGCGGCCGTGGGTGAGAAAGTAGTGGTCGATGGCATCAAAGGAGAGTGCCAACGGTCCGCTATCGCCGTTGGGGCGGAGTCTCATGTCTACCCGGAAGACCAGCCCTTCGGGTGTCGGGGTCTGCAGGATATCAATCAGGGTCTGACCCAGTTTGATGAAGAACTCATGGTTGCTGATGGATTGTGTACCGTCGGTAGATCCGTTTTCCCGATAAGCGAAAACCAGATCGACATCTGACGACATATTGAGTTCACGCCCGCCGAGCTTGCCGAGTCCCAGAACGGTCAATTGGACCGGGTCACCGCTGTTCTCGCCGATAGGTTGTCCAAAACGGTTAACGAGTTCGAGGTGGGCGCATTTCAGTGCTGCGCCAATGGCTGCATCGGCCAGGGTGGACAGGGTTTCCACTACTTCGGACAAGGGGGCTGCACCGACAAGGTCGCGCCATCCCAACAGAACGATCTGTTCCTGCCTGATTCTTCGGAGTGCTGCGCCAATCTCTTCCCGATCCCCACGCAAGTCATCAATCTGTTGACGCAGCGCCTTCGGATCGGATGGGCGTGCGGCAGCATCGAGTTTGTCCAGCAAAGACGGGTTGCCCGAAAGTGTGCGTGCGATAAATTCGCTGCCGACCATAACGGTGGTTAAGTCAGCCCAGTGGCTTCCCCGGCCAGCCTGCCCGCCGCGCTCTTGGCCGAGTGCCTTTATCCGGGCAGCTCGCACCTCGGCAAGCTCTCTTACATCAGCAGTCAGATCATTCACGACGCGTTATTGTGTCAGGCGGCTCTGATCGAGAGACGGTCTTTGGCCGAGCGCTGAGAGATCGCCTCGAGGCCTTTTGGTGTACTGCACTTGATACGGTTTCGGATGATGCGCCGTCGGGTTCGCGGCGGTTGAGACAACTCGGCTATAGTCCTCGCTGAAGCG
>NZKZ01000203.1 GCA_002694065.1 Acidiferrobacter sp.
CATCTGATCAATAAGGAAATCATAGGCTCCGGGTTCGACTTTTCCTGTCTCGACAACTACGACAAAGTCATCTGGCTGGTGCGCGATCCCCGTGACCGACTTGTGAGCTACATCCTGTATCGTCACTACGATCACCTCTACGACGATGAGGACTTTGTCCGCCAACAACTGCGACTGTTGGAGCAAAAAGAACAAGATCCTGATTCGGTCTCCTTGGTGGAACTTGAGACCCGCCTTGCTCTGCCGAGCCCCGCTTTAGACTCAGCGTTTTTCTGGAGTGACCACCTGAAATGGGATGCCCTGGATAAAACCGTAAGCCAAGGGCGCGCGTTCCTTTTCAAGTACGAGGATTATGTAGACCACAACTTTGACTTACTGGAGGATTTCTTGGGTGTACGCATCAAAAGCGACACCAAGGTGCCGAAACAGTTCCGCCGTGTGATCCGCAGCAAGGCTCATGGGTTCTGGCGGCATTGGTTTACCGAGCGGGATATGGAGCATTACCGACCCCTTTTTCAGCCGTTTCTCCAAAGATACGGCTACGCCGACGATTGGCTATTGGGGGATCCGAGAGAAATTAACCCGGACCATTGCTCACACTACGTTCGGAAAATCATCAATGAGCGCAGAGAAGCGGAACACTTAACACCGGTGGTTTGAGTCATTAGGGAAGGGCTCAAAGCCACGATTGGGTTACAGGCCGCGCTACCGGTCATCCCGGTTTTATGGTGCAGTGTTCGCGCTCCTGCAGCCGCGCCAAATACCGGCAAAGCCGCGTAAACGCGGCAAGATGGCCGGTATTGGCCGCCCAGTTGATGCTCCACCCGACGATAATGTCCGTGACGCTGAATCGATTACCGATTAGAAAATCCCTCGAGACGAATTCTTTGTCCAGTACATCCAGTGCACGCTGAATCTCTTTGGCATTAGAGGCCGTGACCTCTGCCGAACGGTGTTCCTCGGAGTAAGCGCGGGTGTGTTTGAAATCACTCCACAGATACGCATCCAATTCGGTCAGCACAAATGAGGTCCACTGGGCGTGCTGGGCTCGCTCGTAGGTCCCCACTGCGCCGATCAGCGTGGGTTCCGCAACGAGGTCACACAGGTACTCACAGATCGGTGCCGATTCGAACAGCGGCTGACCATCAATCAGGATCGCGGGCATCTTGCCCTGCGGATGCAATCTACGTAACTCCTCGCTGTGCAGCAGGGCACGGTCATCAACATATTCGTAGGCGAGTCCCAGTTCATCCAACGTCCACCGGCACCGCGCCGAGCGTGTCCGGCCCATGCCGTACAGTTTAATGTCGAGTGTCATCGGGACTCCTGCAAAGTGTGTCGTCGCCAGTTGCCAGAAAAATCTCGAAGACGCGTCATCCCCGCATGCGGGCACCATCTGCGTCAAAGAGCATCTGATGAATTCTTCTTGCCGGGCGCATATCCCCTAGGATCTCGATTTTGGCCTCGAGATCATCACTCAGCGACGCGACGTCAACGAGCGCCAGGGCGATGGACTTTTGCGCGGTATGTGAATATCCGCCCGAGGTGCAAAAGCCTTTCACCTCCCCATCGATCCAAACGGGCTCATACCCGACGGCATCGGCATCATCTGCATCGACCTCAAACATCACCAGTTTTCTTGCCGCGCCGCTCTGGCGTTCAGCCACAACCGCGCTGCGCCCGATGAAGTCTGCTCCTTTGTTGAACGCCACAAAACGATCCATGCCCGTCTCTGCCGGGGTGTAGTCCGGAGAAAACTCACTCAGCCAACTGCCAAAGAACTTGTCGAGACGCAGACTCATCATTGCGCGCATCCCAAAAGGTCGCATACCGTACTTCTGACCGGCAGCAAAGAGCGTGTCCCAAAGAGAGCGCTGGTCCATTGCGTCCGTATAGATCTCGTAACCGAGATCTCCGGTGTAGCTCAACCGCTGCACGATGCAGTCACACATCCCTACGGTCATCCGCTTGACGTCCATAAACAAAAACGATTCGGCCGACACGTCAGCACGGGTCACCTCGGCCAACACAGTACGGGCCATGGGACCTGCAATCTGAAAACCTGTGCGTCTGTCAGAAATATTCTCGATATCGATCCCGGCCTCAAGATGGCGTCGCAGCCATCGCTCATGCACCGACTGATATCCATAGGAAGAGGTCAGCTGGAATTCCTCCTCGCCAAGACAGGAGATGGTGAAGTCACCAATCAGTCGTCCTTTGGGAGACAGCATAGGGGCAAGGCTCACCCTTCCCAGATCGGGAATCCGGCCCGCCATAATCCGGTCCAGCCAGGCACGCGCACCTGAACCGGTCACCGAGAACTTGCTGAAGTTCTGAACCTCATTGATGCCGACCCGCTCCCTGACCGCCTTTACTTCCCGGGCGGTAGCCGCAAACGCGTTGGAGCGTCGAAACGACGGTGTTTCATATCTCGGCTCATCTTCGCTGGCAAAGTAATTTGCCACCTCAAGGCCGAACTGCTGGCCAAAAACCGCGCCCAGCGATTGCTGGATGTCATAGACCGGCGTGGTTCTGAAAGGTCGTGCCGCCGGCAACTCCTCGTTGGGGTAACTGACGGAAAATCGCTTCTGGTAGTTTTCGATGACCTTGGGCAGGGTATAGCCCGGGTTGGTCCACGAACCAAAACGCGCCACGTCCATGGCGAAGACATCACGATCCGGTTCGCCTTCCACCATCCACTGGGCCAGGGTGAGTCCCACACCACCGCCCTGGCTGAAGCCAGCCATCACGCCGCAGGCGGACCAGTAATTGCGCAGACCGGGAACCGGACCGACGAGCGGGTTACCGTCGGGCGCAAAGGTAAAGGGGCCGTGGATGATGGTCTTGACCCCTGCCGTTTCCAGCACCGGAAAACGCTGATAGGCGAACGCGATCGACTCGCTGATCTTGTCGAGGTTATCTGGCAGCAGTTCATGACCAAAATCCCAGGGCGTACCATCAACTGCCCAGGGCCTGCAGGCCTGCTCGTAAAACCCGATACAAAGACCCCTGCCTTCCTGGCGAAGGTAGCTCTCACCGCCGGGATCCATGACGTGCGGGTGCTCCGTGTCACGCTCGTAAATCTGGGCAATATCATCGGTGACCACATATTGATGTTCCATGGGATGCAGCGGCAGATAGACCCCCGCCATGGCACCGACCTCTCTTGCCCAAAGACCCCCGGCATTGACGACATGCTCCGCGATGAGCACGCCCTTATCGGTCACGACTTCCCAACTGCCATCGCTTCTGGGCGTGGTCCGCTCAACCATCGTGTGAAGTTCGATCTTCGCACCATTCAGACGCGCCGCTTTGGCATAGGCATGCGTGGTGCCGGCAGGATCAAGGTGGCCATCAAGAGGATCATATAAACCGCCGAGTACGCCCTCGATGTTGGTCACCGGTGCAACCTCGCGGATCTCGGCGGGAGAAAGAATCTCGGTCTCCAGACCCATATACCGATGCTTCGCCCTTTCGGCCTTGAGCATATCCATGCGTTCGGATGTATCCGCCAGTGTGACGCCGCCGACGTGATGCAGACCGCACGACATTCCTGTCAGCGCTTCGAGCTCGCGGTAAAGCTTGATCGTGTAACCCTGCAGGGCGGCCATGTTGGTATCGCCATTCAGGGTGTGAAACCCGCCTGCCGCGTGCCAGGTGGATCCGGAAGTGAGCTCGGATCGCTCCAGCAGGACCACATCCGACCAGCCGAGTTTGGTGAGGTGGTACAAAACCGAACAACCGACGACGCCGCCGCCGATCACACACACCTGTGCGTGCGTTTTCATCTGGACTCCCCCTGCGATCTTTTCTGCTTAAGAGCCCTATGAATCTTCCAATTGCCGGGCCTTGTCATGCACTTTGGCACTTAAGGCCGCTTTGTATTCGGCAAGCCGCTGTCTCAGGGCATCATCTCCTGTGGCGAGCATCTGGGCTGCCAGGATGCCGGCGTTGGTGGCGTTATCAATTGCAACCGTTGCCACGGGCACGCCCGCCGGCATCTGGACGATCGACAGCAGTGCATCCTCACCTTCAAGACGCGTAGCGCTGATGGGCACTCCAATAACCGGCAGAACACTAAGCGATGCCGCCATCCCCGGAAGGTGAGCCGCCCCGCCGGCACCAGCTATGATCACGCGCAGACCGCGACCCTCGGCGTTACCCGCATACTCATACAGCCGGTCGGGCGTCCGGTGAGCGCTGACGATCGTCATCTCGAACGGCACTTCCAGTTGGCTGAGGATGTCCCCTGCCGCGCGCATCACGGGCAAGTCTGAATCACTGCCCATGATGATTCCGACCTTCGCGTTCATGATCCGTTCGCCTCGCTTATTGCTTCGCCCTCAGGAGGTTGAAATGTATCACTTTGGAGCCGTTCCAAGCCGCTATGGGCGTGGGCCAAAGCTTCTTCCCGGGTGTTGCCCAGCGCGTTGACATGGCCCATCTTCCTTCCCGGTCTGGCTTCTTTTTTTCCATACCAGTGCACCGTCACCTGGCCCTCTTCCTGCAGCCGGACGGTGTAGGGCGCCCCGGTGTGCGCAGGAGACAGACGGTCTTCGTACAAAAGATTCAGCATCACTGAGACCGGTGCCCGCGCCTCGGTCGGCGCGATAGGACGGCCTGAAATGGCTCTAAGATGCTGCTCGAACTGATCGCATTGAAACCCCTCCATCGTGAGATGTCCCGAGTTGTGCACCCGCGGTGAAATCTCGTTAATGAAGATCTCGCCCGACGTACTGATAAAAAGTTCCACCGCAAAGACTCCTGCCGCCTCAAGGGCCTGAATCGCGCGGGTGGCTACCTCAATACACTCCGTCCGCTGGGTCTCGCTGAGATCCCCGGGGCTGATGACGGTGCTCACTGCATTCAGCGCGGGATCAAACATCATGGTCACTGGGGGGTAAACGCTTGTTTCACCAGACGCAGCTCGGGTCACGACCACCGCGACCTCCAGACAGTTCTCAAGGGCTGGCTCAATAACGCTTGCCACAGGCCAAAGATCACTGAGCGCTTCGGGCTCAAGAAGCATTTGCACCCCTTTGCCGTCGTAACCGCCGCGCCGTGTTTTTTGAACAAGAGGTGCGCAAAAGCCACTTTGCAGTACCGCGCCCTCATCTACGTTTTCATCAGCCAGCATGAAGGGCAGTGTCGGCAGCCCCTGATCCTGGAGCCAGGTTTTTTGTAAACCTTTGTCTTTGATCAGCCGTAAGGTACCCACGCTGGGATGCACCTCGATCTTGCCTTCTGCCTGTGCGTGCTCAAGGAGGTCGAGTGTCTCATCGGGAATCGCCTCCAACTCGAAAGTCACCACATCAGAGGCTTCGACAAGACGCGCAACAGCCGAAAGATCATCCAGTGGCGCAACGATAGACTGGTCTGCGACATAGACCGCTGAACTCGTTGGATCATCGGTGACCACGGTCACGGTCACGCCCAGTCGGCGAGCCCCCTCACAGAGCATCATCCCCAACTGACCGCCGCCCAAAATGCCGATGCGGTCAAGAGCGGCTTTTTTGTTTCTCAAAGCAGTATTCACGCAGGTTTAAAGAAGGCGCAACCAATAGAGGCGGCGGAAATCTCGGCGGGGACGAGCCAGCGAGAACTCACTTGCAATTATAGCGATGGGACTCCGGATACAGGACACGCACAAAGATCTCCTGCGCTCTCAGGCGCTTTGAAGAAACTCCCGAAAAGGTCCCGTTACCGCAAGCGTTAAGCCCTCCCACTGCAGATTCAAAAAGAGCCACTTGCCGTCCGGGGAAAAACACACCCCCGTGATTTCGCTGTCGCCATGATTCAAGACATTTTCGGCGAAGTAGCGCACCCTGCCATCAGGCTGTAGGACGCATACCCCGTTGGGCGCGTCGCCATCCTCTGCCAAAAAAACATCGCCCCAGGGAGATACCGTCACGTTATCTGGTTTATCAAAAGCCTCGTCGCCTTCTGCCTGAGCAACGAGGGTAATCTGGTTCTTATCTTCCGAGGAGAGATCAAGTTTATAGAGCTGCCCGCGATTCGCGGGTCCACCGTCCGTAGAGCAAAAATAGACCTGGCGGCCGGCAAGCCATGCACCTTCACCACGAGAGAGAAACGCGGCTCCCATGTTATGTGCCTGATCTCGCGTCGAGGTCTTGATGGCTTGCGGGTCGGGTACGGACACCCATTCCACATCAAATGCGTCTCCCACCTTCGGACCCTCAGAAAGCCTAAATCGGTCCGTAGACGACACTTTCAATGCCTGTAACTCTCCGCCAACAAAAGGTTTCGTCGGATGGTTTGGAAGATGGCGGTAAATTGCGCTATCGGACTTGTCCTCAGTGAGATAAGTGATACCGGTAATCTCATCGAACGCGGCTGCCTCGTGAGGAAAACGTCCCAGGGCAGGCAGCTTGTGCGGCGCCTGCAGCGTCGAAGCCGATGCGTCACACAAAAAAACGTAACCGTGCCCCGGTTCCTCAACCTCTTCGCAACTCAGCCAACCGTAGGGGCTAGGCCCGCCGGCACAGTTACGCGAGGTTCCTGTCAGCACAAAATTGCTTGATCGAAGGGTGCCGCTTTCTCTATCCACGACCAGCCGGGTTACCCCGCCGCCGCGGTTATCAGAAAACCCCAACGTCGAATCAACAGAGCTGCCCTCATGAACCTCGTGGTTGCGCATAACCACCCAAGTCTCCTCATCGCCCGGAAAGCAGGCCATGCCGTCGGGAGCCTCCGGCGTTGTAAGGCCGTCTGTCATCCGGTCGCCGACGCGTTGTAGCACCTGACAGGAAAATCCCGGCGGAAGATTCAGGATACCCTCTGGGTCTGCCACAAGATCACCCAACGACGCGCCAATACTCCTGGGACGATAAAGCCATCCCAACGCACCTGCGGCGGCCAACGCCCCCACCCCCGCGCCGAGAAACCGTCTTCGGCTCAGACTCTTGTGCATGCTGGCCTGGGTGCGTTATCCCGGGTTATCTGGAACGATAACGATCTGTGACACGACCGCATGCGGCGGCTGTTCGAGGGCAAAGAGCACAGAACGGGCGATATCCTCAGCCTCCAGGCAAAGTCCGTAGTTCTCATAAAACGCATCGCCTTTGTCGGCATCGGAAAAACGTGTCTTGGCAAACTCGGTCTTGACCATGCCCGGCAGGATCTCCGATACCCGGATCCCGCGGCCAGCGTATTCCTGACGAAGCGTGTCACTCAATCCGTGCACCGCATGTTTGCTGGCCACGTACGCCGCGCAGCCCCGCACACCGCTCAGTCCCGCGACCGACCCGAGATTCACAATATGTCCCCCTTGACCCGCCAGCATGCCGGGCAATACCGCTGCGGTCACCTGCATCAGTCCAGAGACATTGATCTGTATCGTATTGACCCATTCTGCGATATCTCCTTCATGAAAATCGCGCCGGCCGCCGACATCACTGCCCGCGTTGTTGACCAGAATATCGATGGTCTTCCACTCGGGCGGTAATTGAGCCATCAGGCCAGCAACAGACTCGGTATCCGCGACATCAAGCTGCACTGAGAGCGTCGGGCCAGGCAATTCATCCATTTGGGCACGAAGCACGTCCAGTCGACGGGCACAACCGATGAGCCGAACACCGGCTTCGCTCAACAAGCGAGCGGTCGCCAAACCGATTCCGGCGCTGGCACCCGTCACCAGCGCGGTTTTTCCCGCTAGTTTGCTCATGATTTTTCCTGTAGGAAGGGTCTAGTCAGACGATCGCAAAGTATAGTGTGCCTGTGTCTGCCCAGCAGACAAGCCGACGACAATCACGGCTGATGGAAAAGCGCGACCCGGCCCGGCGTCAGTCTATATCGAGTTCTTTCAGTTTACGGGTCAGGGTATTGCGACCCCATCCGATCCAGCGGGCAGCCTCCTGCTTGCGGCCCCGGGTAAACCCAAGCGCCGTTCGCAGAAGGACTCGCTCAAAGTCCGGACCAAATTCGGAAAGCACATCCTTTTGACCCATCGCAAAACGCTCGGCAGCCGCCTGCTCCAGAAGATGTTGCCAGGTTTGTGCTGACTGTACCCCGGCTGACTGAGCATTGACGTCAGGCGGCAGGTCCCCGGCAGTTACCGTCGCGCCCGGCGCCAGCACAGTCAAGCGTCTGCAAAGATTCTCAAGCTCTCGGACATTTCCGGGCCAGGGCGCCTCGCAAAGCAACTGCAGCGCTCCGTCATCGAGTCGCTTGGGCTCAACTTCAAGCTCGGTTGCCGCCCGATGAAGAAAACTCTCAGCCAGGGCGGGAATGTCCTCTCGACGTTCACGCAGCGGCGGGAGCGTAATTCCAATCACGTTGAGCCGATGAAAAAGGTCTTCGCGAAAACGCCCTTCTGAGACCCGACTCACGAGATCCTGGTTGGTCGCTGCAATCACCCGCACATCCGCGGCTAATTCCTGATGGCCGCCGACGCGAAAAAACGTGCCGTCAGACAACACTCTCAGTAATCGGGTCTGTAACTCGATCGGCATATCGCCAATTTCGTCTAGAAAAAGCGTACCGCCAGCGGCCTGCTCAAAGCGGCCGCGGCGCTGATCCTGCGCGCCGGTAAAGGCGCCCTTTTCGTGGCCGAAAAGCTCCGACTCCAGAAGATCCGCCGGAATGGCAGCGGTGTTTATCGCCACAAAGGGCTTCGACGCTCGGAGACTGTTTCGATAAATTGCGCGGGCAACGAGCTCTTTGCCCGTGCCGGATTCACCCGAGATCAACACATTCATCTGGGAGCCCGACAATCGGCCGATGACCCGAAAGACGGTCTGCATGGCAGGAGCTGCGCCTATCATCTCGCTGTCTTTCTCATCGGTGGTGACCTGCGCTTCGCCTTGCGCTTTTTTCTGAAGCGCCCGGCCCACCAGGGCCACGGCCTCCTCCAGGTCAAAAGGCTTGGGAAGATACTCAAATGCCCCGCCCTGATAAGCCGACACGGCGCTGTCGAGATCGGAATACGCAGTCATCACGATGACGGGAAGACCGGGCATGTCTTTGCCGAGCACGTCGAGCAATTCCAGACCGCTGGTACCGGGCATGCGAATGTCGGTCACGATGACGTCGGGCTGTTCGCGTCCGATACGCTTCAGTACGTCATCCGCACGGTCAAACAATGTGACCGCAAACCCTGCGTTGGACAGCGCTTTCTCAAGCACCCAACGGATCGAGGCATCATCGTCGACGACCCAGACGGAGGATTTTCGGGTCATGCCTTCTCCTCCACAGGCAGCAACAGGGTGAAAGCGGTCTGGCCCGGCTCGCTTGTGCAGGTGATCAGGCCCCCATGACGTGAGATGATCTCCCGGGTAAGAGCGAGTCCCAGGCCTGTCCCATCTGGCCGGCCGGTCACCATGGGAAAGAAAATCCGTTCCGTTAAGTCCGACGCAATGCCGGGTCCGTTGTCTGTAATAGAGGCCTCGATTGCCAATCGGTGCCGACGGTGATGGATTGTGCATTGTCGGCGCACGCGGGTCCGCAAACGAATACACCCCTGCCCTTCCATTGCCTGCACAGCGTTACGCACAATATTCAATACCGCCTGAGTCATCTGGGCGTGATCGCCCAGAATATCGGGGATGCTGGGGTCATAGTCGCGCTCGAATTCCAAACCCTCTGGGGTTTCTACCTGCGTCAGTTTCCGAACATGCTCGAGCACCGCATGCAGATTGAACGATTCGTGTTCTCCGGCGCTGTAGCCGCCGGTCAGTCGATCGACAAGGCCGTTCAACCGGTCGGTCTCATGGGTAATGATGCGTGTGTACTCCCGCAAATCCTTGTCACTCAGCTCCCTATCAAGCAGCTGAGCCGCACCGCGGATACCCCCGAGGGGATTTTTGATCTCATGAGCCAACGCCCTGGCCACCTGGCTGAACGCACCCTGGTTCTCCTGCAAGGTGGTCTCCCGCGTCATGCGCGCCACCTGGTCAACCTGGCTGAGTTCAACAATCATGCAGGGGCCGTCCGTTCCATAATCTATAGGCGACACGGTACAGTCCACGGTAATGGCCTCGGCCTGCAGCGGCCCTCGAAGCACTTCCTCACGCAGCGTTGTTGTGGCGCCTTCCTCTGCTGAGATCAATGCCCCCTGCAGGGTCATCCCCATGGGCACAAGATCGAGTACATCGCGGCCGCACCCTCTGTGTGTGCTGGTGTCGAGAAGTCCCTCTGCTGCCGGATTCATAAAGATCACCCGCCGGTCAGGCCCTACCAAAAGGACTGCCGCCTTAAGTCCGTCGAGCACCGAACTGCTGACATCCGCCTGAGAATGCTTCATCGGAAAAGCGTTTGCACCATCATGGTGCATAATATCCCAAGGGAAGCGGGTGCCTGTCAAACACCCGCTCTTGGGCCTAAACGCTGTAGTACATATCAAACTCAGCCGGATGAGTGGCCATCCGCAAGCGCTGGACCTGCTCCATCTTGAGATCGATATAGCCGTCAATCATGTCATCGCTCATCACTCCGCCGACCTTCAGAAACTCACGGTCAGCATCCAGTGCGTCGAGCGCCTGATCAAGGGAATGCGCCACCGTGGCGATTTCCTTTTCCTCTTCGGGCGGCAGATCATAAAGATCCTTGTCCATGGGACCCCCGGGGTGAATGCGGTTCTGAATACCGTCAAGCCCCGCCAACAGCATCGCGGAAAACGCGAGGTAGGGATTGGCCGTGGGATCGGGGAAACGGACTTCAATTCGCCGCGCCTTCGGATTACTGACATACGGGATGCGGCATGACGCTGAGCGGTTTCTTGCAGAGTACGCCAGCATGACGGGCGCCTCAAAGCCTGGCACCAGACGCTTATAGCTGTTAGTGCTGGCATTGGTGAACGCATTCAAAGCGCGGGCATGCTTGAAAATTCCCCCGATGTAGTAAAGGGCAGTTTCACTGAGACCGCCGTATTCGTCTCCGGCGAATGTGTTATCTCCGCCTTTGAAGATCG
>NZKZ01000085.1 GCA_002694065.1 Acidiferrobacter sp.
ACAGAGTCGTTCAGCAGACGACGATTTTCCCGATACTTTTATCCGCTCTCCGTAGTCCACCAGGTGCGGCGAGGTATAGGTACCGACCCGATAGCCCGCAGACCGGTAAACCGCGTCGAGCATCGCCGTCGTCGTTCCCTTTCCGTTGGTGCCTCCTACGGTGATGATGATGCTGGGGTAGACAGGGGCCAGGCAATGCAACACCCGCCTGACTCTATCGAGGCTGAGATCAATAGTCCTGGGGTGAACGGACTCGATAAACTCAAGCCAATCGCATAATTGCCAGTCGCCCTGCGAAGACATCGCGGGCGATTATTCGACGTCAGCCTGCGGCGCCGAGACATCCCCCGGAAACAATAGTTCGGCCGTTGCATTTGTCACAGGTCCGAATCCCAGAGTCTGAAGTGATTCCCCAATCGTCTCACGTAATTCATTCCGCGCAACCACCATATCTACCGCACCGTGTTCCAGTAAAAACTCAGACTGCTGAAACCCTTCGGGAAGCGTTTCCCGGACCGTTTGCTCGATTACCCGTGGTCCTGCAAAGCCAATCAGTGCGCGAGGTTCAGCAATGATGA
The DNA here is from genome assembly GCA_002694065.1 of Acidiferrobacter sp. GTDB lineage: Bacteria > Pseudomonadota > Gammaproteobacteria > Arenicellales > UBA868 > UBA868. The sequence goes on from NZKZ01000085.1 coordinate 579, forward strand.
GATCACCGAGCATCGCGAGACTTGCTGACACACCCCCCATCGTCGGGTCAGTCAGGACGGAAACGAACGGCAGGCGGGCGTCCTTCAGTTTATTCAGGGCTGCTGTTGTTTTGGCCATCTGAAGAAGTGAGAACAGGCCTTCCTGCATCCGGGCACCCCCACTCGCGCTAAAACAGATAAAGGGGTTTCCTTGTTCAACCGCATCATCAACGCAACGCGCAAACTTCTCACCAACGACCGAGCCCATAGACCCACCCATAAACCCAAACTCAAACGCAGCCGCTGAAATCGGGATATCCAGCAACTTGCCCCGCCCGGCGAGCAAAGCCTCTGGCTCCTGACTGGTCTTCCCCGCCTCCGAAAGGCGATCGCGATAACGTTTGGCATCACGAAAGTTCAATACATCGACCGCACGCAGTCCCGCCCCAATCTCCTCAAACCGGCCGTCGTCAAAAAATCCATTAAGGCGCGCCCTTGCCCCCAGACGCATATGATGGCCGCATTTCGGACACACCTGCATACCGCGGTCGAGATCTGCGCTGTACAGTACAGTGCTGCAGTCATCGCATTTGCGCCAGAGACCCTGAGGCACGCCTCTTCGGGTCGCCGCGGAGGCCACGTCCTTGATCTTGGGGGGGATCAATCGGTCAAACCAACTCACGCCTCTCCTCCAACCGTCGGATTCGCGCCCTGGGTATCCCAGGCGCGAACCGCTTTACAGAACTCCAACATCTTCACAGCACACTTCCTGCCCGGCTCTGATTCCACGCCGGTACTGACATCTACTGCCCAGGCGCCTGATTGCGTCAGCGCTTCACCCACATTCTGTGCCTCAAGGCCTCCGGCGAGAATAACCGGTGCGCTTAGCTCTATCCGGGCGCGCGTCCAATCAAATGCAGCGCCGGTGCCGCCGACGGCTTTGGGATGATAGGTATCCAACAAAAACGCTCGGGCGTTGGGATGCTGGTCACCAAGGGTCTCTAACTGCACTTCATCCCGCATCCGTACCGCCTTAATATAAGGCGTCCCGTATGCCTCGCACTGCTCGCGGGTTTCATCCCCGTGAAACTGGAGCAGCGTTAAGGGGACGCGATCGAGAACCGCTGCTACCTCCGCCTCCGTAGGGTCAACAAAGACTCCGACCAAGTCGACCAGCGCTGGAACCGACGCGGCCAGAGATGCTGCCTGATTCAGGTCTACGGCCCGGGGGCTCGGCGGAAAAAAAATCAAACCCAACGCATCGGCACCGCAGGCGATAGCGACGGCCGCGTCTTCCGCACGACTCAGGCCGCAGATTTTTACTCGGGTTCGCACCGTTCTATTTTACCCCTTGCCCTCCCTTGGAGCCGCTCACCAGAACCGGCAGGGATCGGGAGCCGAAGGAAGCCCAAAGCTCTCGGGATAACGGACTCCGGTAAAATACAGTCCATCCGGAAGCGCTGTCACACCACCGACAGTCCTGTCGCGGCTTTCGAGCACCTCCCCGGCCCACGAAACGGGCTTCGAGCCAGTGGCAATCGCCATAAGCACCCCAGTGATATTTCTGACCATATGCTGTAGAAAACCGTTCGCCTCGATATCTATCCATATCCAGGGCCCTTGACTGTTCACCGACAATTCATAGATCTCGCGCACCGGTTCCTTTGACTGACACCCACTGGCCCTGAAAGCAGAAAAGTCGTGTCGGCCAATCAGCGCCGTCGCTGCGTGCCTCATACGCGAGACATCCAGTCTCTCGTAAGTCCAAGTCACTTTTCCCGCGAGATAAGTCGGTCGAACGTCTCGGCACAACAGGATATAGCGGTAACGTCTCGCCAACGCGGTGAAACGTGCATGAAAACCAGGATCGACCGCCTTGACCCACATTAAGGCCAGTCCGGTCGGCAGGTGTGTGTTGGCGCCCCGTAGCCAGTTACGCGGGGAACGCTCTGCGCTTGAGTCAAAATGGGCAACCTGGCCAGTCGCGTGGACCCCCGTGTCGGTGCGGCCCGCTGTCACAACTTGAATGGTTTCAGACGCGACCCTGGCTAAAGCCTCCTCGACCCAATCCTGAACCGTACTGACCCCAGACTGGCTCTGCCATCCATGAAACCGGCTCCCGTCATACTCCACCCCAACGGCATAGCGTGTCGAAGCTGCGTTCCTGACTGGTGAAATCGTCTCCGCTCCCAAGGCGTACTAACCCGTGTTGTAGAATCTCATGTCGCAGGTCACAGATTCTACCTACTCATCAACGGCCGCAGTCCAAAGCTTGTGCCGTTGGAGCAAGTCGAGTCCTGATATTTCAGAACAATTAACGAGAGCTTATGGCGCCGACCAACAGAAACCCAGAGCCCCTAGAGTCCTACCGCAGTGGCCCCGACGAGCACGGTCACTTTGGTCTGTTTGGAGGACGTTTCGTTGCCGAAACCCTGATGCCGTTGATTCTGGACCTCGAGACGGCGTACACCGAGGCGCGGCAGTCTCCAGAGTTTCAGCACGATTTTGACTATTATGCCGCCCACTACACGGGCCGGCCCAGCCCGCTATATTTCGCCAAGAGCCTTACCGAATCACTTGGCGGTGCCAAGATCTATTTCAAGAGAGATGAGCTCAACCACACGGGCTCCCATAAGATCAACAACACCCTGGGGCAAATTCTCCTTGCAAAACGCATGGGCAAGTCCCGCATCATCGCCGAAACCGGAGCCGGCCAGCACGGTGTGGCCACCGCGACGGTCTGTGCCCTGTTCGATCTGCCGTGTGTTGTCTACATGGGTGCCACAGACATCGAGCGTCAGGCGCCGAATGTGTTCCGGATGAAATTACTCGGCGCTGAAATCGTTCCGGTCACCAGCGGCACCGGAACCCTGAAGGACGCCATGAACGATGCGTTGCGCGACTGGGTGGCGAATGTTGCGGATACCTTCTATATCATCGGCACCGTGGCCGGACCTCACCCCTACCCCGCGATGGTTCGGGATTTCCAAAGCATTATCGGACGGGAAGCCAAGGAACAGATGCTGGCGGCGGAAGGACGACTTCCTGACACTCTGGTAGCCTGCATTGGGGGCGGCTCGAACGCAATGGGGCTTTTCCATCCTTTCCTCGACGACCCTGTTCAGATTGTCGGAGTGGAAGCGGGCGGCTTTGGCCTCGAAACCGACAAGCATGCGGCCTCTCTGACCGGCGGCCGGCCGGGCGTGCTCCACGGGAACCGGACTTATCTGCTCCAAAATGAAGACGGACAGATTAACGATGCGCACTCCATCTCGGCAGGCTTGGATTACCCCGGTATCGGACCTGAACACGCCTGGCTCCATGATCACGGCCGTGTGGATTATGTCTCTGTTACCGATTCTGAGGCGCTGGACGCCTTTCAATTATGCTGTCGGACTGAAGGCATTATTCCCGCCTTGGAGCCGGCTCACGCGTTGGCGCATGTCGCAAAAATCGCTCCGACAATGGATAAGGAGCAGATCATCGTCATGAATCTCTGCGGCCGAGGCGACAAGGATATTTTTACTGTGGCTGATGCGCTCGGAGTAGAGATATGAGTTCTGGAGATCGTATTCAGTCCACTTTTTCACGATTGAAGAAGGAAGGACGGGCCGGGCTTGTTACCTTTATCACAGCAGGAGACCCTGACCCGAAAACCAGCCAGCAATTGATGGCGCAGTTGCCGGACGCGGGCTCAGACATCATCGAACTGGGCATGCCTTTTTCTGATCCCATGGCAGACGGTCCCGCAATCCAAGCGGCAAACCTGCGTGCCCTCGCCTCAGGCGCGTCGCTAATGGGTACTTTAGATATGGTGCGCCGGTTTCGTGAGAACAACAGCACCACCCCGGTCATTCTTATGGGGTATTTCAACCCTATCTATCAATACGGGCCGTCGCGCTTCGTCACTGACGCGGTAGCCGCAGGAGTTGACGGACTGATTATGGTCGATCTTCCCCCTGAGGAAGATGAAGAACTCTGCGATCCGGCACGGACGGCAGGGCTGCACTGGGTTCGGCTGGTGACCCCGACATCGAATGAGGGTCGACTCAAACAGGTACTTCAAAACACTAGCGGATTTATCTATTACGTATCGATCGCTGGCATTACCGGAACGCGGTCAGCTGCGGCATCTGCCATCGGAGAGGCCCTAGCGACGGTTCGGAAGCATACACAACTACCGATTGCGGTAGGGTTCGGAATCAACACGGCCGAGCAGGTGCGCGAGACCGGAGAGGTAGCCGATGGCGCTGTCGTCGGCTCAGCGATCATCCGTGAGATAGAAAATAATCTGGATGCGTCCGGTTGCGCCAAACCGGAACTGCTCGATCGAGTCACCGGACTGGTTTCAGATCTTGCCGGAGGTCTTCGCAGTTAACCGGGCTTTGCATGTGCCGCAACGCGCCGAGGCTCAGGCACTGCCTGATAGAGTCTCCAACAATTTTTTAGCTCTCTCCTGAATGTCGCTATCGCCAGAATGCGCAAGAGCGGTCAGTATTTCACGGGCTGAAGCGGGATCTCCCATCTCGAGATAGGCGTTCGCCAACTCAAGCTGCGTTCTTTCCTCACTGTCTGCAGCGGCTGCCCCGCTTGAACCGCTCTCCGACAAAGCCGCGTCAGGATCGGGGGTGCCGGTGTCTTCCAGGGTTGTCGGAAAGGTATCTTCTTCTTGCGGCCCGTCTGCCGACATAGCACTTGCTGGAACATCGAGTTCTAGTTCGAAATTACTGAAATCATCCGGCGTGCTGCCCTCTGAGGGTTCAGCGGTCGACTGGGACGGCTGAGCGATCGGTGTCGCTCGTTTTTCGGGGTCCAGGTCAAGCTCAAATTCGATGCCGTCTTCCCTTGCGGGCTCCGCTGCCGTTGGCTCGGGACCAGGTGTTACTGCGGGAGGGAGCTCGTTGGCGGCCGCGGGGGACTCGCCCTGCGCCGCAGGCGGAACTTCTCCAACGGAATCAGTGTGGTCCGTCTGGGATGCGTCGCGTACCAGTTTCTCCAGGTGAGCCTGCTCGGGTGACCCCTCGGTGACGATCTGACGCACTTCGCCTGCCAGCTTCTGAAACGCCTCGTTTTGACCTAAGACTTGGAGGACTTCCAGCAACTTAAGTTTGAGTTCGATACGCTCCGGTGTTCGAGCGATCGCATCCCGCAGGGTCTGTTCCGCCTGCGTGGAGCGGCCATACGCCAGATAGATTTCTGACTCCGTCAGTGGATCGACTTCGTCGCTCTGCACTGCGACGCCCCTCTGGGTCTCTATATCCGTCACAAACCCGGCACCGACGCTCTCTTCAGGAACAGGCGTCTCCCTGGGCTCCTCTTCCGGCGGCTTCGACGTAGCTTCTGCCTCAAATAAATTCCGCCTTCCGCCGTTCGCTGGTTGGCTGTCGGACGGCCCTGACTCACCCACCGAGCCCCTCCTGCGCTTGATGAGAAGCA
>NZKZ01000204.1 GCA_002694065.1 Acidiferrobacter sp.
ACTGAATGAGCCCCGGATCTTTATGGTGGCAGAGTTGGGTCACGGCTACCGCCATGTTGGCTCCGGCAGAATCCCCCCCGATTGCCAGTCTCGAAATATCGAGGCCGTGAGCGGAGCCTTGCCACTTCAGCCAGTCGAGCACTGCCTGCGCCTCATTGATCGCCACCGGAAACCGGTATTCCGGTGACAGCGCATAGTCGACACCAACAACACAAGCGCCGGAAAACTCCGCCAGCAGGCGCATCACTCGGTCATGGGTATCAAGATTGCCGACTACCCAGCCGCCGCCATGAAGATACAAAAGCGTGGGCCTTTGAGTCAGGTCAGTAGGTTTGTAGATACGTATCGGTATTTCCCGTACCGGCCCCCCAACAAAGGTGTTCAACACCTCGTGCATCTCGGGCTTGATTTCGTTCCACCATGCACGCTCAGTGTTATACGCGGTGCGGATTTCGTCCAGGGTGAGACCCGTCAGGTCTCCCGCCGCACTGGTCAGGGTCGCACGTTTTTCCATGACCGCGATCATTTGGGGATCCAGGGTCATCTCAGTCAGCCCGTTACGCGGGAGGATCTCGGGTCGTAGAGCGGCTCCAGACGAAGCGAGCAGGGTGATTTTATTTGTGGCTGCGAAGTGGCGTTGATCATTTGCGGGGATCCCGTTATCAGGTACCGGTTACTTTCCCGGGTCAAAGGTTTGCCATTGCCTTTCGAAGCGGTCGAGGTTCTCACGGGTGTACTCCACAAAGTCGAAGTCGAGTTGGGAGTGAATTTCAGAGACCATGCTCCAGAGCGTTTCTCTCAGCAATGAGGCGCACTTCATGGCTTCAAAGCCATGTCGGGTCGGGTCAGAGATCGGCGCGTCAAAGTAGTGCTGCAGTAGCCAATTCTCCTGATCTTTGGAAAGTCCGTTATTCGATGCCAGATTGGCGAGATCAAAAAGCGGGCTGTTGTAGCCAGCGTAGTCCCAGTCAATCAGCCAGAGCCGACTACCATCATCGATAAAGTTTGCGGCCAGAAGGTCGTTATGTCCGTAGACGAGATCGACCGATCCGACGGCTGCCTCAAGGGCCGCACCTTTCTCCCGAAGCGCAGGCAGCATGTCTTTCAAGCGACTGCCGTCATCCTGGAGTGTCCCAAGGTAATCACGGATAACATGAAAGACCCAGAAGATGAGCGCCGGGCCCCGGAGCTGTTGGGTAAGCTCCCGATGGCACCTGTGCAGCATTGGTAAAATCCGCTCAAGGTAAGCATCCTGTCTGATGTCTGTTTCAGAGAGTGTCTTTCCTTCGATGAAATCCAGGATCAGCACCCCGGGGGAGTGATAGGCAACGTTGGGGGAGAGTCCCACTTTGGCTGCTGCAATACTCGCCTCAAGTTCGTTAAAGCGCATAACGCCGTGCAGAGGAATATCGTCGCCGAGACGGACGAAGAACTTTCGCCCTTGATCGATCACAACGAAATTCTGGTTGGTGATTCCGCCGCCGATAGGCTCCAGGCTAACAGCGCCTTTCCAGAAGTCCAATTGCGAAATCTGTTGTTCAGCGTGATCGTTCATGTCGATGTTCCAAAAAGGGTCTTCAGGCTCAGGCCGTGACGCTCAGCGTACTGTGTTTGGCAGTACTTTGGCAATGATTTCGGAGAACACTGCAAGTGCGGCGGCCCTTGGAAATGTGCGCCGATAGACAAGACGTACCGCGCGGACGGCTTGAGGAATACTGACTTCCCGAAGAATCACCTTATCAGTGGCAAGACGGCCACCGTGGACTGAGAGCGCGGGAACCAGCGTGATGCCGAGACCCATCCCCACCAACTGCACCAATGTCTCTAGGCTGGAGGCGTTGAGCCGGGGCAGTGGGTTTGCCGAGTCCCGGCTGTCAATCTTGCAGGCACTGATGATCTGCTCGGAAAGACAATGTTCTTCGGACAGCAACAGGACTTTTTCGTCTTTGAGATCGACAAGCGAGACCTCATCTTTGTTATAGAAGTGATGATCACGCGGATGAGCCAGCCAAAAGGGCTCCTTGAATAGTTGGATCTCTTCCAGATCTTCGCCTGGCGGCGATGTGGCCAGCAAGGCGCCATCCAGTTGATGGTCGCGTAATTTTGCAATCAGTTGGTCTGTGGTTGCTTCAGTGAGTTCCAGCGAGAGCTCCGGATGCTGTTGTTGCAGTTCCAGCATGAAAAGCGGCACCAGGTACGGGCTGAGCGTATGAATCGCGCCGATCCGAAGCGGCCCGGTGAGCAGATCGTTCTGATCACTGCCAAGGCTGCGGATGACTTCGGCCTGTTCCAGAATCTGCCGGGCATGCCCAACGATCTTTTGGCCAATTGCCGTGATGTGGACGCTGCGGTTGGTCCGCTCGAAAAGCGTCGCCCCGAGTTCTTCCTCCAGTTTGTGAATCTGTCCAGAAAGCGTTGGCTGGCTCACAAAACAGCGCTGGGCAGCTTGACCAAAGTGCAAGGTTTCGCTGACGGCAACGAGATATTCAAGGTCCCGGAAGTTCATCTTATTAATAGAATTCGCCGATCAAAGTAATAATAATAAACGATTATACAAATAACGGCTCTGGTCTTATATTTCGCTCTCACAGTGCTTTGACTAACGCTGTTGCATAGTTCAACAAAACTGAAGGAGAAAGTTGATGGCTCTCAAAGATTCAAAAACAGAACAAAACCTCAAAGACGCATTTGCCGGCGAGTCGCAGGCTAACCGTCGTTATCTTTATTTCGCTGCCAAAGCGGATGTCGAAGGCTACAACGACGTGGCTGCCGTGTTCCGCTCAACGGCTGAGGGTGAGACCGGGCATGCTCACGGGCATCTGGAGTATCTCGAAGAAACCGGTGATCCGGCGACGGGACTGCCGATCGGTGCAACCGGTGACAATCTCAAGGCCGCAGTGGCTGGAGAAACACACGAGTACACCGACATGTACCCCGGTATGGCCAAGACAGCTCGTGAAGAGGGTTTCGATGAAATCGCTGACTGGTTCGAAACGCTGGGTAAGGCGGAGCGCTCTCACGCCAACCGGTTCCAGAAAGCGCTGGACGGCTTGGACGACTGAGTCGGGCCTTCAAGACCATAAACGGGAGGCGCAAAGTCGCCTCCCGTTTTCGTTGAGCTCAAGAAATTATGGGAAAAGTGACTGAAGGCGGCCTGGGGGCGCCTGTTCGCCATCCGATCGATTGGCAAAGCCCCAACTTCAATGATGAAGGCAAGTTGATGTCGGAGATGGAGCGGGTCTTTGATCTGTGCCATGGGTGCCGGCGTTGTGTCTCGTTGTGTGACAGCTTTCCGACGCTGTTCGATCTGGTTGACGAATCCGACACCATGGAGGTCGATGGCGTTGCTAAACAGGATTACTGGAAAGTGGTGGACCAATGCTATCTCTGTGATCTGTGCTACATGACCAAGTGCCCTTATGTGCCGCCGCATGAGTGGAATATTGATTTTCCTCACTTGATGCTCAGGGCAAAAGCTGTCCGGTTCGCGAAAGAAGGCGCGTCGACACGAGACAAGCTGCTCACCAGTACCGACTTTGTCGGCAACACGGCAGGTATTCCAGGCATCTCGATTGTGGTTAACGCGGCCAACCGTTCTGCTCCGTTACGCAAGACCCTGGAGAAAGTGGGTGGCATCCACCATAAGGCCAGTATCCCCCGTTACGAATCCAAGCCTCTGCGAAAAAGGGTGTCAAAACTGGCGAGCCTTGATGCGGCACAGGCTAAACCGACTGCCCGCACCAAGGGAAAGGTAGCGCTCTTTGCGACCTGTTATGGCAATCGCAATGACCCGGGCGTAGGAGAGGACCTGATCTCTGTGCTGCAGCACAATGGTGTTCCGGTCACGATTGCCGAAAAGGAGCGTTGCTGTGGCATGCCCAAGTTGGAGTTGGGTGATCTTGCTTCTGTTCAAAAAGCCAAGGAAGAAAATATCCCGCAGCTGGCAAAATGTGTTGATGATGGGTGGGATCTTGTGGCGCTGGTCCCGTCCTGTGTATTGATGTTTCGTCAGGAATTGCCGCTGCTGTTCCCTGATGATCCCGAGGTTCGCAAAGTAGCGGATGCGTTTTTTGACCCGTTTGAGTACCTCATGCTCCGGCACAGTGACGGCCTGCTGAACACAGAGTTTGTGGAGTCTTTGGGCTCGGTGGTGTATCACGCCTCATGCCACCAGCGTGTTCAGAATTTCGGGCCGAAAACGCGCGACCTACTGAAGTTGATACCGGA
>NZKZ01000086.1 GCA_002694065.1 Acidiferrobacter sp.
AGTCGAAGGAGAGATCCCTCGACTGATTGCGTTAATGAGCTTCGATAATGTTGAAAAAGCCGTTGAGCGCGATGTTCCGGATGATCTTTTGCCAGCCTAGTTGATGATAGGCCGATCATCCCGGATGCGTGGGGCGGATCGAATCAGCATTTTTGTGTAGTCAGATTTCGGAGACTCGATAAGGGTTGCCGTATCCTGCTCTTCGACCAGTTGACCCGATTTGAGCACCCCGATTGTGTGCGCCATCACCCGCACGACAGCAAGGTCGTGGGTGATAAACAGGTAGGTGAGGCCAAGATCGCGTTGCAGTTCTTTCAACAGGTTCAGTACCTGTGCCTGAACTGAGACGTCCAGAGCTGAGGTGGGCTCGTCGCAGACAATGAAGTCCGGCCGCGACGCAAGTGCCCGAGCGATCGAGATCCGCTGGCGCTGACCGCCAGAGAACTCATGCGGAAAGCGTCGGGCATCTGACGCCGACAAGCCAACCTGCTCGAGCAGTTCGTTGACACGCTTTTGCTCTGCCTGGCGACCATCTACAAGTGAAAAGGTTCGAAGGGGTTCAGCAAGAATATTGCCCACGCGCCATCGGGGATTCAAAGAAGCGTAAGGTGACTGAAAAACCATCTGAAGACGCTGGCGAATTCGCCGATGCTCGGCTTCCGAGAGTCCTCGATCGTGCAGATTATGACCGTCGATCAGAATCCGTCCGCTGCTCGGCCCGAGTAGTCCCACCGCGATTCGGGCAATGGTCGATTTTCCTGAGCCGCTTTCGCCCACCAGCGCGTAGGTCTTGCCCCGCTCAATGGCGAATGAGACATTGTCCACGGCGTCCAGGAAACGCCGTGGTTTGCGATAGATCATGCGAACCAGCCATGGCTCCGATAGATCAAAGCGCCGGGAGAGTTGCTCGACCCGAATAAAGTCAGACATCGTTGTAAAGCCAGCATGCGACGCGATTTCGCTCCATGTGCGGCCGTTTCGTGGCGCAATGCGCTAACGCCTGTCCGCAGCGTGGATGGAATGCACAGCCGTCGGGCAGGGCGTCGAGTCGCGGCATGGCGCCGGTGATCTGAAAGAGTTCTGTGGAGATATCGCCGTATTCCACAGACGGTGTGGAGGCGATTAAGCCCTTCGTATAGGGGTGTTGCGGATCCCGGAGAAGAGTTTGCGTGTCGCCAATCTCTGCAAGCCGCCCAGCATAGAGGACGGCGACCCGATCTGTGGTTTCGGCGATGACACCCATATCATGGGTAATCAGAATGACGGATGCGCCGTGTTCCCGGCAGAGTTTCTTAAGCAATTCCAAGACCTGTGCCTGCACAGAGACGTCGAGCGCGGTTGTGGGTTCATCCGCGATAATCAGCTCGGGTTCGGCGGAAAGGGCGAGTGCAATGACCACGCGCTGACGCATACCGCCAGAAAACTCATGTGGGTAGGCATTAAACCGCTCGGGATCAATGTCGACCTCCTCCAGTCCGGCAATGGCCTTGCGCTTTGCCTCATCGGCACTGACCGGCAGATGCGTCAGGATAGTCTCTACCAATTGATCGCCAATGGTGCGCAGAGGGTTGAGGCTTGTGAGGGGGTCCTGGAATACCATGCTGATGCGGCGCCCGCGGATCCGGTTGGCCGCGCTGATATCCAATTGATCAATGCGTTCGTTCTTCAGCCAGATCTCCCCTTGCTCGATATATCCGGGCGGATCGATCAGGCCAATAATCGCCGCCCCGGTCATGGATTTGCCAGCGCCGGACTCTCCTACGAACCCGATAATCTCTCCTTTTTTGACATCAAAAGAGATGTCGTCAATGGGCACCAGTACTCCGTGACGGTGGGGGAAGACCACGCGCAGGTTCCGGACAGAGAGAATGGCTTCGCTCATTTGAGTCTCGGGTTCAATATGTCGCGCAGCCAGTCACCCAGCAGGTTTACAGACAGTGCGAGCGCCAGCAGTGTGGCGGCGGGAAAGAGAAGAATCCACCACTCACCAGAAAAAAGAAAATCCTGGCCGATTCGAATCAACGTGCCGAGGCTGGGTTCCGTAGGGGGCGCGCCGACCCCAAGAAACGACAACGTGGCTTCGGCGATGATGGCAAGCGCCAGGGTAATGGTTGCAATGACAAGGACCGGCGATAGAACATTGGGCAGAATGTGCCGCAGCATGATTTGGCCGCTGCCCAGACCGATAAGGCGTGCCGCCTGAACATATTCTTTTTCTTTCTCCACCATGGTTGTGCCGCGAACCGTACGGGCAAAGGGAACCCACTCCGAGAGTCCAATGGCAATAATCAGCACCGTTATGGCCAGTTCGTCGCGCATGTGAGGCGGCAGCAGGCCCCGGGCGATTCCAAAAATCAGCATGGCGATCAGAATCGAGGGAAAGGTCACCTGAATATCTGCTGCCCGCATGATCAGGGAGTCGACCCAGCCGCCCCGGTATCCGGCGATCAGTCCAAGACTGACGCCCAGGACCATCGCCAGGATCACCGCCGTCAAACCGACGAACAAAGACACCCTGAGACCAAAAATAATCGCGGAGAGCAGATCACGCCCCTGATCATCTGTACCAAGATAAAACGTTTCCCCGGTAAAGGCATTGGGCTGCATCGGCGGGGTGAAACCGTTCATGAGGTTGAGTGACCCGGCATCAAACGGATTCGTGGGTGCTACCAGATCAGCGAAGACCGCGAGCAGAATCAGCATCACAACAATCACAAAAGAAACGACCGTAACAGGAGACCGCTTGAAGTCGTAGAGAAAATCGCTCTCGCGAAATCGGCCCATCAGTGACTTTTGTGCACTCATGTGCTCTGGCGTTTAAGTTGGCCGTCGCGGATCCGCGGATCAATCGCGAGGTAAAGCAGATCCACAATAAGGTTGATTACCACAAACAAGGTGCCTACCAGCAGCAGATAGGCAGACATCACTGGAATATCAACAAAGAACACCGCGTTGATGAACATCAGGCCAACACCCGGCCACTGAAAAACGGTCTCCGTGATGATGGCAAAGGCCACAATCGAGCCCAGTTGCAGACCGGCGACAGTGATGACCGGTACCAACGTGTTCTTCAGCGCGTGACCAAAATACACAACCCGTTCGGGCAAGCCTCTGGCCCGGGCAAAGCGGATAAAGTCCTGTCGCAGAATCTCAAGCATCTCCGCGCGCACGAGACGCATGATGAGAGTCATCTGGTAAAGCCCGAGCGTAATTGCTGGCAGCACCATCGATTTCAGACCAGAAACGGTAAGCAGGCTGGTAGACCAGAATCCGATCTGCACAGTTTCCCCCCGGCCAAAGCTCGGCAGCCATCCGAGTTCCACTGCGAACAGCCAGATCAGGAGCACCCCGATCAGGAACGTCGGCAGAGATACCCCAATCAACGAGGTCGACATGATGAGGTGAGCAGAAAAGCCGTTTCGGAAGATGGCTGTATAAACCCCCGCAATGACCCCAAAGAGCATTGCGAAAATTGCCGAGACCAGCGCCAGTTCCAGAGTTGCCGGCAGGCGTTCGAGGATCATATCCGCGACTGGTTGGGCCCCGCGGTATGAGTTGCCAAAGTCAAACTGTAAGGCGCGGGTCACAAAGCCGAGATACTGCGTATGCAGCGGGTCATTCAGACCCAGGGCTTCGATGAGCGCCTCGCGCTGCTCCACGGTCGCTTCCTGGCCGAGCAGGTTGTCGACCGGGTTACCGACATAGCGGAACATCATGAATGAAACGAACGCGACCAGGAACAGTACGAAAACGGACTGGCCGAGGCGCCGAAGAATGATCAGCAGCATAGCGCCAAAAGTTGATCGGGCCCCGACAGCGACTGTCTGGACCCGATCACTCCTTGAACACCGAAACCGCCTGACTGATCCCTGAGAGATCAGTCAGGCAAGTCGCGATGAATTAGTTGAAGGTCAGGAACTGGAAGTGCGGTTGGTCTTCAGGCTGGACAGCGAATTCAATGCTGTCTTTCATGCCCCAGTTCAGAACCTGGTTATGAATCGGCAGATACATCTGCTGAGCCTGAATGGCCGCCCAGATCTTGGCAATCGTGGCGTTCCGTGCAGCCAGATCGGTCTCTGATTCCAGGCTGACGATCATGTCATCGACGGCAGAGTCAGAGTAGCCGGTGGGGTTCCAGGAACCGCGGTCGCCGGTCCGGGTGTGCACCAGGAAGTTAAAGATATAGTGGGAGTCAAAGGTCGGAACACCCCAGCCCAACATATAGAAGTCGGAGTCACCCCCTTTGATAAACGGGAAGTGCTGCGCTTTCGGCTTGGCGTCGAGGGTAACGTTGATCCCTATCTGACCCATCATGCCCACGGCTGCCTGACAGATCGCTTCGTCGTTGATGTAGCGGTCGTTGGGGCAGTTCAGGGTGATGTCGAAACCATTGGCGTAGCCGGCATCGGCCATCAGAGCCTTGGCCTTATCAAGGTCGTGAGCAGGATACTCGTTAAGGGCGGCGGTCCAACCGTTCACGAACGGAGGCATGATGACGCCGGTCGGATCAGACTGGTCACGCATGACGACTTTCTTGATGGCTTCACGGTTGATCGCGATGTTCATTGCCTGACGCACACGCAGGTCAGCTGTAGGGCCGTCTGCATTGTCTACGCCAAAGAAGATCACACGGTTCTGTGCAGCAGTGCCGACCTTGAGGCCCGCAGTCGAGCTGACGCGGCCCAAATCCTGAACCGGGACGTCCTGAATGATGTCCACCTCGCCCGAGAGCAAAGCAGCCACGCGGGTCGCGGAGGATTGGATCGGGGTGTAAATGATCTCCGTCACCTGGCTGGGGTAAATACTCTTGCCCCAGTAGTTGGGATTGGCAGTCAGAACAGTCTTTTCATCGATCGAACGGCTAACCAGCTTGAAGGCACCGGTGCCGTTGGTGTTCATCGTCGCAAAGTTGGTCTCGCCCTTGGCTACATCGTGCGGGGTCATCACGTCATTGGCTTCGGCCCAGCCCTTGTCCATCATGAACATGTTGGTCAGGTTGTTGACCAAAAGCGGGTTGGCGCCATGCGTTTCAATGTCGACAGTATGGGAATCGACAGCACGGACTTCCTTGACAGATGACAGCAGTTCTTTCATGTCAGAACCGTCAGCCATTGCCCGATTGAGGGAGAAGACGACGTCTTCGGAATCAAAAGCAGCACCGTCGTGGTAGGTCACGCCCTTGCGCAGTTTGAAGCGCCAGACGTTTGGATTGTCGGGCAGTGCTGCCCACTCGGTTGCCAATGACGGAATAATGGCACCTGACATATCACGCTGGAGCAGCGAGTCATAAATCTGGTGTGCCAGTGCATGGGTTGGGCCTTCATTCTGAGCATGGGGGTCCATGGTCAGAGAATCGCCGGCACGTGCCCAGCGGATAGTCTCAGCGGAGGCGAGGGTGGATACGAAGACACCCGCGACCACACCGACCGCCAGTCTGGTAGTCAGAGATTTCATGGTTAACTCCTTCGGTTGGGTAAAACTTTATTGCCGCTGTTTTCTTCACAGCGTCAGTAGATTAGACCCCCAGGGAGGAAAGATTTCAACTAAATCAATGTGATTTCTGAGAATCTGCAATCAAAACATTACAAAAGGGGACACTGGGGAAGAAGATTTCCCGCTGAATGAGATGAATCTGTGTCTTTTGGTCTGGTTGTGCTGACAACTGAGGTTCAGTCCTGCCTTCCCTATTCCGGAGAGTGACGGGGCTTGGAAAACCCTGCCATCAGGTTATAGAGAAGAGGGGTCAGGAACAGAGTCAATATCAGCGCCATTGTGAGGCCGCCCACAATCACCCAGCCGATGGCGATCCGGCTCTCTGCACCGGCGCCGCTTGCAAGGACAAGGGGGGTAGCGCCGAGGATGGTTGAGATCACCGTCATGACAATGGGGCGAAGACGCAGAGTAGAGGCTTCGAGCGCCGCCTCTCGAACCGTTTTTCCAGCCGAGCGCAATTGGTTGGCAAATTCAACGATCAGTATGCCGTTCTTTGCCATGAGCCCAATCAGCAGGATGATCCCGATCTGGCTATAGACGTTAAGAGACAGTCCCATTAGGGTGAGTGAGTAGATGGCGCCGGCTACGGCCAGGGGGACCGACAGAATAATCATCAGCGGGCTGACAAAACTCTCAAATTGTGCGGCCAGCACCAAAAAGACAATCAGCAGGGCAAATGAGAAGCTCAAAAGTACGCCGCTAGACGCACTCTTGAAAACCTTGGATTGCCCTGAGTAACTCATCTTGATGCTGCTGGGCAGAATGGACTCTGCGCCTTGCTCCATGAACGCCACGGCCTGGCCAAGCGTGTAATCTGGAGACAGGCCTGCAGATATCGTGATGGAGGGAAGCCGATCAAAGCGGCGCAACTGTGCCGCGGCGGCGTTTTCGGTAGCCGAGACGAATACACTGAGCGGCACCAGTTTGCGGGCACCGGAATCGGGGTCAATCGAGCGCACGAATACGTTTTCCAGGCTATTGATGTCACGTCGGTCCTTCTTTTGTGCCTGAATGATGACGGGGTATTCCCGCCCCCGGTCTATGTAGGAGCTCACCTTTTTGGAAGCAAACATGGACTGCAGGGTGAATGCGATCTCTTCGACGCTGACGCCCAGATCGTCCGCCCGTCGCCGATCAAGTTTGAGATCGATCTGGGGCTGGTTCTCCTCGTAATCCATTCCCGGATTGATAAGGTTATCGTTGGACTCAGCGTAGCGAAGCAGCTCAGCCGCTGTACGTTTGACCTCTTCGAAGTCAGGACCACCCACTACGATCCGAAGGGGCGTTGAACTTCCCCGCAATCCGAGCCCTGCCGGACTGGCAACCCCGGCTCTTGCGCCAATCAAACGCCGGGTAATGGGACGCATTTGCCTAACCAGCTCCCCTTGCGAGGCTTCCCGGTGATCCCAATGCGCTAAACGCATCACCACGAATCCACGATAGGGCCGGTTACCCCAACCAACAATGCTGTAGACCGTTTCGATACTGCCCTCTTCCTGGAAGGGCAGCAGATCGCGTTCAATAATCCGCGCTTGAGAGTCTGTATAGCTCGAGGTGGATCCCTGCGGTGCGGTCATAGGGATGAACGCCACGCCCCGGTCCTCTCTGGGAGCCAACTCTCTTGGCAGTGTGTCGTAAAGCACAACGCCGCCCAGCGAAAACACGATTGCCAGCGCAATGACAACAACGGGTGCATCGAGCGCACGCTTCAAAAGCACGGCATACCCTTGACTCATCAATGTCTTGGGCAGATTCGTGCTGGCGTCCTGGTTCGCTTCCTCCTTCCCGGCCGGTGAGATGGAGTTTCGCGGTTGCAGTATCCGGGACGCCATCATGGGGCAGAGCGTGAGCGCCACAAAAGTTGAGATGACAACTGCCGCTGCCAGGATAAGACCAAACTCGCTAAAGAGTCGACCGACCTGTCCTTCGAGTAAGGAGATTGGGACAAAGGTGGCGATTAATGTGACTGAGGTTGCCAACACGGCAAAGACGACTTGTCGAGTGCCCTCGTGCGCGGCACGCAGCACCGGTTCACCGTTTTCGATACGACGCTTGATGTTTTCAAGGACCACGATGGCATCGTCGACCACCAGTCCGATAGCAAGCAGCAGTGCGAGCAGCGTAATGAGATTGATCGAAAATCCGAGGGTATAAATGACGCCTATACAGCCGATCAGCGCGACCGGGATCGTGACGATGGGCACCAGTGCTGTGCGGAACGAGCGAAGAAAGAGCACGATCACGACGATAACCAGCGCCAGTGAAATACTGAGGGCAATCAGGACCTCCCTGATGGATGCTGAGATAAACAGGGCATCATCCGAGCCAACAATGATCTTCATCCCCTCGGGAAGGGTTTTTTCGATACGGCTGATCTCGGCGCGCACAAGCTTCGAGATCTCCATGGTGTTGGCTTGACTCTGGCGAAGCACCGAAAGCCCCACCGCTGGTTGACCGTTGGCGCGTACGATCAAACTGTCGTCTTCAACCCCATGTTCAACCAGCGCGACATCACCCAGGCGTACTGGATAGTCATCGATCTCCCGGAGCACGATGTTTTGAAAATCTTCGGGAGTGCTCAGCCTGCCGTCCAGACGGATCTCAAGCATACGCTCCCGAGACGTAATATCGCCTGCGGGCAATTCCAGGTTACTTCGGCTGATTGCCTGCTGAATCTCGGATACCGTCAGGTTGCGCGCCGCCAGTGCCTGACGGTCCAGCCAGATCCGAATCGCAAACCGTCGTTCACCCCGAACATCAACGCTGGCCACGCCCTCAAGTGTCGATAGCCGATCCACAATAAATCTCTCAACGTAATCTGTAATCTCCTCGGGAGAGTGTTGGCTGGAGGACACCCCGATTCGCATGACAGGATCCGCGTCGCTGTCGCTCTTCACAATGATCGGCTCGTCAACGTCATCGGGCAGGGCGCCACGGGCCCTGCCCACAGCATCGCGAACATCATTGGCGGCCTCATCAATGTCGCGACCCGACTGAAACTCGACCACGGTACGACTTCTTCCACGCCGGCTCTGCGAGCTGAGCGACTCGACCCCGGCGACACCGGAGATGGCGCTCTCGATAACTTCGGTGATATCTGTATCGATCACCTGGGGTGAGGCACCCTGGTAACTCGTGGTGATTGTCACCACACTGCGGTCGACATCCGGCAGCTCACGGATCGGAATGGATTGAAGCGCTGCGATACCTGCCGTAACGATCAGGAGGCTTGCGACTATCGTCGTGACCGGACGACGAATCGCAATATCAGAAAGAGCGTAGCCACGTCGTGCCATCAAGGAATACCGTTAAGCAGACTCGAGCGGGGTTAGAAGAGGGGAAATCCGTCAGGAACCCGTGTCGGCCGAAGTGGCTGCATTAGCGTTACCCATACTTGCAAGATCACGCTTTTTTACCATTGCTCCTGGGCGGATCTTTTGAATGCCTCGTGTGACCACCTCGTCGCCCGGGCTTATCCCTTCGGTCAGTTCCACATAGCCAAATCCTCGTCGGCCGATGGTGACCGCACGCTTATCAACCCGGAAAAGACCGGGATCCTTGGCGGGATCGAGCCGAAAAACAAAGGGTTGGCCCTCGTCGATCATAAGTGCCTCTTCGGGCACAACCAGAGCCTCACTTTCCTTGAGGGCAATGCTGACATGCATGAACATGCCTGCCGGGAGGGATCGATCCGCATTCTTGATGAAGCCCCGCACTTTGAAAGAGCGCGAGGCGGTATCGATCCGGGTGTCGATTGCGTCAATCGTGCCCGTAAATTTTCGGCCAGGGAAGGCCGCGGCCCGCGCTGTCAAAGTATCGCCTGATCCGAGCGAGCCAAAGTGATCTTCGGCGACTGAAAACTCGACGAGCACGCCGGAAAGGTCATCCAAAACGGCAACTACTTCACCCGCCTTCACCCGCGAGCCGATTTCGATATCGGAGAGGCTGATGACGCCGGAAAACGGTGCCCGCAAAAACCGGTCTTCTAGTCTTTTGTTCGCTCTCTCCAGCTGGGCGCGAGCGATCTTTGCCTGGGCTTTCAGGTTATCGATCGCAGCCTGTGACATGCCGCTGGATGCCGCCAAACTGTCCGAACGCTGCAGTGCCCGAGAGGCCTCTTCAAGACGGGCTTTGGCTTCGAGTACGTCCGCTTCTTCAATGACTGAATCTAGAGCGATCAACAAAGAGCGAGATTTGACTTCTGTTCCCTGTGACAGTTGTGATTTAACTACACGGCCGGCCGAAAGCGGGGCAATTTCGACGGAACGCGCTGCCCGGGTGGTACCTACCGCTTCGATGACGCGTTCGATGCGCTGCACGGTAGCGGCAGAGGCTTCGACCACTCCAGGTTGACGCGGTGCCTTGAATGCTGCTTTCGAAGACGCGGCGTCTGTTTTTGCGACTGGCCAGGAGTAATATCCGGCGCCGCCCACCGCCGCAACAATTGCAACAATCACGATCTGCTTGCTGAAAGTCATGGGAAGTCAGGATGGCTTGAAAGAGCGGGTGCGGATGAGAAGATAGATTATCTTATATTTTGAGCCGCGAATCAGAGCACTGCGGCAGTAGAACTGAGGGGACTTCATCCTGGCGAAAATAAGACATGATCAGTGTATCGAGGTATGGGACGGACGTTGCGGTGTGCTGGCAGGACGCGCAACGCCGGCCTGATGATGGATCATTTGCCATGCATCATCCTCTAACCGGAATAGGTTGGTCGCAATGAGTCTGCCGTCGCCCAGATTCTCATACGCAATGACATAGGCAGAATCCCCACTGACGAACCCTCGGGGTTCAGTGCAGGCGATCTGTGGAGGACTTTGAAGAATGGTTTCCCAACTTCTCATAACAGATTGCCTCCCAAGAATAGAGCCCCAACCTGGATGGATGCATGTGACATCGTCGGTGTTGGACCACACCTTTTGCATAAGACCAAAATCCCCCGTTGCAAGCGCTTCATAAAACGCCGCGTTGGTGGACAGGACCTCTTCAACTGGGTTTGACATACTAGCTCCGACAAATAGCAATACATTAAATCTACAGCGCTTAATCTAACGAAACGACACAGCACCTGCTGATGATTCTTTCACATGCCATTGATTCCGGACCCCTTACGATTGATATATGAAACAAAATATTTTTTCACTGGGTCTAGCGGGAACACTAATGATGCACTGCGCTTCAGGATTCGCCGATGATTTACTCATCGATGATTTTTCCGACGATGCTTCATCTCGCTGGGAATTTATTGCGGATGGTGTAATGGGTGGCGTGTCTTACGGCAGCGTCCAATTTAATCATGTCGAGAAAAAAGACGTCATGATTCTTTCCGGCACCGTCAGTACCGAAAACAATGGCGGTTTTATTCAAGCGCGCCGGGCACTTTCTGTCGACAAAACCCGCGACTACCAGGGCATCATGTTAACGGTGAAAGGTAATGGAGAAGAATACTTCCTGCATCTTCGTTCGTTTTGGACTTTGCTCCCCTGGCAGTATTATCAGGCTGGTTTCAAAACCGACAGCAATTGGAAAGAAGTCGCTATTCCTTTCAGCGCCTTCAAACCTTCGAGTCGGGTCTTGCCGAAAAATATCGCCCCAAAAGATGTTGAGTCGCTTGGCGTTGTTGCCTTTGGGCGCGATCATGAGGCAAGTATTACTATCACGGACATTCGACTTTACTGATCTGATTACCGCTAGCAAAAGCAATGATTACCGTTTTCTTTGATGGCAAGTGCGGACTTTGTTCAAGAGAGATTCGCCACTACCAGAAAATCGCACCTGCAGGACGCTTTTGCTGGTCGGATATCGCCTCCGATCCGTCACCGCTTGAAGCAATTCATGTCTCCCAGGTGGCGGCGTTGGAAAGATTGCACGCCCAAAGTGAAGACGGTGCGATTCATGTGGGAGTCGATGCTTTCCTGATAATTTGGGCGGCCTTGCCTCGCTGGCGACTGCTTGGAAGTCTTGTCAGTTTGCCGGGATGCTATCAGTTGGCAGGAAAACTCTACGACCGGTTTGCCAAAAAGCGTTTCGAACGGTTGGAACACTGCCAGGCAGCTATCGCGCCAGATTAAACCGGTTTGCCCGGCCCGGTGTCACTTTATTCGAGTACTGAATGGTCACGAAAGTTAAGAGAGCGGGTCTGCGTGTTCGCGTTCTTGCAGCGTTGATTGCGCTGATGACGAGTGTCGAGGTGGTCTCTGCGGAACTTGACCGCGAATCTTTTTCTCTGGTGGGAGAGGCATTAGTTGAAGTGGGGCCGTTCGATCTTGATGTCTACCAGGTGCGACACTTCACTCGCAATGCGAACGAGACTCTGGTTGAACTGACTTATCTTCGCGACGTCCCGAGGTATTTGTCCCTTAAAGGCTGGGATAAGGGTTTCGAACACATTGCGTCTGTCCCAGATTTAAAAGTCGCAATGGACTGGGTACGATCCAAGACGCCAGACCTTAAAGAAGGCGATCGTTTTGCCATGCTGGTGGCAGGATCGGTGACGAGTTTGTATTTGAACAGTCTTTTGGTAGCGAAGAGCGACTCTCCCAACGTCGCCAGGATAATTCATTCCCCCTGGATCGGGGATAAGGCGCTGGATCTAAAGATCAGGGCGCAGCTCTTGGGGAAGGAATAAGGAATAGATTAAAGTTAATTAACAATAAGAATAAAGAATAAAGAGGATTGACCCCCGCGCGGGAGATCACTGGTGGTCTGAAAGCGAACTAGCATGCTCCGTCTTCTCCTCGGGAATGTCGACGCTGCGATCTTTTTCAGACTGATCCTGAACGTAAGAAGTATGAATCGAACGGCTGTACCAATCCCCGTAGAGGGCCGCTTCGAACCGGAGCTGATCTTCCACAGGGTCCTTCTGGGAGCGCTTCTTTGGGTTGTTTGCCGCCATAACTCTTTGTATCAGTCTGTCGCCTGAGTTGGATCAGCGGCGAGAGGCCGGGGATGGAGGGCGACGACAATACCTGTTGTTCGGCGCAAACGGTGGTCTCCAGATACCTCGCGGCACTCACTCGCCGGCGGCCATCCCGCCGTGACGGGCTCATAGACAAAGTCGGGTCGAAAAGATGATTTTGACGACATCGCCGAGAGTTGCAGCACGTTGCCAGGAAATTTTTTCACGAGCCCATTATCTTTCAATGAAGTGAAATCCTCGTGTTCAGAGACCTGCTTCAGGAGCTCTGCTCAAAACGACGCCAATGCAAAAACTGAATCATCTCATCAACTCCAAGTGGACTGCGGTAAGACCCATAGACCGATCCCGGCATTTTGAACTAAAAGCGCTTCAGGGTGAGACAAGACAAAGCGCAAAAGTCGTCTGTCTGATGAGATGCGTCGTAACGCGCTCTTTGATGCGCGTTTGCCTTGACGAACTGTTGGACGAGGACAAGTGGCACAAAGGGTGGTTTCGGGGAGAGGCGCCGACAAAGTCATCAGAATCCGAGAATCCTGAATAATCAGTCATCGACTATCCGTAGTGGTACGCCACCTCGGACCAGGTATCTGTCGGGAAGGTCCATATAAACACAAGCGGCCCAGCCCCCATGTTTGTGATCCCATGCCGATGACATCGAGGAATATAGATGACCGATCCCGGGCCGACTGCCTGTTCGCCGCCATTTAGATGCATCAGGCCTTCTCCCTCCAGAATAAAGTAACTTTCCTGAGGGTCATGGTAATGCGGCAAAAGTGATGCACCGGGCTCCAGCCGCAGAATCCCAAAGCTGAACCCGTCCGTTTCCGCATTTGATGCATCGATCAGGAGTTTGTATGTGAGGCCAGGATTCTGATCAGATGTCGCCCAAGGGACGTCCTCCGACGTAGAGATAAATGCTTTTTGGTTCATTGTGTCTGTAACGGCCTCTGTGAGGATTGGTGGCAGGATCAGGGTTTCGCAGAAATCAGCCAGCAAGCGCTTTTCATATACACGCCCGCATCCTGTTGGTAATCCTTGAGACCCTCCAGCATGTGCTGCAGGACGCGTTTTTCCAAAGCATCGTCCGCTCCGTGGAGCAGTGTCCGGATTGAGTTCATCGCCATGAAAAGCTCTGCAGCCTCACTCACAGTACTGCCGACTAAGAGAGTCGGCTGGTGTGAGGCGAGATTAATATCAGTAAAGCCTGCGGTGTTGAGGATGTCCCGAACTCGAGCTTCTTTTGCCAGGGTGAAAGCGCCCGGCGCATCGTAGTCTGGAGCGCTGTGGGTGTCAGAAAATGCTTCAACACACTGCATCGGAAACTGATACCACTCATTCTCTTCCGGCGCGCACCAGACTGCCAATAACAGCCGACCGTCTGGCTGAAGCGCTTTGCGCAAATGGGAAAAGGCTTTGATGAGGTCGCCAAAAAACATGACTCCGCAACGCGAGATGAGTAGATCCTGAGGTTTATCAAATGCAAATCGTGCGGCGTCGGCCTCAATAAATGAAACGTTCTGGATACCGGTCTTTTCGGCAGCACGGGCCGCGCTGTGAATGAGTTTCCTGGAGATGTCGATGCCGATGACATGTCCGCCGTCATTCAACGCTGAAGCGATCTGTAATGCTGTAGCTCCAGTGCCGCATCCTATGTCAGCGACCTGCTCGGAGCCCGAAAGATCGGCCGCTTCCAACAATAAGTCAGTTAGCGGTTGAAGCAATTTATCCAGCGCTGATTTATGGCGGACCCAGTAGTCGGCCGTCTGAGCATTCCAGAGTTCGCGCTGCTCGGCGTTAATTGAGGCTGCAGGTTTCATAATTCGCATGCATGCGCCGCGGTGCGATGGCATAGGAATGTGTGATCCAGCGCTTATTTGGACTCCGCGCAGGGATACAGAGTGAATCCGCCCGCCGGCCAATCAGTTGATCCGCCAGTAAGGACAATGCGCGAAAGTCGATTACGCGAGTAGCCAGAAATACGCGATGGCGACGACGATGATGGTCAGTGCCAGATGTACTAAACCTTTTTTCTTCATGTCTTGCTCGATCGAGGGTCAGTAATTCAATTCGATAGTGTTGCCGTGGTCAGGGCGACTCACGTGGCTGCTGTCAGGCGGTGACTTCTCCAATCAGCATCTCAGGCTGGACATTGGTGAAGTTGGGAATATCCTCAATGGCAGGGCCCATCTTTGGCATCGCAGCATCCATGGCAGCCTGATCAGCAAAGAGAATTGTCGCAATAGCGTGATAGGCCGGGGGTGTGTTGGGGCCACCCGCATTACCTTTGGTTACGACGCGGCTTTGAATATGCTCACCCGCACAGTTATCAACAATCTCGAAGTGCTTGTTGGCATAGTAATCATGGTCAAAATGCGTGTTTTCCCCGACAGGATAAAGAACTTGAAGTGAGACTGGCATGGATTCTCCTTGAGCTTAGATAGGGTGAGTGGATCACTCGCAACAAGTGTATCAGGTCTAATCCCCTTGGCAGGCAAATCCTGAAAAGAGCATAGCACCAGCAATCGGTTTGAATTAGTCTATTGAGGCTGCTGGGAGACACTTTCAGAAACCTGGTGTTCGTTCATGACAAATTCAATTGAAGAGATACTTTCGGCCCTCAAGAGTTGTGCACACAAGGGGTATGAAGAGGCTCGGTCCATGCCGCCGGCTTTTTATACCGCGCCAGAATTTTGTGAATTTGAGAAGAGCACGCTTTTTCGCGAGCAATGGATTTGCCTTGGGCGTGTAGACCAGATTCCAGAGCGTGGTGATTACTTTACGGTTGATCTTGTCGGTGAGCCGCTGATTGTCGTTCGGGGGCAGGATGGGCAGATCAGGATTCTTGCAAACGTTTGCCGACATCGAGGTTCCCTGATCGCTGAGGGCGCGGGAAAGGCAAGAAATTTTGTTTGTCCTTACCACGCCTGGTCCTACGATATCGACGGCCATCTGATAAGAGCACCGCTTATTCCCGAGCGACCTGACTTTGATTTAAAAAGCTGTCAACTTCCGCGCTTTGCCTGCGAAATCTGGGGCGGCTTCATTTACGTCAACCTCAGTAATGAAGCCCCCCCTCTTGCGCCTCAACTCGAGGGCTTGAGTGCTTTGCTTACCCACTACCACATGGATGAAATGGTCGAGTTGCACGGGGAGGAGAGTGTTTGGGAGACGAACTGGAAGTGTCTCGTTGAAAATTTCATGGAGGGTTACCATCTTTCGAGCGTTCACCAGAAGACGCTGCACGCTATCACGCCCACTCGACTTTGCCGTCACTTCCCGCCGGGCGAAGGCTACTTTGGATATTTCTCAAACTTCCCGGAGGACCTCCCGCAACGGGGCGCTTATCATCCCGACCTCACTGCAGAAGAAAGGCAGCGATCCGTGATGTTTGCTGTGCCGCCGGGGCATGTTGGGAGCGTCACTGGCCACATCGTGACTTATCTATACCTGCAGCCTGCTACCGCAGACACGGTCAAGGTTAAAAGGGGGATTGCTTTTCTTGACCAAGACATTGCGCAAGAGGAGCGTCGGGCTGCCGCGGATCTCTTCGAACGGACCATGGCTGAGGACATGCACCAGCTGGC
>NZKZ01000087.1 GCA_002694065.1 Acidiferrobacter sp.
CGATTCATCACTTTCCGGCTCTGGGGCGATCTCGTGATCTGCTTTGTTGTCATCGGTCACTTCTTCAGACTCGGGAGGTGGTGGTGTGACGATCCAACCGGGATCCTCAGGGTACGCTTCAGCGGCGAGGTAGTACGTGATCTGGACTGGCAACGTCTTTTCTGGATACCGCTCCTTGAACTTGCTGACGCCATGCCGGGCGATCCCATATGTCAGCGCAATCTGGCAGCGATCGCAGGTGGCCCCTCGATACTGAACCCTTTCCTGGCCATTCACCCAAACGTTCAGCCTCCCCTTCTCACGACTCCATACAGCCTCGACAATCACATCGTGCCATTCGCCTCGCAAATTGCGATCGTTTATGACAGAAAAATAACGGGATTCATCATCAAACTGACTCCCAACCCATAAAGCACCGGTACTCCCAATCTCGAAAGCCCAGGCCGAGTCTCCCGTCCCATGGTCAACGAACTGGCCGTGTCGGTTCCTCACGGGGTAGGTAGTCTCGTAGTCTCGCGGAAAGAACACCTGCCAGCGATACCAATGCGCATCAGGCGAAGCTGCAGGCACCATCGCCTGTCCGAGCTCGGCGCGCTCAACGCCTCTCTCACAATCATGAAATGGGGGTTTCGAAATGCACTGCCCGGGCCGCACCTCAAAGCGCTGGACCACCCCTACTGGCGCCAGCCCGGTCGGATCATTGACCTCAGTAACTGCCCAATCTGCTTCGGTAAAAAAAGGGGCAAACGTCGACTCACCGGTACCCGACGCATAGGCGCCGACACTGAAAAACATCAGCAGGCCAAGGAACTTTCTCGAAATCATGCGACTCCCTCTAGTTTGACGACTGGATCGTCGCTTAATACAGCCTCGCCTATACGAGCAGCCAGACGTTCCACTTCAGGGCCCAGGGCTCTTGACTTCACAACGGGCGGGACAATAGATCTGATCGCCTCTAGCGTTTGCGCCAACCTGGGGGGCGCCTGTCGGTCTGTGACATATAGCGCCTGACTCGCTGTGACGCCAAGATAGGCGAGAACGGCGTCGAGCGCCGAACTTGCCGTCGTATACTGATTGAACGACCAGAACGTCGGCACGCCAACGTCATTCTGACCAAACCCTCCCCCCTCTGATCCTGGCAATAAAGTCGGCTGCGCGGCTCTTCTGGCTTCTTCTTGATACGCGACCGTGGCCATCCCTGCGACGCCGATATATCCATCCTCATGCGCAAGCAACTGGGCAGGAAGATGCGAGACCTTACTGTCGAGGAGTTTGGTGATTTGTCGATCTCCCAGGGTCGCAAGGTCTGCCCAGCAGGCGGTCGCACTATCGATCGCGGGGTATGCGAGGCCATTATGGTAACCCCCGGTCGAGAACACCCTGCCCAAGGGGTTTTCTCGATCGGGCAGAACATAAACAGGATTGTCGGTAATGCTGATCAGCGATGAAGACGCCACGGCCTCAAGTCGACTGACGGCATGTTCGGCCTGGGCGAGCACGCGCGGGAGAATTCGCCACGATACCGGCGCCTGAAACGCCCGGCGCTTGGTGTCTCCGCCTGCAGTCAACCTCCTCAACTCTTTCAGGGCCAAGAGTTCCTCTGGAGCGGCCCATAATGACTCCAGACTTGGATCATATGCTTCAAGCGGGGCGCGCAGCGCCTCGCTCGACAGCGCAAAAAACCGGTAGGCCAAATCCAACCGTCGCCGAGAAGAAAGCGCGACATCTGCCGCCAGTGCACAGGCGCAGGGAGACCCGTTAACCAGAGAAAGATTTTCTTTCTCGCCCATCGTGCGTTCTTCTGAGAGCGCGTTAAAGAGGTGCCCAAGCGGCTGGATCTCCCCTGCACAACCGATACCCCGCATTGGCACTTGAGGGAGAGAAGCTTGATCCAGCATTGCAGCCACCCGTCTCGCTAGTTCTGAGGAGATCGCAGCGTGACCCTCAATGAAGTTGACCAGCCTGGCGAAAATGATCCCCCGGACCACGCGCTGAGGCGCAGGATCGCCAAACGCGGCAGAGGTCGCATAACTGATCTTCTGGGCGTGCGCCTTGCGTTCAGCTTTACTGAAGCGCTGATACGCATTCTGTCCATATCCCGAAGTGACGCCATAAACCACTAACTCATCGTCACTCTCCAGCAGCGCCAAGAAGCTCTCGCGCGCCGAGTCCATCACCGCGATCGCCTTGTCGGCAATAATGACACCCTCGCCAAGCCAGGAAACTTTGTGATAGTTCTCGAGGGAAAATGAATCTCGTGATACGAGAGAGATCATGGTGTGCTCAATAAGTGGTGCCCGGGGCCGGACTCGAACCGGCACGGCCGCAAAGCCGAGGGATTTTAAGTCCCTTGCGTCTACCAGTTTCGCCACCCGGGCAGGGCTTCAAGACTCCATAAATAAGGGTGTTAGTCGATCTAACAGTGCCGCCTGGGCGGTACCGCTTCTCAAACAGAGGGCCATCACTTGCACGCGCAGTAAGACACGCCCATCTCGATATTATCCACTGACGCGCAACCCGACAGGGCCCCGGCACATATCAGAATAAACACGAGTTGCTTCATTCAATGATTGTACTAAAAGATACCCCTGCTACTCGAACCTGTAGCTGCCTTAGGACGCTACTCCTGACCCAGAGTTTTTATTCTGCGGTTCAAGCGCAGATAAGCATCATTGTCTGGATAGAAAGAGACAAGCTGCTGCGCGTACGCCCGGGCATCCGCATAGCGGGCAATTTCAAACGAATATGCGGCCAGAGCATACAGGATATCTTCGCTGTATCTCGAGCGCTCGAGTGCGATCCTTAACTGCTCGATTGCCTCGCTAACCTGCCCCAGATCATGTAATGCGACTGCATAAACATATCGGTACTGCGATCCACCCTCTCCCAGGTCCGCTGCCTCCTTAAGGTAGGTAAGTGCGTTGTCATAATCCCCTGTGCGGGCTTCCAATAGACCCAGCGCATGCAGCAGGCTTGGGTCAGAGGGCATCAAATCAAGTGCCTCCCGTAAGACCCACCTGGCGTGTTGTTCGTCTCCTTGAACACGCTTGAGATCTGCAAGATTGATGTACGACCCGACTGTCAACGGATCGATCGAGAGCGCCGCCTGGTAAGACGCTTCCGCCGCCTGTAAATCACCACGCGCCAGGTAAAAGTTTCCGAGACGGGCCTGAACAGCCGGCAGATCCAAATCCTGAAGCTCTATCTCAAGATACGTCTGAAAGATCTTTTCCAGAGCCAGGGCATCGTCTGACGGGATTTGATCCAAGGGAACACCCGATAGAGCAGTCGCCAGCTCGGTAACTACAGAGCGGTTTGTATCTCCAAGTATTGGGCGCAGGGACTGATAACGCCGCACCAGAGGCAGAGCCGTCGAAGCTCTTACGGCGCTGGCTCTGATAATGGGATCTGGGGACTCGACCTGTCTAGCGATCAGAGTCTCCAATCCGACAAAGCCTTGAAGACCTAACTCCTCTGTTGCGCTTGCCCGCCAGATACCATTTACGTCGGAATTTATTGCAAGGCCCGCAAGGGCGCGAATTCCATCTGGCGCCCCACTTCGGGCTTCAGAAAACAGTTCGCCAATGCTTGGCTTGATCCGCTGCGGTGCGTGGGCCCAATCCTCTACTGCCTCAGCCGCCCAAGCATCGGTTTGATCTTGGTGGCATTGGGTACACGCATTTGGTGAACCGAGTGTTTCACTGAGTTCCGGCCGGGGGACTCGCATGCTGTGATCCCTGCGCCGGTCCACCCCCATATAGGTTTGCTCCGGCATGTGGCAGTTCACACACCGACTGCCGGACGTTCCCACGACGTGATGGTGATGATCCGGAGTATCAAAAGAATCAGGATTGTGGCATTGACCGCAAAGGGCGTTGCCTTCAGCCACGAGCTGACTGCTGTGAGGCTCATGACAATTTGTACAAACAACCCCGGCGGCGTACATCTTGCTCTGGATGAATGAACCGTAGACATACACCTCGTCACGAATTTGGCCATCGGCGTGGTACAAAGGGGGAGAAAGCATGGACAGAACATGCGTATCAGACAAGAACTGTCCGTAGGCATAATCGCCAAGCGTACGGCGTCGACTGTGACATCTTGCGCAATTTTCGACCTGTAGTGAGCCAGCGTCGTGGGAACTGCTAGCCGTCTCGTCCTCCGGGTTACGCAAAAAGCCCCTGTGACCCTCAAGACTGACTGCAAACCCTCCATAGACAAGCGCCGCTATAGCCCCCTCCTCTACCGCTCTGATATGTTTTTGTCCAGGCCC
>NZKZ01000205.1 GCA_002694065.1 Acidiferrobacter sp.
GTAAGTGCTTGAAATATGGTGGGCCGTGCAGGGATCGAACCTGCGACCACCTGATTAAAAGTCAGATGCTCTACCGACTGAGCTAACGGCCCAAACGCGGGCGCATTATACCTGCTCACCGTTCAGTGAGCAGTGCACCCAAACCTAGGGTCTCAAATTATTTCGGCGCGGGAAACAACCGCAGATCAGCGAGCGACTGTCGCAGAGAACTCCAAAAGCCATCGTCCAGCATGTAGTACTGGATTTTCATGGTCAACGCCGATCCCAACATGATCGACAACAAGGCTACCAGCGAGCCTAAAGCCAGCGTCGACATTCCCGATACCCCTTGGCCGATGGTGCAGCCAAACGATAGCACCCCGCCAAACCCCATCAGCACGCCCGCTACCAGGTGGTTGCGCATATCCGCCCGGTTGGCAAAGGCTTCGACTCTGAAGTTCCCGGAAAAAACCGCGTAGAGAAAAGAGCCCAGGATCATACCGAGCACCACAGCAATTCCGAAATTGATCTCGGCTCCTGTCCAGGTCATGAGATAGTTAACCGTGTTGCCTGTGGGCGCAATAAAGGTCAGCGCCTCGACGGGCACGGGCTCAAAATCATCATTGCCGATCACACCGGTTGCGTACCAAGCCCCTACCACCAGAACCCCGATGGTCACTCCTGCCAGAATGTTGTCGCCACTGGCACGAAAGCCCTTGTCTTTAAGGGCATAGATTATGGTGCCAAGACCCAGGACCAGCGCGACAATAATGGCCATCATTTGGCCGGATACGCCAATCCAGTGTGCGAGGATGGTCTCGATACCCTGATTGCTGATGCCTTGTGACTCGAGGTCAATGGCAAGAGGTCCGAAGACATCAATCCGCACTGGCGCCAACAAACCACGCAGGGTCATGTATGCCGTAATTGCCATAACAATCAATACGACAAGCGATTTGAGATTACCGCCGCCCACCCGTACCAGCGTGCGCTGACCACAACCTGCCCCAAGAGTCATTCCCACACCGAAGAGAATTCCTCCGATCAGAAAACCCGCCAATCCAAAACTGGACCCCCGATACATGGTGGTGTCCAAATCAACCCAGCCCAACTGCACCATTGCCTGCGAACCCAAAATCGCAATGCCGATCGACAGCATCCAGGCCCGAAACCGCACCCGCGATCCCATATTGATCCAGTCGCTGATTGATCCCATGATGCAGAAATGGGTCTTGTTGGCGACGGCGCCGAAAATGAGGGCGCCCAAAAAACCGATCAGCGCAACCTTATGAACTATTGACCATTCTTCCATCGTTTTTCTTTTTTTAAATCTAAGTCAACTGAAATGCTGGTTAGCGGGGAGGATAATATCGAAATCCGTCAGGTCGCGAAATCACCGTCCTTTCCATTGCGGCTTTCGCTTTTCTGCAAAAGCCCTGGCGCCCTCCAGCTGATCCTCACTGGAGTAAAGTTTATCGATAGTCGGAAACTTTCTGCCGGTGATTCCATCAAGCGCATCCTGAAACCGCATATTCTCAGACGCTCGTGAGACCTCCTTGATTGCCGCAAAGACAAGAGGCGGCCCCTCAGCCAGCATCGCTGCAAGTTCGTGGGCACGCACAAGTAGCTTATCCAATGGTGTGACTTCGTTAACGAGTCCCCAGTGATGCGCTTCTGCGGCATCCATCCACCTGCCGGTAAAAAGCAACTCCATGGCAATGTGCCAGGGGATGCGCTTGGGTAATTTCAAAGTGGCGGCATCCGCGATGGTTCCCGAATTGATTTCGGGCAAGGCAAACGTGGCATGCTCAGCAGCAAGAATCATGTCCGCCGACAGCGCCCACTCCAATCCACCGCCACAGCAGATTCCATTCACTGCCGCGATGACAGGCTTGTTGAGATCTGGCAACTCCTGCAGCCCTCCGAAACCCCCTACGCCATAGTCACTGTCAACGGCCTCGCCTTCGGCGGCGGCTTTGAGATCCCATCCGGGGCAGAAAAATTTCTCGCCGGCGCCGGTAATGATCGCCACCCGAAGTTCGGGATCATCTCGAAACTCGGCAAAGACCTCCCCCAGTTCCCGACTGGTCGCGACATCGATCGCATTCGCCTTCGGCCGATTCAGGGTCACCTCAAGCACAGCCCCCCGTTGCTCAGTGAGCACACTGCCGCTACCCATCGGCATGTTCCTCACCCAAAGCGGGGTCTAGTTGTTTGCACTCGGGCATATCTCCTCCATTCGAATCCGGTGCTGAAGACGGAAGATATCGCCTTCGCGGCGAGACTCGAAAGCATCCCGCACGCGTTGCTGGCGAATTTGATCTTCTGTGTAGCGGTTATACGCATAGGACATCATTGACTCAACAAATTCGTCAAAACTGTTGTAACAGTCTTCACTGAGGTAATACTGACGTCGTCTGGTTAAGGCGCTGGCGCTGACAACTTTGTCGACCGCCTTCACCGCCTTTGCCTGAACCTCGGTTTCGTCGTGAAACGGCTGTGACACCTCTTGCCAGCTGCCGACGGGTTCCGGCTCAATCACAAAAAGCCTGCCGGCGCCGGTGAGCACCCGCTGCGCTTCGGCAAGCGCAGCCGACATCAACTCTTCAGGGACGTGATGCAGTGACCAGTGAAACACCGCGATATCGAAACTGTCGCTCGCAAGCGGAACAGCTCCGGCACTCGCGCGCACGCGCCATGCAGAGGTGCCGTTGCCCACTAGCGGATCAATTCCGGTGACGGTATAGCCATGCTGCGAGAGCGTATCGCTGAGCGCTCCTTCGCCGCAGCCGATATCGAGGAGTCTTCCCTTTCCGCTGCCCAGAAACTCAATCAGGGCATCAACCGGTTTAGCCACCGATGCTTTCGCAGGATCTGTATTCAATAAAGACATAACCTATGATGCTCTCGCATATTGGAGTACCGCGTCAACGGCACACACGCCCTTACCCTTGGGTCTCACCAACAAGGGGTTAATCTCGAGTTCCACCAGTGACTCTCGCCTTTCCATTACGAAATCGGCAACCCTCTGCAGGGTTGCCAGCAATGCGGGCACGTCACCGGCTTCACTGCCCCGATAGCCATTCAGCAGAGGATGAATCTTGAGTGAACTAATCATTGTTGCAAACTCATCGTCTCGTGAGGGCAGGAGCGTTACCCTGGTGTCACCCATAAGCTCTGCGTAGATGCCGCCGCTGCCGATCATCATCCATGGGCCAATGACGGGATCCTGGCGTACACCCACAATCAACTCACAGACAGTATCAGTAATCATCTCCTCAACCAGCAGGCTCGGGTAGCGCCCAAACAGAGATGTTGCTCCCGCGACGAGTTCATCAAAATCACCAATCCCCACCATGACCGCACCGGCCTCGCTTTTATGCAGCAATGCCGTATCGCAGGCCTTTAGCACCAATGGGTAAGTCAGCGACTCAGCGGCGTTCTTTAGTGCATCAACAGAGGCCACACGTTCACCACGAGGCACACCTACACCAAAAGATTCGATCTCACGCTTCGCGTGCGCTTCGTCAAGGTTTTCCACGGGTTGTTCCAGATGTGATCCCGGACCAGGGAGCGCCTTCTCAAAAAGCGGCCGGCGCCAGGCTGCACCGATCTGGGATGCCGCTTGTGCCGCGTCCAAAGCCTGTCGAATACCGCATAAGGGGGCCACACCCATGCTGACGAGATCCGTGGCAATCTTTTCCGGAAGACTTTCGGGGAGGCTGGCCACGACCGCAGTCGGCGCTTGGGTCTTGTCGACTGCCCGGCTGATGGCGTTTACCGCGGGACCCCAAGTCTCAAGGTTGCACCGGTCTTCGCGGGGAAAATCCAGCACCAGCATGGACAGGTCAAAGCCACAAGCAAGCATGGCACTGTAGGTGCCGAAAAGATCCTCTTCTTTGTTCCAGGCGAAGGTGTGATAGTCAAGGGGATTCGAGACGCTCACGAGGTCATGCACCGTGGCGCGAACAGAGTCGTGCTGCTCGGATGTGAGTTCAGGGAATACGACATCCCGACCGATAGCCGTATCCGCCATCAGAGATGCTTCCCCGCCGGAGCAACTCATAGAGCAAAGCCGGTTGCCCTTAAGAGGTCCGTGCACATGCAGCAGTTTGAGGCTCTCCACCAGGGTGTCGAGATCCTGAACCCGTGCGATACCGAGCCTTTTGAGCAATGCGTTGGCCGCCTCATCCGATCCCGCCATCGACGCGGTGTGGGAACGGGTGATGTTGGCGCCCTGGGTACTGACACCCGATTTAACGGCCACGACCGGAATACGTCGCTCGCGGGCACGACCCATTACCTTTTCCAGTTCCCGGACATCCGGGAAACCTTCTATATACAGACCTATCGCTGAGACGCGGTCGTCTTCGAC
>NZKZ01000206.1 GCA_002694065.1 Acidiferrobacter sp.
AGGCCCCGACTCGACAAGACGCACCGGGAAAGCGGCGGCGGTATCAATCGTGACCTGATGACCGCCGGAGGTCATCAGTAGGCAGGCACAGCGGAAGCCTTCGTGGGCCAGGCGTTCGCGCACCTCAATCAGGTAACTCGCCATCAGCGGCTGGACGTAGGCGTTGGCACAGGTGGTGCTCTGGCGTTCGTACTCGCGTATTTCCGGGCAGACTTCGCTTGAAAGGGATATGGAAAGATCGGGCAAGTGGGTTTTGAGGATCTCCCGAATACGCTGCTCGTGCGTGGGATTGGCATAGGCATGCAGCAGGCCCACGGCAACGCTTTGGATTTTTGCCTCTTTCAAGGGCGTGATGAGGCGTTCAACGGAGTTTTCGTCAAGCGGAGTCAGAACGTCACCCCGGCAATCGATCCGCTCCCTTACGGTCCAGCGCCTGCTTCTTGGGACCAGCGGCGGGTTGCGGTCGGCGTCAAAATTGTACTGATCGAAACGGTTCTCATAGCCGATCTCCAGAGAGTCGCGATGACCCTCAGTCGCAATCAGCGCGGTATTGGCGCCTCGGCGCTCAATCAGCGCGTTGGTAGCGAGTGTGGTGCCGTGGGTAATGAGTGCGACGTCACTGGCCGAGACGCCTGACTGGGACAGCAGTTGTGAGATGCCCTGCATGAATCCTTCTGCAGGATTACGGGTCGTGGTCAGGACTTTGGCGGTAAATCGGTTCGCCCCGACCTGCAGGACCGCATCAGTGAAGGTCCCGCCAATATCAATGGCAATCCGCGGCGCGCTGCTCATGCTCTCGTTCGGTGCCCCGTGAAGTGCGTCAGTGAAATCAGCGCCCGCCGGCTCACGGCTTGCGCTTGCGGATATAGGGCGGCACCGGGATACCGCTCTTCAGCCGCGGATCGGACTGCGGCTCGCCGCTTTTTAAAGTCAGCGGGATGACTCCGGCCCAGACATCACTTTCGTAGTCAGATTTTTCGTCACTCGGCGGACCTTCGCTGACTTTGACCGACGCTTCGTCAAGGCTGAAGCGCACCACTGTAGTGGCTGCCAGTTCTTTGGGCTTTGATGCCCGGATGTCTTGGGTGCGGCCGGGAATCAGGTGTTCGGTAAAGGCATCCAGCGCGATCTTTTTGTCTTCTCCAGTGACTTTTTCAGCGCTGCCCAGGATGACGACCGAGCGGTAATTCATCGAGGAATTGAAAGCAGAGCGTGCCACCACGATCCCATCAAGCAACGTGACCGTGATACACGCCGGGTTTCCCGCAGCCAGCAGCTTCAGCATCCGACTGACCCGGCTGCCATGGATATAGGCGTGATCATTGATCCGGGCGATGGCGGTCGGGATCACGAAAGGCTGGCCTTCGTCGACAAACCCCACATGACATACCGTTGCCTCATCGAGAATGGCATGGATGGTCGATCGGTCATAGCGCGCGAGTTCACGCAGGCGGCGGACTTTAGTGCGGGCAGAAGGTGCTGTGGATCGGGTCATAAGGCTAAATCAAGGTGCAAGAATGGGAAGGGTCTCAAGGATGGTTCAGAACTGATCCTTGAGTTCGCGGGTTCGGGCAAAGACCTCCACCAGGGGTTGCCCGCTCAGACCAATGGTCTCCTGCAGGTGGGGGCTATCCGGACGCAAAAAGGGATTGGTTCTTTTTTCCAGACCCAGGGTGGTGGGAACGGTAGGTTCTCCCCTTTGCCGGGCAGCGTCAATGTCGTCATTGCGGCTCAAAAGATCCGCGTTGTCCGGCTCCACAGACAGGGCAAAGCGGGCGTTGGCCTGAGTGTACTCATGGGCACAATAGATCAGCGTCTCGTTGGGCCAGGACAGGATTTTCTGCAGGGACGTCCACATCTGCTGGGGAGTGCCTTCAAACAGCCGTCCGCAGCCAAGCGCGAAAAGGGTATCTCCCACAAAGCCGATGCCGGCTTGAGGGCAGTGGTAAACAATGTGGCCGCGGGTATGTCCGGGCGTGTCGTGGACTGAAAAAGACCATGCGCCGAGCATCACCGAATCACCTTCTGCTACCGTACGGTCGATACCGGGGATACGGTCTGCATCGGCGGCCGGGCCGATGATCTGACACCCGGTTTGGGATTTCAGCTCGAGATTCCCCCCAGCATGGTCGTCGTGGTGATGGGTATTGAAGATAAAGTCGAGTTTCCAGCCTCTGGCATCGAGTGCGGCATGGATGGGTTCGACTTCAGGGGTATCGATCGTGGCCGTGAGCCCGCTATCGGGATCGTGGACCAGATAGCCGTAGTTATCGGAAAGGCAAGGAAACTGGTGGACTTCAAGGCGGCTCATCGGTCTATCCCTTTTGGTGACCGCTGATCTTGGCGTGGAGCGGCTTAGTCGTTTCAAAAGCCGCTTTTTGCTCCTCGCTGGCCTCTTTCTGGTAGTCCCGTTTCCATTGGTCATAGGTCATGCCGTAGACAATTTCACGAGCCTCGTCATAGTTCATCTCAACACCTTGCTCATCCGCTGCTGCCATGTACCACTTCGACAGGCAGTTTCGGCAGAAACCGGCCAGATTCATCAAATCGATATTCTGCACGTCGGTTCGCTCACGAAGGTGTGCGACCAGTCCCCGAAAAGCGGCTGCCTCGAGTTGGGTACGGGTGGATTCGTCCATGTCGGCTCCCGGATGGTGTGGGGCTGCGCGGACGGCAATACGGGGCACTCCGCGCGGGCTCTCTGCTTATCTGACCCAGCATGATAACAGTCGATCACACTTTTCGAAACGAAGTACGACCGCGTTGACAGCGCCGGTACAATCCTATGATGACAAGTAAACTGATTGAGAAATCAACCATTTCCTTTCGCAGGTTTATCGGATGAGCGATCTCATTGGTCCGGTAGCGTTGTGCCAGTCTCAAAGAGAGCATCAAACCCCATGCTGAGAATCAGTAGCGCAAAGGCGTGCCTCTTGGCATCGGTCTTGACCCTGGTCGGTTGCGCCAGTTCCTCAAGCAGCGGCATTGAGTTGAGCGTCTCCCGGGGGGATGCGACCAGTGCCTACGCCGGAACCTATGCCGGCACGATTTCGCTCACTTCAACCGCCGATGTCGTTGCACTGGGTTCGGCGACGGATCAGCGTATAGAAAGCGTGTCTGTCTCGGTGACCCACGATGGGTTGGTCTTTCTGTCTGTAAGAGGGGTGACGATTACCGGCGTCGTGGACAATGCCGGCAACTGGGGATTGCAGGCGTCGATTGATGATCTGCGTTCACTGCTGAGCGAGACGAATATCTCCCGCCTGAATGACGCCGGCTGCTCCCTCGGGGCAAAGGCGGCCCGTATCCAGGGTGTGATCACGCCGCCCAACATGACGGCCAATGTCAGCGGCACGCTGAAATGCAAAAGAGCGGAAGTGACCGTAGCTACCCTGACTACTGCGGGCACGCTCACCGCCAATCGCTAAGCTCTGATGCACAGTGCATTTGCCGGATGTGGTTATGTCGGACGCCAGGTCGCCCTGCGCGAGCTTGCCGATGGGGGCAGTGTGTCGGCAATGGTCCGAACGGCTGAGAGTGCCGACCGTCTCAATCAGGAGGGCATCCTGGCCGTCAGTGCGGACCTAGAGAGTCATTGTCCCCCGGAGAAATTTCTGGACGGACGCGTGCTCTACTGGTTTGCGCCTCCCCAGCCTGAGAGTGATCAGGACCGGCGACTGCGCTACTTTGTTGGCTGCGCGCAAGATGCAGGCGAGCGGCCCTCCAGGGTGGTCTTAATCAGCACCACGGGAGTGTACGGGGACTGTCAGGGAGATTGGGTGACGGAGGATCGTGCGCTTGCTCCCCTGACCGGACGGGCGCGTCGACGGGTTGATGCGGAGCGCACTATGCGGGATTGGTGCGGGTTGTACGACGTTCCGGTGGTGGCGCTTCGGGTCCCGGGGATTTACGGCGCGGGAAAGTTGCCGCTCAAGCGTCTGCGCGAGGGTTTGCCGGTGTTGGCGCCCGACCTGGCACCATGGAGTAACCGTGTGCATGTAGAGGATCTCATCAGTGCCTGCCTTGCCGCCGCCCGAATCGCAGATCCTCTGCCGGTCTACAACATCAGCGACGGGCACCCGTCGACCATGTCCGATTTTTTCTTTAGGGTTGCAGACGCAGCGGGATTGCCTCGCCCCCCCGTCGTCGATCGTCAGGAGGCGACCGCAGCACTCAGCGCCGAGATGCGCTCTTATCTCGCCGAGTCAAAGAGAATTGATAACGCCCGGATGCGTGAACACCTTGGGGTAGACGTCCGCTACCCGGATCTCACATCCGGCTTGTCCGCACTCTTTGGGGAATGACGACTGGTCCAAGGCAGCCGACGCCCAATCAATCCAAAAAGCAATGGTGCGCTGACGGCGCCCGCCGGGTTTTTGGCTTAGCGTTCGTAGGACTCTTTTCGGGAAGCTTCGGAAAGTGCAATCAGGTACTCCAGAGGGTCAGGCAGAATAGCCTCCCTGGCCTTCTCCAGAGAATCACATCCGGCATAGCTCACGGCCGAGCGAAGGTGGCCGCGAATGCGGTGCAGGATGTCGACGACACTGCCGCGATAGGGGACCTGGATTTCCTGTCCTTCGGGCGGCGTTGCCAAAGCGGCATCGACCGCGTCCGAGTCCTCTGAATCATAGAGGGATTCCATCACGGCCTCGGGGGAAGTCATGCCACGGTAAATCTTTTTCTTGGTGTGTGTGGCCGGGTCCTCGATGACCCGTCCCGGGGCTTCGTCCGTTCCAGAAAGCGCGCTGCCCAGCATGACGGTATCTGCACCGCAGGCGAGTGCCAGGAAGATGTCCTTGTCGAAGCGAACGCCGCCATCGGCCATGATGCTGATTTCCCCGCCGACCTCGCACCAGGCTTCGCGGATCGCCTGGAGCTGCGGTACCCCGGCAGCGGTTTCCAGTCTCGTCCGGCATCCCCGCCCGGGTCCGACTCCCACCTTGACCGCATCGGCGCCCAGCTCGCACATAAAGCGTGCCCCGGCACCGGTAGCGACATTGCCGCAGATAAGCGGGACCTCGGGGAATTCTGCACGCAGGCGTTCGATCCCCTGCTGCATCACGAGTGAGTGGCCGTGGGCAATATCGACAAAAAGAGAGTCAGCGCCTGCTTCCAGCAGCGCTTGCGCCCGCTCCATGAAGTCACCGGCGCAGCCCACTGCCGCTCCGGTCAAGAGCCGGCCTTTGGCGTCCTTGCTCGCGAAGGGCCGTTCACGAAGAAAGCGCACGTCTTTACGCGTAATCAGTCCGTGGATGCGGCACTCCTCATCCACCAGAGGCAGCCGTTCAATACGCCCCTCGAACATGATGCGCTCCGCCTCCTCCGTTGCCACATCGGGCCCGGCTGTCTTCAGCTCAGCCATGGGTGTCATAAAACGCCCAACGGCCTCGTGGTCATGGGAGCGATCCCAGGGAATGTCTCTGCGGGTCAGCACCCCTGCGAGGATCGCGCTGCCGGGGGCCGTTTCTATGAGGATGCCATTGATCTTGTGTCGACGAGCAAAGATTCGCGCTTCGCCGATAGTGGCGCCAATCGGCAGGGTTCGCGGATGTTCAATCACGGCGCTGTGACTGCGTTTGACACCCGCTACCGTCTCGCACTGCCGCTCGATACTCTGGCCACGATGGATGACGCCGAGTCCCCCTTCCAGTGCCATCGTCCGTGCCATGTCGCCGCCGGTTACGCTGTCCATGTTGGAGGAGACAATCGGGAGTTCCAGCGCCAGCGCAGTGGTCAACTGGGATCGAAGCGCGATGAATGCTCGGGTCGCCGTAATTCCCTTTTGGGGCCGGAAGAGAAAGTCATCAAAGGTCTTGCCGATCCACGCGGGATCGAGAGGAGGCTTATTCATGGGAGACAATAGGGGGGTGACCGCTCACAAGGCCGGGCACAGCAGGTGGATTACAGCCAGATCATAAAACCCCTGCTGCCAAGGCTCAAGAGCCCCTTAGGCCGCGGTCGGGTGCCAGCCAGCGTCAGCCCAAAGTTGACCGCTGACGGCGGAGTTTCTCACCATAAAACAGATGGCATCGGCAATCTCTTCCGGCCGGATCAGCCTGCCGAGTTGCGTATCAGGGAGGATGTTCTGTTCGACATAGCCTTCGGGCATACCCTGCAGCAGCGGGGTATCGACAAATCCCGGGTGAATGACCCCGGTACGCACACCGTGGAACATGGCTTCTTTCATCAAAGTCGAGGCAGCCCCTTCGAGTCCCGCTTTGGTGCTGGCATACGAGACCTGTCCACGGTTGCCCTGGGAAGAAACCGAGCCGATGAAAATAATGGTTCCCTGTACTTTTTCATCGGGATGCCATTTTTTGAGACCTCGCTGGTTCCGGTCAACCGCAATGCGGGCAATGGTTTCCATCGCCCAATAGACGGGATGGATGAGGTTCACTTCCAGCACCTGCCGAAACACATCAGCCGGATAGATGTCAGCATCACCGGTTTCCCGATCGATCTTGACTGCCAGCCTGTCCCGGAAGATGCCCGCTGCGGGAACCATGATCTGCACCATGCCGCGCTGCTCGGTTGTTTCATCAAATACCCGTGACCGAAAACTTTCATCCGTCACATCACCGGCAAAAGCCAGGGCCACATCGCGATCCGCCGCCTCATTGATCTCTTGCGCTAGTGCCACGACGGCAGACTCGCTGATGTCCACCAGAGCGAGCCCGTTGACGCCCTGGTTAATCAGTTCGAGTGCGGTAGCGCGACCGATTCCACTGGCAGCGCCTGTGACTAATCCCACCTTCTCCTGAATCTGCATGCTGGCCTCCCCCGACCGTTGGCGCGACTGGCCAGATGAATGCCCGCGCGATGTATGGATCACGGATGGTGCACTGCACCATATTTGTTGTCAACTCGATCGAGAAAACAAAAATATGTCTTGATATATGTAAAAAATATGCGTCTGCAGGACCCGCCTTTATTAATCAGGCTATGGCAGTGCAACAAAATCCCTGTAGCAGCCGATCCGTTATAGCGCCACCCGGATGGCGAGTGCGATGAGAATGAGACCGAACAGACGGTCAAGCAGGCGGGCCCGTGCGCGAAGCCGTTCGAGGATGATGGAGTGCGAAAGCACCATGGCCACAATGATGTACCAGAGCGCGTCGATCACCCCGGCTGTGGCCGCCATGATGGCTTTTTCAGTCATGCCCGCGTCCGGACGGACAAACTGACTGAATAACGCCAGAAAGAAAAGTGCAATCTTGGGATTCATGATTGCAATGAGAAAGCCGTCCCGTGCAGCGGAGGCGCTGGCGGCCCGGCTGGAGACTTGCAGAACCTCAGCCGCTCCGGCCGTGCTGCGCAGGCTCCGGACACCAAGATACACGAGCAGGGCGGCTCCTGCGTAGCGCATACCATTGAAAAGTGCAGGCTGCTGCGTGATCAATAGACCGATGCCGCCCGCGGTGAGGCCGGCCCAGATCACAATGCCAAAGCCGTGGCTGATGCCGGTGATCACCCCCTGGAGGCGTCCGCCGGAAAGGGTGTTCTGCACCACCACGGCCAGACTCGGCCCGGGAGACATCGCGCCAAAAATACAAATGAGCGACATAGAGAGCCAAAGCGACAGGGGCATAGCGGGATCACCGAGAATAATGAGACCCTAGAATATCTGCTTCATCTACAACTTGCTAACGGTTCTCAAGGACTATGTCACCGGTTACGCTGGTTCTTTACTCGCGCATTCACTGCCATCTTTGTGAGGACATGCACCTGCAGCTTGAGGAGCTGCAAGGTGAATACGGTTTTGAACTGGTCGTGCGCGATGTCGATGCCCATCCGGACTGGGCATCAGCCTATGGTGACGAGGTCCCGTTGCTTTTTGCCGAGGACGTCGAGATTTGCCGGTATTTTCTGGATCTCGAGCGCCTGAAAGCCCATATTGATCCCTAGAAGGGCAGTTTTTAGATTTATGGAAAATTAAAAACCTATATATAACAATAGGATATAAATTTATTAGGGAAAATACATAAAAAGAAGTAGAGTGAATACCCGTGCCGTTGTCTGGCATTTCGGACCCCTGCTGAAGTGTTCTCCCGTTGAAGACCATCATTCCTTTTGAGCGATCATCGCGCTTTGCGCGTCGAGTGATCTTTCTTGCCATCGTGTCGGGTGCCGTCGGATCCTGTTCGAATGGTGGCCCGTCGAGTTCGAGCGGCGCCGACCAGCTGGCGACCGATGTCTCTCAATCGCCGGCCACCGCCATACCAGAAGTCAGAGATCGCCCCTTCGAGCAGGCAGTCTCTGTGCTGCGCCGTTGGGGGTTTTCCGGTCCGGTTACCGAGGTGTATAACGGCAAGTGTGTAAGCGGCAACCGTCCAGGGAAGGTTTACAGACAGGAACCGCCGGTGGGTCAGCTCACGGCGAGTCTTGGTGAAGTCAAGCTATATACGGGATGTTTCGACGTCAGTTTTTCAGTTTCTGCCGGCGGCAAAATTGAGGCGGTGCTGGATGATCCCGCCGAGCGTACGGGCGTTGCAAACCGCTTTAACCTGAAAGCCTTCAACAGTCTGGATTTCACCGTAGCGGCAGATGCGGGCTTCGTTCTCGAGAGTGTTTCCGCGAACGGATCGACGCTGGTGGCACAGGCCGGCGGGGGTTACCGCTTGCCCGAACTGACCTCAGACCAAACGGTTGTCGTTGTGTTTGCCGAAAATCCCGCACCCGCACCCGCACCCGCACCCGCAACAACGTACACGATTACCGCGACACTCCTGGGCGGTGATTGCGCCATCTCGCCCACGGGTGCCGTCAGTGTCAATGAGGGGGCGGATCAGAGCTTCAACATCACCGTCAATTCAGGCGTCATCCAGTTTTTGGAGGTCGATGGTTCGCTTGAAGCATGCAACCAGTTTGGCTGCAGTTACACATTCAACAACGTTGTTGCAGACCACACGCTTGATGTGCTCTGCAACTGACCACCGCCTG
>NZKZ01000088.1 GCA_002694065.1 Acidiferrobacter sp.
GTCGGTGTCAGCGTCGCTGACCTGTTTTTTATCGTACCGGTTGCCTCAGTCATCCAAGGTATCCCCATCGCACCGGCAGGCTGGGGCATTGGGGAAGCCGCCTATGGAACACTGATCGGCAAGTTTGGCGCCTCTGCCCTGCCGGGCGTTCCCGATGCGGAACAGGTGATGCGCACGCGAGGCGTTGCGCTGTCCGTGCTGCATCGCGTTCACGTTGCCCTCTGGTCACTGATCGGAGGCATCGCGATGCTGATCGACCGCAAATCTCACCCCGATGAATCCCCCGTCACCGAGACCAAAAACCTCTGAGCCCTTAATCTCCTTAGCTTATGAAAGAACATCCCTCCTCCTTCGCAACCACGCCAAAGCCCCGTGAGGACGGCACCTTGCAGGTCACCATCACTTACCTGCAAATGATGCGTCAGCCGACCGGCACGCCAAAAAGACCGCCGCTCAGCGATCTGGCGGTGTTTCGGGTTAAACAACCCGCCTTGCCGTTTTATCGCTTCCTTTATAACCAGGTCGGCCAACCGTGGCTCTGGTACGAGCGCCGGGCGATGAGTGACTCTGACCTTCAGGACATTCTCTCCCACGAAAAAGTGCATGTTTATGTGCTCTACCGCGGTGGAGAACCGGCGGGCTACGTTGAGCTTGATTTTCGCCAGGAGGATGAGGCGGAAGTCGCCTATTTTGGGCTTTTGCCCTGGCACATTGGAAGCGGGATCGGCCCGTGGTTTCTCGAATGGGCAGTTCGTGCCGCATGGACCGACAAGCCCAAG
Organism: Acidiferrobacter sp.; assembly: GCA_002694065.1. GTDB lineage: Bacteria > Pseudomonadota > Gammaproteobacteria > Arenicellales > UBA868 > UBA868. The sequence goes on from NZKZ01000088.1 coordinate 780, forward strand.
AAACTTATCGTCAACACATGCAATCTGGATCACCCCAAAGCCATCATCGTCTACCAGCAGGCCGGATTTCGTCCATACCGGCAGGAGACAGTCACGATCCGGGACCCCCGGCAAGAACCTTTCTGGAATGGACCGGCACCCACCGCCGGGGCAGATTCAGACAGTTAGACCAAGAGCTGCGCAAGGCTGCATCGGCTCAGGCCACCTCAGCCTGATCGCCGCGCTTGCCGAGCCAATCCTTGCGGTCGGCAGCACGCTTTCGTGCCAACAGCAAATCCAGCATGGCGTCCGTCTTTTTTCCCTGATCCAGGGTAAGCTCGATCAAGCGCCTTGAATCCGGATCCATAGTGGTTTCACGCAATTGCGCCGGATTCATCTCACCCAGCCCCTTAAAGCGCTGGACGTTAACCGTGCCCCTCAGTTTGTCCTTTTTGATTCTGTCGAGAATGGCATCCTTTTCCGTATCATCAAGCGCATAAAACACATGCTTGCCCACATCGATTCGATACAGCGGCGGCATTGAAACACAGACCCGGCCTGCGTCGACCAATGGACGGAAATGACGAACGAAAAGCGCACACAACAAAGTGGCAATATGAGCGCCATCCGAATCCGCATCGGCCAGAATGCAGACACGTCCATAACGCAGACCCGAACAATCTCCAGTGCCGGGGTCTACGCCCAGCGCGACGGCGATGTCATGCACCGATTGCGACGCGAGGACCTCGGCGGACTCAACCTCCCAGGTATTCAGAATTTTCCCCCGCAAAGGCAGGATAGCCTGATAGTCCTTGTCCCGCGCCTGCTTGGCGGAACCCCCCGCGGAGTCGCCCTCTACGAGAAAGAGTTCAGTATGCTCAAGATCCTGGCTCGCACAATCGGCGAGTTTGCCCGGCAAGGTCGGACCGGTAGCCGCCTTTTTACGCTCCACCTGGCGGGCCGTACGAAGCCGTGACTGCGCACTGCTGATGGCGAGGGCCGCAATACGCTCCCCTTCGGCTGCATTTTGATTCAGCCACAAGCTGAAAGCATCCTTGACTGCCGCCGCGGTCAAGGATGCTGCTTCCCGCGACGACAGGCGATCTTTCGTTTGCCCACTGAATTGAGGATCCTTCATGCGCAGCGATAAAACAAACGCACAGCGCTGCCACACATCCTCGGGAGACAGCTTCACGCCTCGGGGAAGCAGATTGCGGTAGTCGCAAAATTCCCGGACGGCGTCTGTTAATCCGGTGCGAAACCCGCTGACATGACTGCCTCCCTGAGGCGTAGGAATGAGGTTGACGTAACTCTCGGCGAAGACCTCTCCATCATCTTCAAGCCAACTTATCGCCCAATCCAACTGCTGTTCCTGCTGGGCAATGTGGCCGACGAAAGGCGGATCGGGCACCCTTTCCGCGGCATCGACTTGGGATGAGAGGTAGTCCGACAGGCCGTCCTCGTACTCCCAGGTTTCGTTATTGTCCTTGGAGTCCTCGTCCTTGAAATCAATCCGAAGCCCGGGACATAGCACGGCCTTCGCCCGCAAAAGACGCTTCAGTCGCGCGACAGAAATGCCCGGGGAATCAAAAAACACCGGGTCGGGCCAGAACTGCACCATGGTTCCGGAGTTGCGTGCGCCGATCTTGCGTACAGCCTTGAGCGGGGCGATCGGTACGCCATCGCGAAACGTCATCTGGTACTCCTGACCGCCGCGCTTGACACTCACCTCAAGTTTCTTGGAGAGCGCGTTGACAACGGATACCCCCACACCATGCAAACCACCCGAGTAGGTATAGGACTTGTCAGAAAATTTTCCCCCGGCATGCAGCCGCGTGAGGATCACCTCCACCGCGCTGACTTTCTCTCCCTTGTGCCGATCCACCGGCATCCCTCTGCCGTCATCTGCAACAGATACAGAGCCATCCTTATGCAGAGTGACCGAAATACGATGCGCATAACCGCCGATCGCTTCGTCGACACTGTTGTCGACAACCTCCTGAACCAGGTGATTTGGGCGGTCAGTCTGGGTATACATTCCCGGGCGTTTGCGCACGGGCTGGAGACCGGTAAGGACTTCAATTGCAGAGGCATCGTAGTTTTCAGCCATGACAAGAATCGACCGGAGGGTGAAGCGCAAGGCGATGATACACGAAGGACCCAACGGGTACGGCTGAATCACACCCATCAGCGCGTGGATCATTGGAGACAACTCCGGCGCTACGATAGAATTGCCCGAGTCGATGTTCACCCGCGCTCCAGTCGACCGCGGCACAGATCTCTAAGGATGCATCATGGCCAAATCAACGCGTTCAAGGGTCGGGGAATTTGAGAAATCCCTGAAGGAACTCGAGACCATTGTGGAGAAAATGGAGGCCGGCGACCAGCCCCTGGAAACCTCCCTAAAGGATTTCGAACGGGGAATGGAACTTGCCCGTCAATGCCGGGACAGCCTGCAGAAGGCTGAGCTTCGCGTACAGGAACTGCTGGAAAAAGCCGATGACGCTCACGACAAGTCTTCAGAAGACGAGGGCTCGTGAATCAATCCGCGGCTCTGCACGACCACTGGCCAAAATGGCGACAGCGCATCGATCAGCGCCTTGAGCGTCTGATCCCGGACACCACAGTCTCCCCCGCGCTGCTTCATGAGGCAATGCGTTATTCCGGCATCGGTGCCGGCAAACGTTACCGGGCCGCGCTCGTCTACGCAGCAGGCCATGCGCTTTGTGTCGCCGAGGATATTCTGGACCGACCGGCCTGCGCGGTAGAACTCATTCACGCCTTCTCGCTGGTGCACGATGATCTTCCTGCAATGGATGATGATGATCTTCGCCGGGGGAAACCTTCGTGTCATAAAGCCTTCGATGAAGCCACCGCTATTCTGGCAGGCGATGCCCTGCAAACCCTCGCTTTTGCAGTGCTGAGCGAGTCCGACTGGCACGTCCTTTCCCCAGCGGTACGACTCAATATGCTGAATGTGCTGGCCAACGCATCGGGTTCTGTAGGGCTGGCCGGAGGCCAGGTGCTGGACCTGAATATGATCTTACAAGACCCAACACTGGAAACGCTGGCCGCTATGCATCGATGCAAGACTGGAGCGCTGATAGAGGCAGCCGTCCTGATGGGCGGTCTTTGTGCTACTGACGATTCCGCCACCCTGACCTGTCTAAAAAGCTATGCCCAACCACTGGGTCTTGCCTTTCAGGTCATCGATGACGTTCTGGACGGGACTGGGGATACAGACACCCTGGGCAAACCGGCGGGCGCGGATCAAGAGCGGGGACAACCCACCTTTCTCAGCATCCTCGGCGAAGCGCCTGCTCGTCAGTACGCTGAGGAACTGAAGGATCAGGCAATCGACGCATTGGGCGACCTTGAAATGGACACGGCCCTGCTCGTGGACCTGGCACAATTCACGGTGAGCCGGTTCCACTAAAGCTCAACACCTCGAAAAAAGGATTATCATCAGGGGTTGGTGTTTTGCGCTAACCTCATCGCTTGAATTTGCAGCACATGACTACACCGTCTGACTTTCCCATACTGGACCGGGTCAACTCACCTGCAGCACTGCGTCAGCTCGAGCAACACGAGTTATCGGCGCTGGCTAAACAAGTGCGCGCCTTTCTGATCGAAGTGACTTCAGAAACCGGCGGTCATCTTGCCCCGGGACTGGGCGCGGTGGAACTTACGGTGGCCCTGCACTATGTGTTTGATACCCCAAAAGATCGCCTGGTCTGGGATATTGGCCATCAGGCCTATCCCCACAAGATTCTCACCGGCCGCCGTGACGAGATGCAGACAATCCGTAAAGCGGGGGGCCTGTCCGGCTTTTTGAAGAGAGCCGAAAGCGAGTACGACAGTTTTGGAGCAGGCCATTCGAGCACATCCATCAGTGCGGCACTGGGAATGGCTGTCGCCGCCCGGCTTCATGAGGATGACCGGGAGGTGGTTGCAATTATCGGCGACGGCGCGTTAACCGCAGGTCAGGCGATGGAGGCACTTTACAACGCGGGTGATATGGATGCGGACCTGCTGGTGGTTTTGAACGACAACGAGATGTCGATATCCCGGAATGTCGGAGCCATGTCGAACTATCTCGCCCGCATCCTCTCGGGAAGGGCATATACCAGCGTACGCGAAGGCAGCAAAACCGTACTGGGAACGGCTCCGCATGTGCAGGCTTTTGCCCGACGATGGGAGGAGCATCTCAAAGGAATGGTTATGCCGAGTACGTTGTTCGAGGAACTGGGCTTCAATTACATCGGACCGATTGATGGTCACGATATTGATACGCTGGTGACCACTCTGCAGAATATGAAGGCGATGAGTGGCCCACGCTTTTTGCACATCGTCACCCAAAAAGGCAAGGGTTTCCGTCCTGCTGAGGGTCAGCCCATCACTTTTCACGGCGTAGGGCCTTTTGACCCCAACACCGGCAAAGTCGAAAAGAAATCAAGCAGCCGGACTTACACCCAGGTCTTTGGCGACTGGCTGTGTGATATGGCAAAAGCCGACGAACGACTGATCGGCATAACCCCTGCAATGCGTGAAGGATCCGGATTGGTGCCGTTCTCAGAGCAGCACCCTGAGCGCTACTTTGATGTGGGAATTGCGGAACAGCATGCCCTGACATTTGCGGCGGGCACCGCCTGCGATGGTGTGAAGCCGGTCGTCGCGATCTATTCGACCTTTCTGCAACGCGCCTACGATCAGTTGATCCATGACATCAGCGTTCAGCATCTGGATGTCACATTCGCCATCGACCGGGCCGGAATAGTGGGCGCAGATGGCCCAACCCACCAGGGCGCTTTCGACCTCAGTTTCCTTCGGTGTGTGCCAGGGATGGTGATCTTTGCGCCATCAGATGAGGCGGAATGCCGGAACATGCTCTACAGTGCATTTCTGCACGAAGGGCCCGCCGCTGTCAGGTATCCACGTGGTTCGGGGCCGGGTGTGCCCGAAGCAAAGCAAATGAGCCGCATCCCTGTGGGAAAAGGCCAGATTCGTCGAGAAGGCCAAGGCGTGGCCCTGCTCGCTTTTGGCACCATGCTGGTGCCTGCCCTGGAAGCCGCCGAGGTGCTGGACGCTACTGTCGTCAACATGAGAAGCGTCAAACCCCTGGATAAAGATCTCATTGAGGATCTTGCAGGCTCCCATGAACTGCTGGTCTCGGTTGAGGAAAATACGGTTCGCGGGGGCGCCGGAGCTGGGGTATCTGAAGTCCTCTCCGAAGCGGGCTGTACTACGCCTCTCTTGATCCTTGGCTTGCCGGATCAGCATGTGGATCAAGGCGACCCCGCGGCTGCGCTCAGTCAAGTTGGTCTGGACGCACAGGGTATCCAGGCTGCCATCCAGCGCCGGCGGCCTCTGCAGTCTGTTGCTTCACGCTCCCGCGCCTAAACTGGGATAAAATTCGCGCAC
>NZKZ01000089.1 GCA_002694065.1 Acidiferrobacter sp.
CTAAAGGGGCATTACGGCGACGCGTCTCGTTACTACCACGATTGCGGACACGTGGCAGTTTGTCTTGCTGCTTACGATGAAGCGATTACGGTTCTGGGAGCTGATGACGGCGTGGAGATGACCCTGTGGTTTCATGATGTCATCTTTACTCCCGGTGCGCGGGATAACGAAGCGCGCAGCGTCGAATGGTTTGAGACCCAGGCATCCGGTTTTCTCCCCGAGACGTTTATCTCGGAAACCTGCCCGCTGATACAGGCGACCGACCATCGTGAATCGCCAATAGCACCGAGGGCCCAGTTTGCGGTGGACGTGGATCTTTGGGGTCTGTCGCAGCCGTGGGACGCTTTTTTTTCTGATACGCATGATCTCCGGCGCGAATCTGTCCATGCAAGCGACGAAGCCTTTGCCCGCGGCCAGGGCGGGTTCCTGCGGGGGCTCGCGGAGCGCCCGACGATATATTCGACGCCGTATTTTCAGGATCGTTGCGAAGACCGAGCGCGCCAGAATATCGAGCGTCTGTTGTCGATCTTTGAGTCCGGAGTAGACTGGACCCAGTCTTAGCTCGGGATTGCAGTCTGCTCTGCAGCATCAGGAGTCACAAATTAACCGTGTTTGATAAATTGCTTATCGCCAATCGGGGTGAGATCGCCTGCCGTGTCATTCGGTCTGCCAAGCGCATGGGCATCCAGACGGTTGCTGTGTTTTCCGATGCAGACCGTGATGCTCCGCATGTCCAGATGGCGGATGAGGCTGTACATATCGGTGCGTCGCCGTCAGCAGAAAGCTATCTTCTCGTTGATCGGATCATTGAGGCGTGCCGGTCAACGGGCGCCGAGGCCGTTCATCCCGGATACGGATTTCTTTCGGAGAAGTCTGCACTGGTCCTGGGTCTTGAAAAAGCGGGCATCGCATTTGTTGGCCCTCCGGCAAAGGCGATTGAGGTCATGGGCGACAAGATCGCCTCCAAGGCGCTTGCCGAGAGTGCAGGGGTGCCCACCATTCCCGGCTTCAACGAAGTCCTTGTTGACGCGCAGGATGCAGTGAGCCGTGCCGGGCAGATTGGGTATCCGGTGATGCTGAAGGCGAGCGCCGGCGGCGGTGGTAAGGGTATGCGGGTCGCCTGGAATGACGAGGAGTGCCGTGAGGGTTTTGAGCGGGCCTCAAGCGAAGCGCGCTCAAGTTTTTCCGATGATCGCGTGTTTATTGAGAAATTTGTGAGCCAACCTCGGCATATTGAGATTCAGGTGCTCGCAGATCATCATGGCAACGCCATCCACCTTAACGAGCGCGAGTGCTCAATCCAGCGCCGCCACCAGAAGGTGGTTGAGGAAGCGCCTTCGCCGTTTGTTGATGAGGCATTGCGGACTGAGATGGGCGCGCAGGCGCTGGCGCTGGCGCGGGCGGTGGGCTACACCTCGGCAGGCACAGTCGAGTTTATTGTGGATGCAGAGCGTAATTTCTATTTTCTGGAGATGAATACCCGGCTTCAGGTCGAGCATCCGGTCACGGAACTGATCACCGGTGTTGACCTGGTGGAGTGGATGCTGAGGATTGCTTCGGGAGAGGAATTGACGCTGACCCAGCAGGATATCGGCATACGGGGTTGGGCACTGGAGTCCCGGGTGTATGCAGAAGATCCCTATCGCGGATTTCTGCCCTCCTCGGGACGTGTGCACCGCTTTCGCCCGCCTGATGATGCAAAAGGCGTGCGGGTGGATACCGGCATCTGCGAAGGCGGCGAAGTCAGTCTGCATTATGACCCGATGATTGCCAAACTGGTGACCCACGGACCAGATCGAGAACAGGCGGCACAGACGATGTTGCGGGCCCTGGATCGCTTTGAGATCAGGGGAATCCAGAGCAATATCCCGTTTTTGGCGGCTTTGGTGCAGCACCCGCGGTTTCTGGCGGGTGAAACCACTACCGGTTTTATTGAAGAAGAGTTTCCAGAAGGTTTTTCCGGTAACGCCCTGTCGCAGGACATTATCCGCCGTATCGTGGCTCTCGTCGCGGTAGTACATGAGCATTGGCACTTGCGCGAAGATGCTGATGCCGCAATACCACAGACCCAATCGGCAGACCGAGTGGTCCAGATTAATGCAGATCAGTACGCCGTTTCGGTGGTAACAGATCAGGACGGTTGGCAGGCAACCGTGGAGGGGGAAACGGTTTCTATTCGGTTTTCGAGCAGCGCCTTCAGTTCGGTTATTGATTTCTATGCGGACGGGATTGAGGTCACCGCGCAGTTGAGTCGCACCGGCGCCCGTTATGAAGTCTTCCATAGCGGTGCCAGTGTGGATGCGCTGGTGCTCGAGTCGTACAGTGCTGCCCTGTATCATCTGATGCCCAGGAAAGTGGCGCCGGATCTTTCGCATCTGACACTATCACCGATGCCGGGGCTTCTGGTTTCGGTCGCCGTCACGGAGGGCACCGAGGTCAAGGCCGGCGATGAGCTTGCGGTGATCGAAGCGATGAAAATGGAAAATGTGATTCGGGCAGAGCGCGACGGGACAGTGCTTTGCGTCCACGCCGAGCCCGGAGAAGCGCTTGAGGTGGATCAGCAGATTATTGAGTTTGTACGGGAGTCATCTGCGTGAACGGTACGGCCTCGCTGGCGGACGCCATCGGGAGGCATGATCGGCGCGCGCTGGCACAGGCGATTACCCTGGTCGAATCAGGCCTCACAGAGCATCAATCACAGGCCAGGGAATTACTTGCTGCGTTGCCTGCTCCTGAGCAACCCGCGCTTCGGATCGGCATCACGGGGCCGCCCGGGGCGGGTAAATCAACTTTTATTGAAACCCTGGGCGGACACCTGATCAACCGCGGCCACTCGGTTGCGGTGCTGACCGTGGATCCAAGTTCAGTCGTCAGCGGGGGGTCGATACTGGGTGACAAGACCCGGATGCCGATATTGTCGGCCCATGAAAAGGCCTTTGTCCGGCCGTCACCGTCATCCGGCACGGAAGGAGGCGTCGGACGCTTTACCCGGGAGGCGATTGCGGTTTGTGAAGCGGCAGGATTCGACCGGGTTATTGTGGAGACGGTCGGGGTGGGTCAATCCGAACTTCGGGCGGCGTCCATGACCGATGTTTTTGTGCTGCTGCTGGTGCCGGGCTCGGGAGATGAACTTCAGGGAATAAAGCGAGGCGTGATGGAGTTGGCCGATCTTATCCTGGTCAATAAGGCTGATGGGCAGTTGGAGCAGACAGCGAATCGTACGGTCTCAGAATATGCCGCGGCGACCGGATTTCTGCAGGCCCGCACCGCCGATTGGAAAGTCCCGGTCCTTGCGATGTCCGCGCTGAAGGATATCGGCGTTGTGGAAGTATTGGAGCAGATGGAGAAGTTTTTTGTTCACGTCACCAAAGCTGGCCTGCTTTCGTCACGCAGGGAAAGCCAGGCGAGTGAAGCCCTGATGCAGGCGCTTCATGAGGGACTGCTGGACCGGTTTTTGAGAAGCGCAAAAAACGCGGATGAGGTCGAACGCGTTCGTCGAGAGGTGGCGAGGGGGCGGCTGACACCCGGTCTTGCTGCCCGCGCGCTTATCGACCAATTTACGTAAACCCGCGAACCAAGAAACACTCGATGATTGGAAAACTCAACCATGTTGCCATTGTGGTGCCTGATCTTCAGGCCGCCGCGGCGTTGTACCGGGATACGCTGGGAGCGACGGTGTCCGAGCCCGAAGCTCTTGAGGCCCATGGCGTCACCACTGTCTTTGTCGATCTCGACAATACGCGTATCGAATTGCTGCATCCACTCGGCAGTGACTCACCCATCGGGCGGTTTCTGGAGCGCCATCCCGATGGCGGTATGCACCACGTCTGCTATGAGGTGGATGATATTCTGGATGCCCGTGATCAGTTAAAAGCGCGCGGCGCCCGGGTGCTGGGGGATGGAGAGCCGCGTATCGGCGCGCACGGCAAGCCTGTGCTGTTTCTGCATCCCAAGGATTTTTGCGGCACGCTGGTTGAACTTGAGCAGGTCTGATTGCTGTTAACTGCTCCGCCGATGAGCAACAGCACAGGTCAAGCCAACGCAGAGGTGAGCGTCTATTACCCCAGGTGGGTCGAGATACTGATCTGCAAGCTCTGGTTCCGACCGAGAATGCCGGTGGGGAAGGTGAGGCGGCTGGGTTTGATCGAACGGCTGATGGGTCGGCGCCGCATTCGGGTGCTCACGCGACCAGGATTTCTGTTTGCCTGCGACCAGACCGACTGGCTTCAGCGTAATCTGCTGTGCAACCGAATTCACGAAGAGGAAGTCACAGACCGTTTGACCACGGCATTCAGAAGTAACGATATCTTTTTTGATGTCGGCGCGAATGCCGGTTATTTCAGCTGTCTCGCACTTCACGCGGGGGTTGCCGGTGTCACTGCATTTGAGCCTGACCCCGACACCTGTGCCGTGATGGATGGCCAGCGTCAGCTGAACGGCTGGGACGCGACAGCGCTCAGTGTCGTGCCGCTGGGGCTGTCCGATGAGAACGGGCGCCAGCAGTTAATCCGGGGCAGCGACTCGGGCGAGAGCGGTTTTGGGGATTGGCCTCACCGTCAACCGGTCGGGCGAATTGAGGTCGAGGTCATCACACTGGACGAGTATTGCCGCCAGGCCGGCCGGTATCCCACCGTCATGAAGATCGATGTTGAAGGCTGGGAATATCCCGTATTTCGGGGAGCAACGACCGTCCTGAAAAACCCCGCCTTGCGTCTGATTGTGTTTGAGGCCCTTTGTGATGCCAAAGGGGTGATCACCGACTCAAGACTGCCGGCATTGCTGGAAGGCGCGGGATTCCGGGTGGTCCATTTGCCGCGGCCCTCAGGGAACATCAAGCCGACGGAGAATTATGTGGCCCTTCGCGGCATGGACTAGGTCTCAAGGGCGTCGGCGAATTCCTGGAAGGCCTGGATGAATCTTTGCGGCTCTTGGGCGTGAAGCCAATGCCCGGCACCTTCAAGGGCCATCAGCCGGGCTTTGGGGAAGTGCTTAAGAATCGCGGGCGTGGTCTTTGGCGTGACGTAGTCAGACTGGGTGCCGTAGATAAAAAGGCTTGGGACAACGCACGGCGCAGCTGTGACGTCAAAGCCGGTGAGTGCCCCCATCTGCCGGTGGATCACCTCAAGGTTGATGCGCCAGCGCAGGCCGTCCGAAGTGCTCCGTAAGTTCTGCAACAGAAACTGGCGAAGGGCTTTTTCCGGGATCGCTTTCTCAAGTTGCATCTCGGCCTCGCGTCGGTTTCGGATCGCGGCAAGATCAAGGCTTTTCATTGCCTCGACCAGTGGCTCGTGAGTGTGGGGATACGCGGTCGGCGCGATATCAACAACCACAAGAGCGCCCAGCAGAATCTCATGCTGCAGTGCCAGTGTCATTGCGACTTTGCCGCCCATGCTGTGCCCAATCAGGATCGGAGACTCAGGCACTTCGACAGAAAGAAAATCTGCCAGCAGTGCGGCCTGAGCCGGATAGGACATGTCGTCGGTCCAGGGCGACTCGCCATGATTGGGTAAATCGACGGAGAAGATCTGCCTTTGATCAGAGAGCCCCTCGGCAATGCGCCGCCAGTTTGTGGCCGAGCCGAACAGGCCGTGCAGGATAACTACCGGGGGTCCGGATCCGGTTACGGAGAAAGCAAGCGCAGACGACACGAAAATTGTTTACCGGCGTCAGTTTTTGCGCGGCAGGTACAGGTCCGTAATCGTGCCCTCGAAGGCTTCTGCTGCCAGAGCAACCGTCTCTGAGAGAGTGGGGTGGGGATGCACGGTGAGGCCGATATCCTGAGCAACGCAGTTCATTTCGATGGCCAGCCCGACCTCCGCGATAAGATCTCCGGCGTTCGGGCCGACAATACCTGCCCCAATAATCTGTTGTGTGGCGGGATCAAAAAGCAGCTTCGTGAATCCCTCGCTGCGGGCAAGTGCTAGAGCACGGCCACTGGCAGCCCAGGGAAAGACGCCTTTGTCATAGTCAATCCCCTGAGCCGTTGCCTCAGTTTCGGTGAGACCCACCCAGGCAACCTCCGGATCCGTGTAGGCGACTGACGGAATAACCCTGGCCTCAAAGCCGCTCTTAAGGCCGGCAGCGACTTCGGCAGCAACCTTACCCTCGTGAGTGGCTTTGTGCGCCAGCATCGGCTGTCCCACGATGTCGCCGATCGCAAAGATATGCTCCTGGTTGGTTCGTTGCTGTTTATCGACCGAAATAAAGCCTTTGTCATCGACCGACACACCCGCTGCCTCGGCAGCAATACGATGACCATTGGGAGAGCGGCCGACCGCGACCAGTACCGCATCGTATGTCGC
>NZKZ01000207.1 GCA_002694065.1 Acidiferrobacter sp.
CCCCGCCTTCAGGCCCTCTCGTACCCGGTGGGCGATCTCAAGAAATTCGGGCGTCTCACGGATATCCAAAGTCCGCTCCCGGGGGAGATTGCACGAAATGTCGTCGATCATCTGTCCGGGCCTTGGAGACATGACCACAACGCGAGACGAGAGAAAAACCGCCTCCGGAATGGAGTGGGTCACAAAAACGACCGTTTTCCCCGTCTTTCGCCAGAGTTCCAGGAGTTGCTGATTCAGGTGATCCCGGGTGATTTCGTCCAGCGCCCCGAAGGGCTCATCCATCAGCAACAACTCGGGCTCGACGCTGAGCGCCCGGGCGATGGAGACGCGTTGCTGCATGCCGCCCGATAGTTGCCAGGGAAATTTGTTCTCAAAGCCGCCAAGATTTACCAGATCAAGATATTGTGCACACCGCGCTTCACGCTCCGGCCGTGAGACACCCATGATCTCGAGCGGCAGCATCACGTTGCGACGAACCGTCCTCCACGGGTACAACGCTGGCGCCTGAAAGACATAGCCGTATGCCCTGCTCTCCCGGGCTTCACGCGGACTGACACCATTGACCTGGATCTCCCCGCCAGTATGTGTCTCGAGATCGGCAATGACCCTGAGCAGAGTCGTTTTGCCGCAGCCCGAGGGGCCGATCAACGAGATGAACTCACCCGGCGCAATATCCAGGTTGATATTCGAAAGCGCATGGACCGGCCCATCGTCCGTGCTGAATTCCAGCGACAGATTGGCGGTGTGTACGACCGCAGAGCCTGGTTGCACTGTCTGAGTCATCGAAGCAGTCCGCTGTCCCGTCTAACCGTCGGCGTGGCCGGCTTTGGACAGCATGGCACGGAACATGACGTTCGCTCCTGCAGTGGACCACTCCGGTTCGATATCCTCTATTTCGTTATGGCTGATGCCGTCGATACAGGGAATAAACACCATTGAAGTCGGCGCAGCATGGGCGATGAAACAGGCGTCATGGCCGGCACCGGTAACAATCTTTCGGGCGCTATATCCGCAGGACTGGGCTGCGCCGTCTACGGCCTCGACGCAACTCTGATCAAACGGCACCGGCGCGTAATAAAAGATCTGCTCGAGCTCAGACGATAAACCCCCTTCAGAGGCAATCCGCTCTACCCCGTCGCGGATGGCCTGATCCATTTTTGACAGGACTGCATCGTCGGGATGGCGGATATCGATCGTCAGGAAAACCCGTCCGGGAATAACATTCCGCGAGTTCGGGTGAACATTCACCATGCCAACTGTTGCACACGCCAATGGGGCGTGGGCAAGGCCAGTCTCGTTGACGAGGCTAATGACTCTCGCCGCGCCCAGTAACGCGTCCTGGCGACGATCCATCGGCGTCGGCCCTGCGTGTGATTCCTTGCCCGTCAGTTCAAGTTCATACCAACGTTGCCCCTGGGCATCGGTCACGACACCGATCTCAATACCCTCTTCCACCAGGATAGGCCCTTGTTCAATGTGGGCTTCGAAATAGGCATGCAGTGGCCGACCCATTGGTTCATCACCGGCATAACCGATTCGCTCCAACTCCTCGCCCATCGTCTTGCCTTCTTCGTCCGCGCGAGACAGGCCATACTCCAGGTCATAAATGCCGGCGAAAACACCCGACGCCACCATGGCTGGCGCGAAACGACTGCCTTCCTCATTAGTCCAACACGCTGCCTCGACCGGATGGCGGGTCTGAATGCCATGATCATTCAGGCTGCGAATCACCTCCAGTCCGGTCAGCACCCCATAAACGCCATCAAACCGTCCGCCGGTAGGCTGGGTATCAAGGTGACTTCCCGCAACAACGGGCGGCAAATCGGGGTCGGTACCCGGCCGGCGCGCAAAGATATTGCCCATTTTGTCGACAGAGATAGTGCAGCCCGCATCGCGGCACCACTCGACAAAAAGATCCCGCGCCTCGCGGTCAAGATCCGTTAGGGCCAGCCGGCAGGATCCCCCTTTATCGGTAGGCCCTATTTTGGCCATCTCCATTATCGAATCCCACAGGCGCCCCCCGTTAATCATCGGCTCATCACCCATGCTTCCTTTCTCCTCTGTCTGTTTCTTTCGTTTGTTAACTGAGTTGTCGGTCAGTTTAAATCTGTTAAAGACCCGTAGGTCTCTGGCCGACGGTCGCGGAAAAACTGCCACGTATCTCTGACTTGTCGCACCATATCCATATCCATCTCATGGATCAAAAGCTCGTCCTGATCCGGGCTTGCCTGGGCTTCGATCTGACCTCTTGGGTTTACGAAGTAGCTCGAACCGTAGAACTCGCCAATATTCCAGGGGGCTTCAGTTCCCACCCGGTTAATTGCCGCAATGAAAACACCATTGGCGGCCGCTGAAGCCGGCTGCTCTAACTCCCAGAGATACTGGGACACGCCGGCTACGGTTGCCGATGGGTTATAGATAATCTCCGCTCCCGCAAGGGCTAACGCCCGCCAACCCTCGGGAAAATGCCGGTCATAGCAGATATAAACGCCAATCCGGCCATAGGCGGTGTTGAATACCGGCCAATCGGAAGCACCCGGCTTAAAGAAGAACTTTTCCCAGAAACCAGCGACGTGCGGGAGGTGTGTCTTGCGGTACTTGCCAAGATAGCTTCCATCTGCATCAATGACTGCCGCCGTGTTGTAGTAGACCCCCGTCATCGCCTCCTCATAGATAGGCACGATGATGACCATATTGTGCTTCCTGGCATATTCCTTCATTAAAGAGACGGTGTGCCCGTCTGGTATCGGCTCGGCAGCGGCATACCACTTGGCATCCTGACTCGGGCAGAAATAGGGTTGCGTGAATACTTCCTGAAAGCACAGCACCTGCACGCCTTCAGCACCGGCCTTGTCGATCAGGGGCAGGTGGGCCTCAAGCATAGCGTCGCGTATTTTTTCCGGCGTATCCTCCGTCGAGCCTTTGAGGCTCATTTGGATCAAGCCTGATTTCAACTTACTCATCGTCTACTCCTTACGTTATCTGTAACCCGCTCAATGTGTTTGACTGACTGCCGCGCTACGATCTAGATCTATAAGATTATGCGGACTGCAAGGAACTTCCCTGATCACGCTTTAACCCCAGACCCCGCACAAGCGCATCGACAACCTCCCCCGCTGCGTCCGAGTAGATCTCCTGATCGTAATCCTTAGCTCCTGTCACCGCCTGGATTTGGGCCTCGAAGTCGGCATAGGTTTGCGTAACTGCCCAGATCATGAAAAAAGCATGAGCCGGATCTATTTTTGCCATAAGGCCCTCCTCTTGCCATTTCTTGAACACCCTCCCCTTCTCCTCAACCCAACGCCGAAGTTCACCGCTCAGATGGTCGTTGATGATGGGCGCTCCGCTGATGACTTCCATCGCGAAAAGGCGCGAGGCTTCCGGATGGTTTCTGGACAAAGCCAATTTTCGATTGACATACTGGCGGATGGCCTCTTCGGGGTTGCCGTCCACTGCAACGTTGCCTAACGCTTCGAGCCACAGACTGAGCACCTGTTTGATGACGACCCGATAGAGTGCTTTTTTGGACTTGAAATAATAGAGCACATTGCCCTTGGGCATGCCGGCCTTCCGGGCGATCGCCTCTACCCGAGCCCCGTCGTAGCCTTTACGGGAAAAAACGACCGTGGCTGCACGGATGATCCTCTCCCGTTGACGCTCTCCTACGCCTGGGTTGCTGGTGGTGGTCCCAATCCGGTCTAACCGAGCGGGTTCATTGGCATGACGCGCTTCCATCACTGGAGCATTTTGAACCTGAATTGACCGAATGGTCAACTTTACCGGTCCGCTCCTGATACAGAACCCCGGCTCAGCTGGGCGACCGAGGTTTCCGTTGTTCCTGGCGAAAGCGTCCCATGGCGTGGAAGAAAAGGACAGAAATCACAACAACCCCCCCAACAATAGAGCGGGTACCGGGATCTTCCCCGATCACCAGCCACACCCAAAATGGTCCCAAAACCGATTCGAGCAGGCCCAGCATCGCTGCTTCGGGAGCCGGAAGATATCGTGGCCCTATGGTGATCAGCGCAACAGCCAGTGGCAGCAAAACGGCTCCGCCGAAAACCAGCGCGCTCCACTGCACCGCATCCATCTGCGGAAACTCTGCAAAAAAGGCACCGATGGTTCCCGCTACCAGCAACCCTAATACTACGGCTGGAATCATATTGAACTGCCGACGACCCCGCACAATCGCAAAACTCAAGCCGAGAATCGCCGCATTGGACAAGGCGAGGAGATCGCCGATCCACTGACCACTCTGAAGGCTACCGCTCGCAACAATGATGAGGCCACCGGTGACGCAGACAATCGCAATCTGGGTGGACCGCGAGACCGCCTCGCCGAAGAGAATTCTTGAGAACAGAGCAGCCAGCAGCGGTGTACAGGCGAATATCACGAGCACATTCGCCACACTGGTATAAGAAAAAGAAGCGTAGAAGGTTAACGACGCACATGCCTGTAGGCCTGCAAAAAGAATCCCCCAGCCTCCCAGCAGTCTTAGCGCTCTGGCAAACCCGCCGGAAACGCAAATCCTATAACCCAGAAGCAGAACCGCGCCCGCCATCAGTCCGCGTCCACAGGCCAGGGTAAAGGGGTCGACCGCGCTTAACCGAATCAGCAGCGCATCCGGCGTAAACGCGAGCACTCCGGCCAGGGTTAGCCAGAAACCTTTTCGATAGTCATCCGCCAACAGGTCACTTCCTTATGTTGTGATCGCCTCGCTCACCCGCCGCGTCGTCAACCTCTGGCATCTTCCTGACTCTCGATAAACGCCTCGATTCCTTCAGGGGGTACTGGCCCTGCCTGCACGGCTTTGAGCTTTCCGCCCGGGGCATAAAGAAGGAAAGTGGGCGTACCCCTCAAAGATTGGCCTGTCTGCTGATGGAAGAATTGAGCGACATCCTCTCCCTCAGCCAACAGATTCGGAAAAGCCGCCCCATGTTCTTCCACAAAAGCCCAGGCTTCCATGACCGCGGCCGGGCCATCCAGCGAGATGCCAAGCACAGTCAATTGGCCGTCGCGGTGACGATCATGAAGCTGGGCATATCCGGGCATTTCATTGGCGCAGATCGGACAGGTCCATGACCAGATCATCACTGCCAGCCAACGATCGTCTTGGAGATAGTCGGAAAACTGTACCGCCTCTCCTTCGAGATTGGTAAAGCGGCCGTCGCCGAGACTGGTTTGACTCAGGCCGATAAGGAACACAAAGGCCAGAGCGGCCCGAATGTTTTTTCTCCACGGCATCTTCATGCTGGGCCAACTTCTTTTCTGCTTGTCTCGCTCCGATCGTGTTTAACAAGCAGAATTCCTAAAACCACTAAGCCCATACCAATAACCGACTTCAAAGTTAGGGTTTCGCCAAAGAGCGGCCACGCGATCAGGGCCGTGACAGGCGGAACCAGAAAGAAAAGACTGGCGACCTGAGTCGCCGCCTGGGCACGCACCAAGAGCCATAGCAGCGTCATTGCCCCCAGCGACAGCACGATCACGAGCCAGCCCAAAGCAAAGACAAATTCTCCTGTCCAGTTAACCTGTCCACTTTCCCACGCAACGGCAATTAGGAGCATAAACAGGGCCGCTGCCAAAAACTGAATACAGGACCCCGTTAACAGATTCATCTGTGCGCAGAACCGTTTCTGATAAATCGTTCCAAGACTCATCCCCATCACCGCCACCACGCAAAGAACCACACCGGTAAGGGTGCTGTCGAGATCATCGATATAGCGCCATGAGACAAGAGTCACTCCGACCGTCCCGATTACGAAGCCAATCCACTGACGGGCCCGCACGGCTTCCCCAAGGATCGGGCCTACCAGCACCGCGGTCAGTATGGGCTGCATGCCGACGATCAAGGCGCTATCCCCCGCTGTAACGCCAAGACTGATTCCCCCGAAAATACCACCCAGGTAAATCCCATGCACCAAGAGACCCACCGCAGCGATATGAGCCTTATCTGTATGGTTGTCCGGCCACGCGGCTCCGGTTAGCCCTGCAACCACCGCCAGTATCGCTGCCACCGCAAAAAAACGAATAGCCAGAAAGGTGGCTGGCTCTGCGTAGGGCAACCCCATCTTTGCCCCGATAAACCCGGTACTCCAAAGCACGACAAATAACGCCGGCGCCCCAAAAAACAGGAGGTTGGCCGGCGTTGCGGAAAAGATTTTCTTTGCAGACAAAAACAGGGTTTCGATAAAATCAGGCAGTGCGTAGTCTATTGCAAGACCTGCCCATGCGCAGGTCGACACCCCCTGCCACATCTGATGGCGTCGATTTTTCGGCGTTGTCGACGGTTCCTGGAGTCTACGAATGAGTGATAACCCGTTTGTCAACGTGGTAACACAACACACTTTTACTGATGAGGTAATCGAAAGTTCAAAGACCACGCCAGTGTTGGTGGATTTCTGGGCCGAATGGTGTGGGCCCTGCAAAATGTTGATGCCGATACTCGATAAACTCGCGCTCGAGTATGACGGAAAGTTCCGGGTGGCCAAGGTGGATACGGAGAGCGAGCAGGAACTCGCAGCCGCTCACGGCATCCGCAGTCTCCCCACCGTCAGGATGTTTCGCGATGGCGCTGCTGTGGATGAGTTTATGGGCGCCCTGCCGGAAAGCGGCGTCCGGGAATTTATTGAACGCCATCTTCCCCGACCCGCAGATGATCACTTAGCCGACGCCGCGGCACTCGCCAACGAGGGAAAGCTGCCGGACGCGATCGCACTGCTTAAAGAATCGCTTGAGGCAGACCCCGACTACCTCCAACTGCGTCTCGCGCTCGCATCCTACCTCCTCGATGCCAAAGAGGCTGATGGTGCAGCCGAGTTGCTCCGGAGCATTCCCCTGGCTGCCGCTCAGGATCCCCAAACCAAGCAGCTGCGTGCACGCATCGAGATTGCCCTAAGCGTTGACTCCGATGTCGACATTCAAGACCTCAAAGATCGCGTCGAAAAAGCGCCGGACGACCTTGCCGCCCGAATCACTCTGGCGCAAAGCGCATTGCAGGACCCCAACCAGCTCGAGTCTGCGATGACGCAGTTTTTGGAGATTATCCGGCTGGATCGCGGCGGCGAAACAGGCCAGAAAGCGCAGGCAACCTTGTTGCAGGTATTTCAAAGTCTCGACCCGCAGGACGATCGGGTTAGACGATGCCGCCGAGAACTCGCACAGGCACTCAACTGAGACTGTGGTTTAACTACCCTCTCGGGTGATGACTGCTGTGCAGTGTCTGCAGTCTCGCCTTAGCGACATGGGTGTAGATTTGGGTGGTGGATAAATCTGCATGGCCCAGCAGCATTTGCACACTCCGAAGATCGGCCCCGTGGTTAAGGAGATGGGTTGCAAAAGCATGGCGCAAAGAATGCGGGGAAAGAGACGAATCGATCCCTGCCAGGGTGCTGTACCGCTTGATGAGTTGCCAAAACGCCTGTCGTGTCATCGGCTGACCCCGCCGTGTCAGAAATACCGCACCGCTTTTCTGCTCACCGAGCAACGAAGGCCGGGCGCCTTGAAGATATTCGCCAAGTCGGCTTGTCGCCTCGTCTCCCAGGGGCACAATACGCTCTTTGCCGCCTTTGCCGGTAACGCGGACAAGCCCTGTTGTCAGGTCAAGTTCGTTCAGTGCAAGCGCCACTAGTTCTGACACCCTTAGACCGCTGGCATACATGGTCTCCAGCATCGCTCGGTCGCGCAAACCCAGGGTCGTCTCAGGGGGCGCAGCCAGGAGTTTCTCAACACTGGCCTCGGTGATCGCTTTTGGCAGGGGTCGGCCCAGACTCG
This sequence comes from Acidiferrobacter sp., assembly GCA_002694065.1. Classification (GTDB taxonomy): domain Bacteria; phylum Pseudomonadota; class Gammaproteobacteria; order Arenicellales; family UBA868; genus UBA868. The sequence goes on from NZKZ01000207.1 coordinate 7,774, forward strand.
GTGAGCGGACGTCCGCGGTCGGATCCTCCTGAATCAAACCTTCACGAAGAAGATAGCGATAAAACCGGCGCAAGGTGGACAATCGGCGTGCAGAAGACCTCGGGCTCAGTCCCTGGCGGACATTTGCTGCCAGATAACTGAGCAATTCGGCCCGGCTCACTGCCTCGAGGGAGAGATTTTTTTTGCCCAGCCACCCTTCAAACGCTGCCAAGTCATTGCGATAGGCATTCAGGGTATTTTCACTCAACCCGGACTCCAGCCAAACTGCATCCAGAAACTGCTCCGACAACAGGGAAGCGGGCTGTTTGTTCGATTTCACGGCGAGAGGTCGCGCTTTCGTTGCTGCTCGATCTGGGCCAGACGGTATCGTAACTTTGCCTGCATTTTGGGGTCCGGAGAGCTTCCCAACAACCTGCTGTATACCTTGGCTGCATCGTCATAAAACAAGCCTGATTCGAGCGCCTGAGCAGCCTGGTACAAAGCGCTTTTTTGCCAAAACGGGTTACGCTCACCCGCAAGCCGGGCCGACTCCAGATAGTAGGCAGCAGAGAGAGCGAAATCACCGACTTCGTACCACGATTGCGCCGACCAGAAGAATAACTCCCGACGGTGCCCCTCAGTCTGGACCAGCGGTGCGGCGATTTCGAAAAGCCTTAAAGCCAGGTGGTGCTCGCCGATAAATTGCAGATCAAACATGATTTGCATTACCCGATCCAAACTGTCCGGGGTGATTTGCTTAATGCCAGACAGCCAGTCTCCAAGCTGGCGCGCTCCCCGAACCGCCTCTCCCCCCAGAATCAATATCCGGGCAGTACGAACCGTCCATGCCCCATGATCAACACCGGCTGGGGGTTCACCCATCAAAGACTGCAGGCGTGCTGCTAATGGCAGGTTATTCCCCCGCAGCGCTTCGTCCACGAGGAGCATGATTGCCTCTGGATGAAGTTGGGCCACATCGACATCCAAGGCGCCGTCGATAAAGAAAAATGTGATCAACCGATTCAGGCCCTGCTCAACGAGATGACCAATGAGCCAAAGCGTTATGACATCCGACATTTTCCGGTCAGGCGCCAGGCGCAATAGACTCACAGCAAGAGCACGGCGGCTGACATCACTTTGGGAACCTGACTGGTTCAGATACGCCGTAATTCCCTCAGGGTTATCCAGCGAAATCTCTGCCTCGCGAAACAAGGGTTCGGCAAGCACCGAGTAGGTTTCGATAAGCTGGCGCGGCGCATCAATCTGAACGAGTGGCGGGAGTTCAACGGTGCTTTGAGCCAGCGCTTCGAGGGCGAGTCCTCGGGTATCCGAAAATTCTGGGGTATCGGCAATCTTCGCGATCATGGCGGAACGCAAGGCCGTCACACGACTGTTGTCGGCGGGGATTTTTACTTCACCGAGTTGGATTAAGGCTATGCCCGGAGGGAGCCCTTGACCCTGCCACCTGGCATACACCTCCCACAATCGTGCCTCAACGGAGGACAGTTCACTCAGTACCGTGACGGCTTCCCCGGACTGACCTGAGGCCAACAGCACCAGGCCAAGAAGCTGCCGCCAGGAGGGCTGGTCCGGGGAATACTTAACCTCTACGCCACGGGCTACACGTAGCGCTTCGGAATAACGGCCTTCACGGAAATAGGCGCGCACGTTTCTTTCGAGAATCTGCTGGTGGATACCAGTATCCGTGGCCACCTCCTCGGCAAGCGTTTCAAACACCGTTCGCGCTTCATGAGGCTTATTGGCACGAAGCAGGAAATCCCCCAGCCGGAGTCCGAGTTCAACGCGAAGCGCCCCTTGCGCGCTCCCGAAGGCGTCTGTGATCTCGCTTTGCAGTTGGTCCAGCTGGTCCTGGCGTTCCAGCAGGTGCCAGCGTCTGCGCTGCCTCTCTCCCGGATCTGACCCCGGGACCAGCAGTGGATCCGCCAAAAGATAGAGTCCCAATTCATCGAGCTTCTGACGCTGCAATTCAAAAAGCGTCTGCTCATCGAGTCTCAACAGAAACTCAGGTTCTGTCCGACGAGGTCCTTCCAAATTCAACCCGGTCAGGGGCTGCAGGGCCTCCTCGCTCTTAAGAAGCGTATCGAAGTTAAGATTGAACGAGGGGCTCGAACCACTGCCCGCCTCAACAGAGACCGGCGTAGACACAGGATCTGGGGTGGGTGCCGACTCAGCATCGGCAGCGTCTACAGAAAGGGGAAGTAACAGCGCTGCCGCTGCCACGAAAAGGAAAATTCTGCCAAGACCATCGCAACAACCCGCCGCGGCGATTTCCGGAAACGGCCGGGACAAACCCTGCCCGGCCCATTCAATACGCTGACAGATAGTCACCGGCGGTTCGGGGATACACCCCCAGGTTTACGGATTGCATTCAGCCCGCGGGTGCCGGCGTAAGTGCAAATCCAGTAAGCGAATCAGGAAATCTTTTCTCGAATTCGAGCGGATTTTCCGGTTCGGCCGCGAAGGTAATAAAGCTTGGCCCGACGCACAGCTCCACGGCGACGGACTTCTATACCCGCGACCAGGGGGCTATGGGTCTGAAAAACTCTCTCGACTCCTTCCCCATAGGAGATTTTTCGAACGGTGAAGGATGAGTTCAGACCCCGGTTTTTCCGAGCGATAACCACCCCCTCGAAGGCCTGAAGCCGCTCACGTGAACCCTCTTTCACTTTCACCTGCACACGAACCGTGTCACCCGGTGCAAAGTCGGGAATATCGGTCTTGATCTGCTCGTTCTCGAGCTGCTCGATAATGTTAGTCATCACGAACTCTCCTGTCCTTTTAATTCCAATTGTGCCTTAAATTCCTCTAGAAGAAGACTCTCTTCTTTGTTCAGCTTCCTTTTTTCCAGCAAGTCTGGGCGACGAAGCCAGGTCTGACCCAACGCCTGCTTCAGCCGCCAGCGACGGATCGACTCATGATTTCCGCCTAACAACGTCTCTGGGACCTTGTGCCCTTCAAATTCTTCCGGCCGAGTGTAATGCGGCCAGTCCAGCAAGCCGGACCCGAAAGAGTCTGCCAGGGCCGATTCCTCGTTCCCCAAGACGCCCGGTAAATGCCTTACCAACGCTTCAATCAATACCATCGCGGGCAACTCTCCGCCCGCTACAACATAATCTCCTATCGATACCTCCTCGTCGACTTCAGCGTCGAGGAGTCGCTGATCGATTCCCTCGTATCTTCCTGCCAGGAGCACCAGGGCCGGCTCTCCCGCAAGTCGCTCTACTGCTGCCTGATTCAGCGGCGCACCCTGCGGACTCAGGCCAATGACCCTGCCCCCGGAGGCCCGCCGGGCTTCGCGGATTGCTGCCGCCAGCGGCGGCGCCTGCATCACCATCCCCGGTCCTCCCCCGTAGGGTCGATCATCTACGCGGCGATAACTATCCTCACAGTAATCCCGCGGATTCCAGAGATGAAGTTCCAGAATCGAGCGCTCCCGCGCAATTCTGGCAACCCCGAACTCGCCGACGGCCGAAACCAGATCCGGGAAAATAGTGACGATGTCTATTCGCATGTTTCATCTACCGACCGTCACCAGTGTCCACCCCGCTTCCCAACGAGTTCGCCTATTCCGCCTATTCCGGCAATTCCGCAATCTCCTCACGCGCTCTCAGCAATCTAAAACCAGCCTGCGTCAGAACGCTGCATCCCAGTCAACGATGATCCGGCCTTTTTCTAGATCCACTTCATGAACCCTCTCTGGCACATACGGGATCAGGCGATCTTTTTTGGATTTCACGACCAAGACGTCGTTTGCACCGGTTTCCAGCAAATGGTCCACGGTGCCCAAGCACTCGCCTTCAAGATTGAAAACTGCCAAACCCTCAAGTTGAAACCAATAAAACTCCCCATCGTCCGTTGGGCTCAGCCACTCAGGTTTTACGGCTATCTCTGACCCAACCAGTGAAAGCGCCTGGTCGCGGTCACTGCACTGATCCAGTTGTGCAATCACCCCTTTCCCGTGACGCTGCCCCGCTATTAACGCAACCTCTTTCCAACTGTCTCCTTGACCTACCATCCAACGCGGATAGTCAAGAATGCCGCCCCGTTCGCGAGAGTAGTCAAATACCTTGACCCATCCCTTGACCCCGAAGACCCCATTGATCTGACCCAAAACCACCGGGCGGGTTTTCAGATCAGGCATGACGGCATGCCATCCGAAACTGGGAAGTCGACTGTCTTTGGCCCCCGATTTTTTAAGGAAGGGGCCGAGGACTCTACTGTTTGAGGAAAGACGCGACCCGCTCTGAAGGCTGGGCGCCCTGGCTGATCCAGTACTCCGCACGGTCGCGATCCAGTCTCAGGGACTCTTCGCCCTTAGCGGCCATCGGATTAAAAAATCCGATTCGCTCGATGAACCTGCCTCGCGGCTGCCGCCGCCTGTCGGAGACGACAATGGAATAAAAAGGCCGCTTCTTCGAGCCGCCTCGGGCAAGCCGAATGGTTACCATCTGTACAATCCTCTAAAAATTCGCCAAACCATTCAATTTTAACATAGAAATAAAGTCCTCAATGCCGCAGGGAGGTTTTATTGGAGCATCGAGGGCCCGCCGCCTGGGAATCCGCCGCCTTTCATTTGCGCCATCAGTTTGGACATTCCTCCTTTGCCCTTCATTTTTTTCATCATTTTCTGCATCTGGGCAAATTGCTTCAGCAGCCGGTTAACCTCCTGCACCTGGGTGCCGGATCCGGCAGCAATCCGCCTTTTTCGGGACCCCTTAATAACTGCTGGAAATGCCCGCTCCCCCGGGGTCATCGAATTGACTATCGCAATAAGCCGTGACGTCTCGCTGCCCCCCATCTGCGCACGAGCTGCCTGAGGCAAGGAAGCCATACCGGGAATCTTTTCCATCAGGCCGCCAAGCCCGCCCATTTTCTCCACTTCCTGAAGCTGGTCCCTAAAGTCCTCCAGATCAAATCCTTTGCCTTTTTTGAGTTTTTGGGAAATTTTCCGGGCTTTCTCTTGATCAACACTGCGCTGGACCTCCTCAACCAGGCCCACCACATCGCCCATCCCAAGAATTCGGGACACGACCCGGTCTGCATGAAACGCCTCCAGCGCCGACGCGTCCTCACCCACCCCCAGGAACTTGATCGGCTTGCCGGTCACCTCCCGCACTGAAAGCGCAGCCCCGCCTCTCGCGTCACCATCCGTCTTCGTCAAAATCACCCCGGTCAACTCAAGGGCCTCGTTGAATGCGTCCGCGCTCTTGACAGCATCCTGACCTGTCATGCTGTCAACCACAAACAGTGTCTCGATCGGATCAACCACATCGTGCACGGCTTTAAGCTCAGTCATCATTTCTCCATCGACATGGAGGCGACCTGCTGTATCCACGATGAGCACATCGTCCGAACGCACCCGAGCCTGTGACAGAGCGTGTCGTGCGATGCCGACGGGATCCGCCCCCTCTGAGACAAAGCCTACGCCGTTCTGCTGCGCCAACTGGGAGAGTTGCTCAATGGCCGCCGGCCGGTACACGTCAACACTGCACAGGAGAACCTGCTTCTTTTCGCGTTCCTTCAAAAAACGGGCCAGTTTCGCGGCGGTGGTGGTTTTGCCCGCACCCTGGAGTCCCGCAAGCAGAATGACTGCCGGAGGGGTCACCGAAAGATTCAATCCCTCACTCTCGGCGCCCATCAGGGCGACCAACTCATCGTGAACCACTTTGATGACGGCCTGACCGGGACTGAGACTCCCCAGTACAGCCTGCCCTACTGCTTTTTCCCGAACACGGTCAAGAAAACTCCGCACCACCGGAAGCGCCACATCGGCCTCCAGCAGGGCAATCCGCACTTCGCGCAGCGCGTCCCGAATGTTCTCCTCATTAAGGCGGCCGCGACCGGTTAACTCCTTAAAAGTGGCTTGTAGCCGGTCTCCTAATTGGGTAAACATTTTTCTCGCTGGGCAATAGGTTGTGGGCTTGCTGTTAAAGTCTGGCGGCACCTGAGGGCAGTCGCGATTAGGCTAAAATCGCTGCATGAAAAGGCGACGGCGTGATTTTACACGCTGGCCCTCTCCTACGTTTAGCATCATCTGGCCCTTACACCCCACGTTACCTGACTATGATCCCAGTTTTCAGTCTGACGGCCATGTTTCTGTATGCTGGCGCCTGGGCGGCTCTGCTACGGTCCCTCACTGCCGATCCCGCCAAAGAACAAACCAAAAGATTCGACGTCCTGCTGGCTTATCTTGCAGCAATGGCTCACGGCCTCTTGCTGGCGCCGGCGCTGTTGTTTACGAACCAACCCAATCTGGCCCTCGGCAGCACGCTATCTCTTATTGCCCTGATCATCGCGCTCTTATTTTTGGCCGGACGATTGTTCCAGCCGGTGCAGGGACTCGGCATCCTGATTTATCCATCCGCTTTTGTAGGCGTCGGATTGGGCTGGCTGCTGCCAGGACCGCTCTACGCCTCCAGCCTTGAAGGGGTGAGTGGTCTTTTTCACATCATCGGCGCGGGCCTCGCCTATGCACTGCTAAGCCTCGCACTCGCCCAGGCCATCCTGCTGCATTTTTACGATCGCGGTCTCAAACAAAAACGTAATGTGGGCCTGTTTCGATCTTTTCCTCCCATCCTGACCATGGAGAAAATTCTTTTTCAGTTGGTCTATCTGGGTTTTGGATTGCTTACGCTGACCCTGTTGAGTGGCGCTTTGTCATCCGGACAGATGTTCGGGCAGGCGTTTTTGTTTAACCACCACACCATCCTCTCTCTTTTAGCCTGGATTAGCCTTGCCGCACTGGTACTCGGTCGATTGGTTCTGGGCTGGCGAGGAAGAACCGCTGTTCTTTGGACGGGCGCCGGATTCTTTCTGCTCGCCGTGGGATATTTTGGAACCCGTTTTGTACTGGAGGTATTGCTTGCTTCCTAAGGCGTTGGCCGGCGCCTTTGCTCCTAAATTCCGATCCGATCTAGAAATCCATACCATCCGACCGAGGCGGAGAGGAACCAGGGTTTGCCGTAATACAGTGGTCGTGTCCGAAATGGCAAATCAGAAAGAACACTTCGACCCTCATCGCGTCCCAGCACCTGTTGTCCCAGTCGGGTGCCGA
>NZKZ01000090.1 GCA_002694065.1 Acidiferrobacter sp.
CGACTATCAGGAAGGCGGTGGCATGACGACTTGTCGTTCCTCGGGGTATTTGAACCTCGCAATGCCGTTCGCAAGCGTAAGGGCTGGCATCATGCCATCCCCAGTGGGAAAAGAATCAGCACAATTGGGATCATGACCACCATCGTGACGACGAACGCAATCACCTCGATGATGAACCTCAGCACCTAGTCCACCTCTCCCTTCCTTGGCTTCGAGCCACTGCCATCGACGTCCGAGAAGACCCTCTTCCCGCACCTCTCTATGAAGACGGACATGCCTGGGACGGGCACCATCTGACCGAGCATCTTGGCCTGCTTGGAGCTCATCCCGAGGCTGGCCATGGCCTCTATCATTGACTCCATCGCAGCCCTCTTGGAGACCGCGTTGAACTTCCCCCCCATCATCCACTTGTCCCCATACTGGACGGGCTCGCCGTTCTCCCTCAGGCTCTGGCGCGCGACCCCTAGGACGCTGTTCGCCTGCTCGAACGAGACCCCCTCGACCGTGGTGAGGAAGTCCCGTAGCCTGGTTAGCCAGTAGTTCAGCTCACGGGTCCGTCTCTGTAGCGGGTCCTCCGGCATGTAGCCGTCCTGCTTCCTCAGCTCCAACTCCCTCCATCTCCTCAGCATTCGAACCGCTCCGGCAAGGTCGTTGAACTCGACGCCCCACTGGAGGGCTATCTGGGGTGCCCTGTTCTCGGTGCCGTCGTCGTTGATCACGTGCAGTGCGGAGGAAACCAGTAGCTTCCTCCGGTAGTCGGAGGAGTCAGCCGTTGACATCCCCTTGGTGCCTCTGAGCTTGTTCCTCTTGGAGGAGAGCTTCAGGTCCCTGTTGGCTTCTGCGAGAAGCCTCTTGACTGCATCCTTCGTCCTTTCCCCCTCTCCCGAGCCATCGACCAGGTCATCGACCATGGCCATGAAGTCCTTGCGCTTCCTGGTGGAGATGTCATGGGTCTTCATCAGCCTCCTTGACGTCCTGTCTGAGCCCTTTATCCTAGAGCCGAGTCCCTTCGAGGGGGTGTTCTGGGGGCTCTCCCCCCACCTTAGGCTGGGGCCATCATCGAGGAAGTACGGGTTCTCCAGAACCAAGCCGCAGTCACTGCAGATGACCTCCTCCATGAGGTCGTCCACCATTGACTCGAAGCTGCCGCATGAAGGGCAGACGCCCACTTCTGAGTCGTGGTCTTCTCTCTCAATCCTACCCAATTTCACACCTCATTAACCGTTACAAAACAATCTATTCCCCTCTCCGAGAGCGGGACTTCGAACACGGGATTAGACGGGTAATGAACGTTCTCCAGTGACACCTCTTCCAGGGGTCTTTTTGCCAGCTCTTCCGCACCCATCAAGCATGTAGTCGGTTCGCATTATCAGTAAAGAGTGAATTTTCACTGGCAATCAGATGGTGGCCTCAGATCTGCTCCTCTCGCCATCGGTGGAGGTTGATTATGCCCCTGGCAATATTCTCCAGTGACATCACCGGAGAGGATGTCAGCGCGTGCCTGACTAGCTCCTCGAACTCGTCATCGGGGTCCTCCCCAATGACTGCGTGAATCATCGCTTCCACCTCTATGCCCGGTTCTTCCGAGTCCTCATCCGAGAGGGCGCTGAGCCTGCTGACGGCTTCCCTGATTCTATCCGACAGATGCTACACCCCCTTTGCCGTAGGGTACGTTTGGCTCCGATGACCATCTGGAGAGAGGTCCCTCCTCGGCTAGTGCTAGAGGGTGATTCCCACCGTTAACCGTCCTCTTCAGGTGGTCGAAGCCCAGTACCAGGGCCTCCTCTATCAGGTTGGAGTATGTGGCTAGGGAGTCCTTGTCGGTCTGCGACCAGTATGCGAGCCTCGGGTGCGTGTGCACCCACAGCCTGAATGGGATCTCCGATCCCTCTGGTGGGCTGAGGATGACGCTCCCTGCGGTGCCGACGTCTACGAAGACCCTCTCCCTTCTGTCGAGTAGTATGCTCACTTCCCTCCCCATTGAGTCTGCGATTTTCCATACCTCCTCCCAACATCCCTCAAGGGCCATCTGGCCTATGGTCTCCCTGATAACGAGAGAGTCGTGGTCACCCCCCAGTACTGCCTTTCTGACTTCGCCCATTGGGTGGCGACGAGTGTCTACGGCGGGACGATGCTTCCTGTTTCCCTCAGTCATCTTGCCTTCCTCCTGCTAGAGGCAGGAACCCGAGGGTCCCGAAGGTGATGCTAGAGGAGCCCGGCCTCGGCGTCTTGGCGTTCTCCTCCCCTGCCATTTCCCTTAGGCTCTGTATCGCCCACTGGGCCCCCCATGCAGCTGCAGCTGCGAAGCCCATCTGGAGATTGCCGGTCTCGATGGCACCGTCCAACTGGCAGCTCGCAGGCTCCTGTTGCCCGGTCAGTTCTGACCTTGTTCCCTCTTCGACGCTGTCGTCCAGTGCTATGAAGCCGTCACCGGAGCACCTCAGGTCTGCCCACTTGGATTTGGAGGCGTGAACCGCTGACCTCGCTTGGGAGGAGTCTACGCACACGACAACCATGTCCTGGTCCCCCATGTCAATGGGATTACGGACGTCCTCCGCAATCGCAACTATCTCCAGGAGGTCGTTCTCGAAGCACGACAGAGCCCGCTTCAGCGAGTGCACCTTCTTCCTTCCTATGTCGTCTTTGACGAAGCCCTGGAAGAGGGTGTTCCTGGACTCGACGCAGTCGGAGTCGAACAGCGTTATCCTGACTCCTCCGAGCTTCCTAACCATGTCCCCGTCATGCAATGATCGGACCAGCATAGGCACGAGCATCGATCCTATGCCCCCTGCCCCTACCACTGCTATCCTGAGCTTTTGCAAGGTAGTTTGCATCGCTTCGTTCGTCATGTCGGGTTCCCCGTAAATTTCTGTTGGGCCCACCCCGGAGTTTTACCCCCGGAGCGGGTTTGCGTTTTTCCGTCGCCCTGAGGGCCTTTCTGCGGCTTCAGCCGCCAGCCAGACCAGGGACCAGCTGGACTGTCCCCACAGTGGACCAGTCTGCTTCTGCCAGCTGGGCTGGCTGAAGCATCTTCCCTCCTGCGAAGATCCATGTCTCCCCCGTCCCCTCTTCGACTCGAGACATCGTCTCGGCCTTGGTAAGGTTCAGGGTCTGGTGCCCGGTACGGTCGGCGATTTCCACTCTTGTGGTGTTTTCTTCCATTCCGGTTCCTCCTAGTCCCTATGTCCCTGCAGGGTATATGAACCACCGAGGGTTTCCCACTCGAGAAATTCCAAATAATCACGATTGGGCCAGTGGTCCGTGGGGGACTCAATCGCCGAGCGACGTCCGGACGAAGGTGCGCTATTGCTGTCAAAGGTGCCTGGGGGTTGTGGCAAGGAGCTGCGGTACTTCGACGAGCACGATGACCTGTACTCCGTGAATGGGCCGATATGGTGCGGGATGGCCCTGATGAGCATCGAAGGATACTTCGTCGTGTGCCCGGAGTGCCATGTTCCTTCATAGTCATGCAATTTCCTGGTCGGAGCCCGGGAGGAGGGCGCATATCCCAGGGTTCCTCCTCTCGAAGTGATGCCAAAGTGGCTCGGGTATCGCCCTGTTCCTGCCGTCAATAAGAAGGCGGTGCTCTAGCATCCTTGTGAATATCTCCACCCCTTCTCCGAGGTCCCTCTCCCCGGTCCCGGTCCTGATGTATATCCGATGCGTCCCCCTGAGCTGCTCCTCGTCGGCGTCCCTGACCCACCCGGAGACCTCCAGCATCCTGTAGATGACCTGTCGGTCCGTCATGTTGGTGGTCCTGAAGGTGGTTTCGCATCCGTCGAACCTGATGTTCGGCTCTCCCCCCATCTGGGTGAATGTCATCCTCTCTCCGAGTGGGAGCCGTAGCAGGACACCCCAAAGAGTGGGGAATGATCTCGTTGCCCTACGGATCCTCTGGTTGACTCGATTGTTAGCGAGACGGTCCCGGAGTGTTAGAGCCTCTTGCATCTCCCTAACTTCCGGGTGAGGGGCTATCTCTCGTGCCCGATGGTCGAGGGGCCTGCCGTTTGATGTGTGAGTTCCTATGTGCCTGCGGAGGGTGTCAATGTGCTTGCTCGAGTTTATGTCGTCCAGGAGTGAAAGAACGACGCTGCCCATTGCGTCCCCCAGAACTAGCCTCCTTAGTTCTGGCCTCTCCACTATGCAGATGAAGTCCCGCCCTGCTGCCCTCCTGTGGTGTGCGTAGCGTGAAGGCGGGTTTCTAGAGAGGCCGGCTGGCATTACGAGGAAACGTGTCCCATGGTTCCCCCCTCCAGGCTTGACCGAGTAGCTGAGACCGGATGAACCCGTGACGATGATTTCATTCTCTGATTTGTTCAACTGGGCCCTGCTGTTCGACTCCAAGATTCCCCGGAGGAACGAGATGCCACGGATGTCCTGGTCCGAGAGCAAGTGCGATTCATGGTCGGCGAACAGGCTCTGCGTCAGGGACATGAGGCGCATGAAGTCCGGGTGATCCGGTGGAGACAACGCCCATGTGATGACCTTGAGCCAGACCATGGGGTCGCTGCCGAGTTGGATTCTCCTCCAACCGGAGTTCCTCCTGACCCTAAGTTGCAATCTGCCGTTTCTGACCATCAGAGTGATCGGGACTACTGGCCTCCTGCCTTGGAGCCTGGGTCCGGTTCCGACTACTTGCCGCGTTGAACTGTCTGCATGCCACCTCTCCATCCAAGTAGCATTGCTGAACAGCCTCTGGAAGATACGGTACGGGGCCATGGGGCCATTGAGCCTTCCTCTCATGGCCCTCAAGGGGTCTTGGTATTCGTGTCTGGTTTCATTGGGTTGGAGCATCATGTACACGGGGTGAACCGTTGCGAAATTCGAGCTTCTGGTGTGGTAGTATGGGTCGGGAGATGACTTCCTCACAGCGAGGTCGATTGAGGCGAGTAGTCCCCCCCAGTCTATGCCGGGGAACTTGTGGACGTTCTGGAGGACCTTGTTGAGGCTCCGGTACGGGACCTGGAGAGGAATACCATCCACATGGAAGACTCCGCTGTTCCAACTCAGATGGGTCCCATCTGGCAGGGTGCCCCCCCTGGCTAACCTCCTTTTTCGAATCTGGGCGTCCTTGCTTTCCTCGGGCGACATGTCTTGGGTCAAGAAGCGATTCCCCTGGCCGATCAGGGCGAAGTCCTCGTCGCTCAGAATCCAAGGCTCCGGCCCTTCTCCGATGCGGGACTCAGGGGCCAGGACCTGGGGGTCAAGACCCCACCACAGGGTGGAGTCGTTTTCTGATACCATGGAGATCCTTCGCCAAATAGTATGAGGCGTTGGCCCGGGTTCTCCCAGCTCCATCCTGAGAGATTGCGTCACTGATGGTGAGGCGATCTGTGCCCCGGCCCTGCCGGTGATCTCGTAGACAAGTAGGTCGCAGATGTCGCAGAAGTCCCCCTTTGTCTCGGTCATGCATCCTCGGCAGTTACTCATCCTTGACTCCTCCCTGGCTCGTTTGAAGTATCCGTGCGACCTCTCGCGTCCTTCGTCCTTGTCTCCCGATTTGATGTAGATTGCATGGCTTATCCCTCTCGCCTAACAATTGTGACTGAGAGTATTTGAAGGTCCGAATGGGATCATCCGGTGGTTGGCTCTACCCTGGGCTGGTAGACGATGCTGCCATCAAGCAGATTCAGGGCAGTTAGCCGGGGCTGGTGCCTATCCTTGAGATAGATTCCAGTGTCTATGCAGATTACCGATGGCCTCCCGTCGGGGAGGATTACTCCGCTCTTCCAAGCGGAGTTCGAATCGGAGGGTACGAGGTCGTTCTGGACGGGGGTGTGCCCGACGACAACCTGCCTGCACTCGTCTATCGGGCTCGTTGCCGAGAATACGGAGCGCACCGTCATGACCTGGTGCTTCGTATGGTCCTCGGGAGGAATTGTGGGGTCGTACCCCCCATGCACTATTCGGTGGCCTCTCAGGATCACCTCGGCCGGGAGGGTCGAGAAGAACTCGCATAGCTCGATTGCCATTGCCTCGAGTTCGTCTCCCTCGCACGGGATTGAGTCCATCGTTTCATCCCCACCGACCCTCAGCCAGAACCCCCTTCTCTCCCCTTCAGTGAGAATGGCATGCTGCATGATCATCTCGTGGTTACCGATGATCGAGTGGATCCTATCACTGGTCCTGACCAGCTCGACAACGCCGAAGCTGTCCGGCCCCCTGTCGATCA
>NZKZ01000091.1 GCA_002694065.1 Acidiferrobacter sp.
ATCGAGGCTTAACTGCGCGCCAAGAACGCTGATTGAAAAATCAGTCTCGTTTGAGAACGATCCATCGTATTCGGTCTCCCCAGTCGAGGACAGGTAGCTCACGGAAAAGTCTGCATTTTCATTCACAGACCCGGCGAGGCTTGCCTGAACGGATAGATTTTCGTAGCCGTCGCGGTCATCCTCGAACGTGAAACATCCGGCAGTGGCCGATCCTTTACAGACATCGTACCCCTTACTCTTTTCATAATTCGCGCCGAGAGAGAACTTCGTTGCGTTTTCCCCCGCCGAGAGTCTGGCCCCGAATTTCGAGTACTCATCAGTGCCGCCCGTCGCGAAGGCCGAGGCCCGTGGCGCCTTGGCTGGGTCCCGGGTGAAAATCTGAATCACGCCACCGATGGCGTCTGCACCATACAGACTCGATCTTGGGCCCCTGACGACTTCAATGCGTTCGATCTGATCGGGGTCGAGATACTGAAAAGAAGTGCTGCCAAGCGTGGTTGAGCCCACTTTGATTCCATCGATCAGCACGAGAACATGATCCGACTCAGATCCCCGAAGAAAGACCGAACTGGGTTGCCCCAATCCGCCGGTGTTGCTGACGGTCAGGCCCGGTACGGTCCGCAGGATATCCGTTACCGTTTGCGGCTGCAGTGCTTCTATCTCTTCCCGATCGATAACGCTGACCGCTGCAAGAGATGCGTCAACGGTCTGGGCGGTCCGGGTTGCTGTGACCACCACGGGCTCTTCCTCGCTGTAGGCAAAGCCAGGGAATATCAGAAAAACAACAAACGGGATAAAGCGGGCGTTTCGCGCCATTTAGGCCTCCTTCGCACCCTCCGTGCGAGTGGTTATGCGAAAAGGCCACTGGCGAAACATCGCTACCAATGCCACGGCCCCACGCGGTGGATTCGATTGACTAACTGGCCGGTCTCCGGACTCGTGGACGCCGTTGGGCTTGAAGGATCTGCGCCTTCCCACGACGCGCTGTCGCAGTGGCATAAGCCGATCCAATCCACTTACCGTTGCGGGGGCAGTGCCGGGATTGCAGCAAACTTGCTGCGCACCGGCTTCCCGTTTCACCGCGGGCGCAAAACCCGCGACACCAGAAAGCCCAATCAGTATAGCCTCTTTGGACCACGGCACCTAGTTAGACGTGGCTTCCCAACGACACGAGGACACATGAAAACGACTGTCCTGCTTTGGTCGGCAAAGCCTGCTTGACTTTAAGCCCCGGAAGCTTGAGCATTCGCCTCGGTGCCGGCCCCATTTGGGGTGAAAAAGGGAACAAGGCGCGCTACGGCGTAACCTTGGCTGTACCCGCAACTGTAGGCGGTGAGCACCGGGCCCACGAAGCCACTGGTCAACGACCGGGAAGGCAGGCCCGATGTGAAGAACCGCAAGCCAGGAAACCTGCCGGCACCCGCGTCGCTGGTCCAGGATCGGGAAAAATTCCGGACGCGAACCACTTCGGTGGGCGACGCACTGAGTCGCTTAACGAGAGAGGTTCGCTATGCAAACGCCAGCGTTCGTAAAAAAGGCCGAAGCGCCCGGGACCCTGATCACCAGGCGACTCCCCTCATGAGATCTCGGATGCTGCCTTTTGCGCTCGTACTCTCAGGGGCTATTCATGCTGCCGTCATCGGGATCTCTCACGACGTCGTACCAAAACTTACGGCTGATCCCTCTCTCGTCTACACCACACAGCTTGATGCCGTCCTGATTGATATCGCACACGATAAAGGCGAGACGCCGCTGCCGTCACAAGCCGCGGCTGAATCAATCGCTTCAGCGGGTGAACAGAATCCACAAGACGATCTCGAACAGGAGTTGGAAAAACTTGAACAGCTTTCCGCTTCGCTGGAGCAACAACTGAAAGAGGCGCAAGCCGAACGGCGTGCTGAAGCTATCCGTTATGAGGCCCACATCGACGCCTTGCTTGAGCAGAATACGCTGACCCAACAGGACAGCCAGCGCCTCACGACCGAGCTTGCCGAACAAAAAAGCGCCGTCGCCGCGCTGCGCACGACGGTTCAGCAGCTTTCCCAGGATCTTGATCTGGAGAAAAACGTCAGTCGACAACTGCAGGCAAGCCAACTCAAGCATCAGAGCGACCTCATTGATCTGCAAACAGAAAAAGAGGTCGTGACCTCTCAGAATCAACAGCTTACAGACCGGCTTACCGAGACTCAGTCGTCCTATGAAGATTCAGTTGTCCAACTTCATGAAACCGCGTCAAGGCTTGCCGAAACCCGTTCCGAAAATCAGAAACTCGTGCAGGCTTTGGCCAGCTCAGAGAAAACCGCTCTGGATCTAAAAGATGAACTGGCTCAGGTGATCAATGAAGCAACCCTTGAACGCCAGACAATGGCTCAAGGACAAAAAGCGGTGGAAGAACATCTTGAGGCGATCTCGATCGAACTTGACACCGAGCGCGCATCAAACGAACGCTTGCAAGCCCAAACGAAGCGACTGGATCAAACTCTTGCTGCGCTCCGAATCGATCAGCAAAAACACGAAGCGGCCCATAAGGAAACAAACGCCCGTCTTGCGGATGCGCAATCTGCTCTTCGCTCGACCGAGAAAGAAAATGACGCGCTTCGACGCGAGTTATCACACGTCAAAAAGAACGCGGCCGATCTTAAAGAGCAGTTTGATCAGGCGCAGGCGTCAAAAGCTTCCCTGGATACCGGTAATGCCTTGAGCGACCTTCGCCCCGTTCCGACCGCAGGCAATCCCAAGCCGGTTTACCCGAGGATGGCGATCCGTCGCGGTATCGAAGGTGAGGTGAGACTCTCTGTCAGCGTAACTGCCTTGGGCAAAGTCTCCCGAATATCCATAAACAAGCCCAGCGGTTCTGCCATGCTTGATCAGGCCGCTATTGATTCAGTGAGAAAGTGGCAATTCACCCCCGCGGTTCGGGATGGTGTGCCAACGGCCATGGTGGTCGACATCCCGATCCAGTTTCGCCTTATCGACTCGCGGGGCTGATCAAGCCGGGATGGTTCAGACAACTCCGTCGGCCTGCAAGGCGCTGATGGCACTGTCCTCATAACCCAAAACTTCCCGCAGTACCTGATCGGTGTCTTCACCAAGAACCGGGGGAGCCCGGCGGACCTCACCAGGGGTTTCAGACAGCTTCAGCGGACTGCCCAAGAGATTGATCTCTCCGAGAGACGAGTGCAGTGCCTGGGTCCTCATCTGCCGATGGATGACCTGAGGATCATTGAGGGTTTCATCGATGCTGTTGATGCGTCCGCAGGGGATACCCTCCGGCTCCAGCAGATTCAGCCAGTCGTCCGTATTTTTGCTCTTCATTAACAGCGCAAGCGCTTCAATAAGCTGTGCTCTGTGCTTCACCCTACCCCGGTTGGCAACAAAGCGGGGATCCTGGGCCAAGTGGGGTTGGTCCGCGAGTTCGCAAAAACGCCGGAACTGACCGTCGTTACCGATCGCCAGAATGATGTGCCCATCCTGGGTCTCAAAAACCTGGTAAGGCACGATGTTGGGATGGGCGTTTCCCATTCGCACAGGCGTTTGTCCGGCCGCGAGATAAGTCATGGCCTGATTCGCAAGAATCGCCACCTGACAGTCGAGAAGCGCCATATCAATATATTGCCCCTGACCCGTACGTTCGCGATGAATCATTGCGGTCTGGATGGCATTGGCGGAGTAAAGGCCGGTCACGAGATCGGCGATCGCGACACCCACCTTCTGGGGATTAGTCCCGGCAACATCCTCGGCCTCTCCGGTCACGCTCATCAGGCCGCCCATCGCCTGGATCATAAAGTCATAGCCAGCCCTGTCAGCGTACGGCCCAGTTTGGCCAAACCCGGTGATGGAGCAATAGACGAGGCTGGGATTAATTCCTTTAAGCGTCTCGTAGTCGAGACCGTAGCGCGCGAGGGCGCCAACCTTGAAATTCTCGACGACGACATCGCAATGTGCCGCGAGTTCATGCACGACCTTTTGACCCCGGGAATCTGAGAGATCCAGCGTCATTGAGCGCTTACCGCGATTGGTCGCAAGAAAATATAGAGACTCCTCGTTTCCACCTCCGTCAACGGAGACAAAAGGAGGTCCCCATTGCCGGGTGTCGTCCCCGCTGCCCGGCCGCTCGATCTTGATGACATCAGCGCCAAGATCGGCCAGGATCTGTGTGCACCAGGGCCCGGCCAACACCCGGCTGAGATCAAGAACGCGTATGTGAGACAGCGCGCCCATGGATCAGCCGGTAAATGCCTGAAGACCGGTTTGGGCGCGCCCCAGAATCAGCGCGTGAACGTCGTGCGTCCCTTCGTAAGTATTGACCCCTTCCAGATTCATCATGTGGCGAATTACGTGGTACTCATCCGAAACCCCGTTGCCGCCATGCATGTCCCGCGCTGTTCTCGCAATCTCGAGCGCCTTGCCGCAGTTATTGCGCTTGAGCAGCGAGATCGCCTCCGGGGCAGCGCGCCCTTCATCAAACAGGCGTCCGAGTCGAAGACAAGCGTGGGTGCCGAGTGTGATTTCTGTCTGCATATCGGCAAGTTTTTTCTGAATCAACTGATTTGCCGCAAGGGGTCTGCCGAACTGTTCCCGCTCCAGGGTGTAGTTGCGCGCAGCGTGCCAGCAAAAATCAGCCGCGCCCATCGCGCCCCACGAGATTCCGTAACGCGCGCGATTAAGGCAGCCGAAGGGGCCCTTCAAGCCGCTGACGTCGGGGAGGATATTCTCAGCTGGCACGAAAACATCCTCCATGACGATCTCGCCCGTCACAGAGGCTCTCAACGAAAACTTTCCCTCAATGACGGGCGTGCTGAGTCCTGCCATCTCCCGCTCCAGAATAAACCCGCGGATCACACCTTCGTCATCTTTGGCCCAAACAACAAAGACATCCGCAATAGGCGAATTGGTGATCCACATCTTGGCTCCGCTGACCCGGTAGCCACCATCGACCGACCGGGCTCGGGTCTTCATGCCGCCAGGGTCTGAACCGTGATCGGGCTCGGTCAGCCCAAAACACCCTACAGACTCGCCTGTGGCAAGCCGGGGCAAATACTTCTCACGCTGCTCTTCAGAACCATAAGCAAAAATCGGATACATAACGAGGCTGGATTGAACGCTCATCATGGATCTATAGCCTGAATCCACCCGCTCCACC
>NZKZ01000208.1 GCA_002694065.1 Acidiferrobacter sp.
AAACTCGACGATGAACTGTTGGTCAGCGCGAACACCCAGACCCCGCCAAACTCAGACCGGGTGGTTGTTTTTCAAAATGGGGCGCTCTTCCCTTGGAAAACAGTGCTGGAGAACATTGCTTACGGACCTATTGTCCAGAAAACCCGGAACCGAGATCAGGCGGAAGAAGAAGCACGAGAACTACTCAATAAAGCCGGCAATCTTGAAAGAATTGCCAGCGCTTTCCCAGGTCAGATCTCATCAGGAATGCAGCGACGTGTAGAAATTCTTCGAGCGCTCATCAACAAACCTAAGGTACTTCTGTTAGATGAGCCGTTCAGGGCGATGGACACGGTGTCTAAATCAAAGATGCATCAGCATCTGCTTGACATACATGACAAATTCAAACCCTCGATCTTGCTGATCACTCACGACTTGGTGGAGGCAATTCTCCTCGCAGACGTTGTGCTGGTGATGACAACCCGCCCAGGGACCATAAAGGTCAACATCAACGTGGACCTACCCCGTCCTCGATCGAGAGACATGATCCTCTCAGAGGAGTTCACCCAACTTCAGAAGCAAGCCATCGCCGCCGTACACGAAGAAGCCCGTAAGGCGTTTGAGCGCGGCGAGAAGGAGCTTGCCTGACCCAATGCTGAAGCAGCTTCAATCTACCCTTAACTGGCGCGGCTTCGTCGCCATCTTCGGATTTTTTCTAATCTGGTACCTAGCCTGCATCCTGGAATTACCCGGTTTCGCCGAAATGGCGAATCCGCTGGAAGTGATCCAGATGTTTGTGCGGGAGTACGCGCATGACGATCACTACTGGCTGTCATGGGTGACGAGTTTCCAGAGGGTGCTTTATGGATTTCTTTTTGCCCAGTTATTTGGCATACCGCTTGGACTATTGTTCGGCACCAACGAGAAATTCCGAAATCTGTTTTTCCCCGTATTTGAACTACTTAGACCGATCCCACCGCTGGCATGGGTACCGATGTCTATTCTGTTCTGGCCTACCAATGAATCGAGCATCATTTTCATTACGTTTATCGGGGCCTTCTTCATTATCGTAATAAATGTCTTCGACGGAGTTCGCGATATCAAACGCGAACATCTTTGGCTGGCACTTTCGCTTGGCGCGCCACGGCGCGTCATCTTCATGCGGATCATGCTCCCGTCTGTTATTCCCTCGATCGCGGTGGGAATGACTCTCGGAATCGCTATTACCTGGGACGTCGTCATTGCGGCGGAAATGATTGCCAGCGACAGCGGGCTTGGAAGGCTAACCTGGGAGGGCTACGTCAGTAGCACACCTGAGGTTCTGGTGATCGGCATGATCAGTATTGGCTTGGCTGGATATCTTTCCACTAAAGTGGTCAACACAATTGAAAGAAAGATGATGCCGTGGCGGAGGGTGAAGCGTTGAGCACATCTGAAGTCCATGGGACAAAAAGCGACAATGCCGGGATCTGGCTGGATAAAGTCAGCAAAAGTTTCTCCTCACCCGATGCAGGAAAAATCCAAGTCTTTCAGGAACTTTCGGTTAATTTCGAACCAAATAAGTTGCACGTCGTTATGGGAGCATCTGGTTGTGGCAAGTCAACTTTAGGCTACCTGCTTGCTGGTTTTATCTCTCCAGATCAGGGTAACGTTGGCCTAGGACCCAACGCTGTAAGAAAACCAGGGCCAGAGAGACTTCTGGTCTTCCAGGAGACAGCACTTTGGCCCTGGATGACGGTCCTGGACAATGTCATTTTTGGCCCCAAAGTCCGCGGCGACGCTGATGCCAGAGAAGCCAAAGATGCCGCTCAGACACTATTGAGAAAATTTGGGCTAGCTGAGTTTGCCGACAAATACCCTGATCAGCTTTCAGGAGGTATGAAACGGCGAGCAGAAATTGCTCAAGCTTTGATCAACCGGCCGGAAGTCATGATCCTGGATGAACCTTTCCGCGGACTCGATGTTATGACCCGTGAGATTCTCCAAGAGTACTACCTGGACCTATTTGAAGAGACTCGGCAAACCACCGTCTTCATCACATCTGAGCTCGAAGAGGCGCTTTTTCTCGCCGACAAGATCTACATCATGGGTGATCAACCGGCTCAGATTCTCGACATCATTGACGTTGACCTACCCCGACCGCGGGATTTTGAGGTCACCGTAAGTAAAAAATATCTGGAGTACAAAGAGCAGGCTATTGAACTGCTCTTTCAATCAGAGGAGTCATAACTTTTTTTTCAATGCCCTAGCTCGAGGGCGTTGAAATCACACCAACCCACAAACCATCAACAACGGAGGAGATACCCAAATGAAGTTTCTAAAAATGGTTGTATTAATGTTGGTTTTTGTTGTATCCGGTCGGGCGTGGTCTGCAGAAGCAGTTGATATTACATATGGATACCACCCTTATTGGACCGGCGGCTGGAATGGCGTCATCATCAAGCATCTTAAGTTGCATGAGAAATACTTGCCAGCGGGCAGTAAGGTTCGATTCGAAGCGCACTTAACCGGCCCACCTATGGTAAACGCGCTCTTGGCCGACAAGATGCAGATCGGCACTATGGGGGATATGCCGTCCCTCGTTGCGACGACCAAAAGAAAGATTGCCGATATCCGATTGGTCTCCACCCCGATGTTCAGCAATGGCCAGAACTGCAACAAGATAGTTGTGCCTGCTGATGCGCCCGATTTTGCAAGTGTCGAAGAGGCTGGCGCCTGGCTGACAGGGAAACCATTCGCAGTTCATCGGGGCACCTGCGCCAATCGATTTGTAGACTCCGTCATCATGAAAGGCGCTTTTAAGCCATCGGAGCGACTGAGCATGACGATTGAGGTTATTACCAGCAACTTCGAAAGCGGCAAAATGAAAGGTGGCGCGGCAATGTGGGAGCCACATGCACGGCGCGTGGTTGAGTTAGGGCATGCCAAATACGCTGCTACAGGGGCCCCATGGGGCGAAACGGATGCGGACTTCACATTGATGCGTCAGGACTTCATCGAAAATCACCCAGAGGCAGCTGTAGGATGGATGAAGGCAGAGATCGAAGCGATGCAGTTCATGATCGACAACCCGGAGCAGACCGTTGAAATTCTTTATGAGGAACTGACCGGATACCCGAGATCCACAATTTGGTCAGCGATTTACGAGGAGAATCCTGTGGCGATTGGAGGAGATCCAGTTACCTACCAGGCCAAGATGGTTTTTGATGACGATGTCATCACCCTGGCAAAAAATGGGTATGCATTTCTTCATGAGTTGAAGGTACTGAAATCGCCCAATCCCCCCGAAAATTTCTACAACGACGGACCACTGCAGACCGCCCTTTCGGAGATGAATCTAAAAGCGCCGATCGGAGATATTATTGGAAAGCCGCGGTCCACTCGCCCGTATGACTGATTCAACTTCAGCATAAAATTCCGGGCGCCCTCGGGCGCCCTTTTTTATTTTCGGACCAAATCCAGTTGCACTGAGACCGGTTGCCGTAAATCATCAAGGACCGGGCAGTGTTGATTAACAGCTTCCCGGAGACGTTCCAACTCTTCGTCACTGGCCTTGGTCTCAACCTTGATCTCCCCGGTAATATGCGAAAAGCCCGCTCGAACTGAATTGTCTAACCCAAAAAATCCGCGGGCATCGGAGTGCCCCGTCACGCTGACAGAGACCTCTTCCAGCGGAATCTCGAGCGCATCCGCATATAAACGATACGTGACCTCATGACACGCTGCCAAAGCAGCCAAAACATATTCACTGGGGCGAGGGCCCTGATCCGTACCCCCCATCCCTTTGTTTTGGTCAACAACAATATCAAAGCCGCGCGCTTTTACCCTACTCATAAACCCTTCGACCAGCTGACTGTCTGCGCTCACCGTTACCGCACATTTCTCCGGGTTGGCGGACAAGACCGCCCTCTTTTCTTCCCAAATCTCTTTGAAGTCTTTTCTGCTCATGAATGCTCTGCTCAATTCGCTTAATGGGTTATCCAGGAACGACCGGAAAGGTGCGGCTCAAAACGGAGGCGTCCTGACTGTTGGTCGACAAATATACCCGCGCTTCGTCCAGTCCGTTTATGAGTCCTCTTTATCAAAGGAATCGCGCTTAACGCTTTGCGAGTAAGGAGTGGGCTCTTTGTGGGCAGGGAGTGGGATAATTGTGGGCAATAAACCATTTTTCGGTAATTTTTAACCGCTACGTATGAATAGGTGTTAAATTTTTCGGGATAAATTCAAGTATAGGCCTATATTTTAGGTATAAATTGATATTGTAAATTTTGCCCACTCTGTTTTGATTTTTATTTACTTTCAAAAAAATCTTTACAGAAAGGAAAAAACTCTCTAAGTTCGGTCGGAGTGAAAGAGGCGCGGCCTTCCCTGATCGGTTTATTTTTGAACCGGCTGGTCAACAACAGGGTGGGGTCATTTCACTTACCACGCTCCGTCGGGAGCAAATCAGGAGGAAGAGAGGTAAGTAATGCAGACGCAGACATCATCTGGTCCCCAGGATTCAATCCGGTCTTTGTTGACAGACATCGAGAATTTCTGTCGCTCCTACGATATGGCAGAGACGACATTTGGGCGTCAAGCCGTTAACGATGGAAAACTGTGCCAACGGCTTCGCACGGGCAAAGGGATAACGATCAATACCGTCCATAAGATCCAGGACTTCATAAGAAAGAAGACCACTCTGTCCAATCCACTTTCGCTCACCCCTGATGCCGGTATCCGTGTGAGCAGGTCAGCACACGGGGGCAAACCTCAATCGACTTCCTCATCCCCGGAGAAAAATCACGTGGCCGTCGACGACTCTTCCTCTAACGAGAATCCTCCCTCTAAAAAACGGCCGTTTCGATTTTATGACAATCGCCAAAAATACCTTGGATTTGTCAACACCTGCGACGAGAAGTGGAAGGTAGCAGAACGCGCGGCGCATGAGCTCTCTCACGTCCAACCGGTGCCTCCAGCACTCAGGATTTTTGATGCCGGGGTGGGAGATGGCTCAGTATTGAGCTACCTCTTACGGGCGACCCATCAGAAGTTTCCAACCATCCCGTTTTTTGTCGTGGGCAAAGAGATCAGCCTGGAAGACGTGCGGCTGTGTCTTGATAACCTGCCGGACCGGTTTGCCGAACACCCGGCCAGCGTGATCTGCATCACCAACCTTTTTTACAGTGAAGCGCCCTGGCTTATGCCTGGAAACATGGCTGCAGCGGCTGCGCTCAACTGGCATGAAATCTCATTGCAGGGCTCCTCGGCACAGGAATACGGAGAGCAACTCAAAGCCATTGACGATATTCTCGTTGACGGCTGGGAAGTCAAGGTCAGTGAGAAAACCGGAAACCCCCGATACGTCAGGCCTTCGGTGTTGGTGATTTTCCGGGAGGACAACCGGTTCCTGCTTGACTCGGTTATTCCACGCCGGGGTCAGGTCTCCGGCGACTATGACCTGATTCTTGCCGCACAACCTTGGCGTGCAAGGATGGGCGCTCAATTCAAAGCCGAAAAAGTGCTCGCACCGCTCGTCCGGAGTTTGGGTCCGGGCGGCAGACTGCTGGCTGTGCAGTCTGCTGGAGGAGATCCTGGAATGGAGCTCGTTAATCTGGTCTGGCCCGACGAGAACCCTTTTCAGGTTAACCGGCATGAACTGCTGAAGGCCCTGAAGGATAAGCTTGGGCGCGCTGCATCTAATTACAACTTCAATGCGGCCTCAGATAACAAATCGCTTATGAAGTATGAGATGAAGACGTTGCCAAACGAGATTGCAGGCGGAATCGGCACGTCAACGCTATTCGCGGCCTGGAACGCCTCAACGTATGTTGCCCAGATAGAAGACGACCGGCTCCAGCCGGCGGTTGCTTCCGGCGCCTACCTTGAAGCAACGGAGAAAGTGTTACAAAAGCACAATGGAATTTGGTTCAATGACGAGACCTTCGTTGTCTCCCGTAAACGCAATTCCATTGCGCACGGCGCCTCCCACAGTCACTCATCCGCCGGTCAGTCGTCCTCCGGCAAATAACCTCTCTACGGAAAGTTCGAACCATGAAAGATCACTATTATTTTGACAATGCGGCAACCACCCTGCCCAAGCCCGAACCTGTCTATCAGTTCATGGATCAGTTTTTCCGGAGCCACGGAGTCAACCCGGGCAGGTCGGGGCACGAACTGGCCGTTGGGGCAGAAGCCATGATTGTTCAGACCCGGCGCATGCTGGGCGAGTTCTTCGGTTTCGCAGGAGACCCAGCGCGTGTGACTTTCTCTCAGAACGCCACTGACTCCATGAATGCGGTGTTGTCCGGCATGCTGAACCCGGGCGATCACATGATCATTACAAGAATGGAGCATAACTGCGTATTGCGGCCGGCCAACCATTTTGAGCGCGATCACAACGTTTCGGTCACACGTATCGGCGCCGATTCCAATGGTTTTGTGGATCCAGATGAGATCGCGAAAAGTATCCAGCCGAACACACGGGTTGTTGTCGTCAACCATGCCTCTAATGTCACCGGCTCCCTTCAGGATGCGGCGGCAATCGGCAAACTGGTGAGAGAGACAGACGCAGCGTTTATTCTGGATTCATGCCAGACGGCCGGCGTGGTGCCTATCGCCATGGATGACTGGGGCGTGGATGTATTGGTCTACACAGGCCATAAGGGACTTTTCGGCCCCATGGGCATCGGTGGAATGCTGGTAGCAGAGGGTATCGAGATACGGCCGCCGCGTACCGGCGGCACAGGCGTCAACTCCATCTCGCCCTTCCAGCCGGATGAGTACCCCTACCGCATGGAGACCGGCACGCATTGCCTGCCGGGCATTGCTGGGCTGAACGCTGCGCAGAAGTGGTTCGCTGAACTGGGCCGTACTCACGGGGCAGATGCAGACAGCAGTCACGGACAGGCCTGCGCCGCTGCGCTGGCGCACATCCACGAGCAGGAACTCGCCGCCACACAACACCTGCAAAATGCCTTCAGCAGCATCGACGGTGTCAAGGTTTACGGCCCCGAGGTCGGACAGCCTCGCGTCTCAACTCTGTCCATCAATATCAGGGACCTTCCTGCAGACCAGGTTGGCGCCATGCTTGACGCCGATCATGCGGTCTGTGTTCGTCCGGGCCTTCACTGCGCTCCCGATGTTCACGAGTTGCTCGGCACTGTTCCTCAGAACGGCACCGTCCGCTTTGCCTCCGGTTACTTCACTGATGATGAAGATCTGAAGCAGGCCGTCGAGGCAGTGAAAGATCTCGCTGAGAATTGATCGATCACTGGCTACTTTGATCCAACAGCTCAATACCCGAAGCAGGACATCTCTATGAAAGTTGTAGAAAGTGTAATTGATCTGGTCGGCGGCACCCCGCTGGTTCGACTCAACAACATCGTTGAGCCAGGTATGGCGACCGTATACGCCAAGATGGAGAACCTCAATCCGTCAGGCTCTGTAAAAGACCGGATGGCGATCAATATGGTCAAGCAGGCTGAGGAAGCTGGACTGCTTAAACCTGGCGGCACGATTGTCGAAAGCACGTCCGGCAACACCGGACTGGGACTTGCGATGGCCGCCGCCGTACGTGGGTATCGCTGCGTCTTCACCATTCCGGACAAAATGAGTCAGGAAAAAATCGACATGCTCAAGTCCTACGGGGCTGAGGTCATTGTCACAGAGACAGCGCTCGACCACCATCATCCGGATAGTTATGTGGAAGTCGCAAAGCGGGTCGCCCGGGAAACGCCGGGCGCCTTCTATACCGATCAGTACTCAAATCCCCACAACCCTGAAGCGCACTACCTCACGACAGGTCCAGAAATCTGGGAGGCTACGGACGGCAAGATTGACTCCTTTGTGGCGGGCCTGGGCACAGGGGGGACGATCTCGGGGACCGGGAAATACCTCAAGGAGAAAGCAGCTGAAGCCGG
>NZKZ01000140.1 GCA_002694065.1 Acidiferrobacter sp.
AGATCTGCGAGCCCACTTGGTCGCAACACCTGACCTCGCAGGTTTATTGAAAAGCGATCATCTGCGCTTTCAGGTGCGACGAATTGATTCTCAGCGCTGATAGGCTAAACGGGGCGTAGCAAGGCCATCGTGGTGCGGTTAGACTTCACTGCAACAGCGCACTTCTGAGCGTTGTCCACATTCCCCCTTATCCTCCTGGAACCTCCGAACATGAGCAACGATAACTCCTCGCAGAACATGGCGATTTTCTGTGACTTTGAGAACATCGCGCTCGGCGTGCGTGATTTCAGCGATAAACCTTTCAGCATGAAGCTGGTTCTGGAGAGGTTGCTGCTGAAAGGCAACATCGTGGTCAAAAAGGCTTATGCCGACTGGGACCGTTACCAGAGTTTCAAGGCTCCGATGCATGAGGCAGCATTCGAGTTGATCGAAATTCCCCACGTACGACAGTCCGGTAAAAACTCTGCTGATATCCGGATGGTCGTTGACGCACTGGATCTTTGCTACACCAAGTCCCACGTGAATACCTTCGTTATTTTGAGCGGGGACTCCGATTTTTCTCCGCTGGTCAGCAAGCTTCGCGAAAACAACAAGACGGTGGTGGGGGTGGGGGTCAAAAGTTCCACCTCGGACCTACTGACATCCAACTGCGACGAATTCATTTTCTACGATGACCTGGCTGGGCGTGCGGGTCCCACGCGCAAGAAAAAAGCCAAGGCGAAAAGCAAGAAAAAGAAATCGGCGATGAGTGAGGATGAAAAGCGCCGTCAGGAGGCCATCGATATGGTGATGGCGACGCTGGATGACATCTTCGAGGAACGCGGCGACGGCACTCAGGTCTGGGGCTCCATGATCAAGCAGACACTGAAGCGCCGCCAGCCCGGATTCAGCGAGCGGTACCATGGCTTCCCGTCGTTCGGTGCGCTTCTGGAGGAAGCCGCCAGTCGCGGATTGCTGCAGCTTCAGCACGACGAGAAGTCAGGCGGTTATATCGTCACCGGAGCATCTTGATCAGAAGTTGTCAGCCTGGTCATTCACCTGGCGGTGGCCTGCAGACATGAAGAAATTCGTTGAAGCGACAAGCGATAAAAGATAGATGAAGGGATTTGTACCGCCCGATGCCGAGACGAATGTTTCTCAGGAACATTGGGCGGTGATTTATATGCCCGGCCGCAACCGACAGCGCTATCCCGCAAACTGCGTCAGGCTGATGGGGTCTGAAGAAGAAGCCCGAGCCGAAGGCCGACCCGCGCAACGCCTCTTTCCTGCGCGAGTCCTTGGCCCTTCCAAGTCCTCTGAAGGTCAGGAGGTCTACTACCTTGTGGAGTGGTTAGCGCCGCAATAGCGATTACGGCGATCAAGCGGTCGACGACTTCAGTGTTTCAAGCGCCGCGAGCGCCCGCTTGCGGCCCACATCCGGTTCGACGAGCGGCATCGGGTACGTTTCGCCCAGCCGAATTCCAGCGTTCCGGAGTACTTCTTCGTCCGCGAGCCAGGGCGCATGCAGGTAGCGGTCAGGCAGGCGCGCCAGTTCCGGAATCCAGCGACGCACGTATCGGCCGTCTGCATCGAATTTTTGCCCCTGCAGAACCGGGTTGAAGATCCTGAAATACGGGGCGGCATCTGCGCCACATCCCGCTACCCACTGCCAACCCGCTACATTGTTTGCCAGATCCGCATCAACCAGAGTGTCCCAGAACCAGGCCTCACCCTGTTGCCAGTGGATCAGCAGGTGTTTAACGAGTACCGAGGCGGCAACCATACGAACGCGGTTGTGCATCCAACCGGTTTGCCACAGTTGACGCATTCCGGCATCGACGATGGGAAACCCCGTTCGACCTAATTGCCAGGCCCTGAGCAGTGCAGAGTTATCCTCCCAGGGAAAATCCACGAACTCCGGGCGGAAGGGTTTTTCAGGCAGGTGGGGAAAATGAAACAGCAGGTGGGCGCTGAATTCACGCCAGCCCACTTCGCGTTGGAATGAGGCTGCTCCCCGGCTCGGCTTTTGTCCTGAGATAGTTACCCCGGCATAAGCCTGTGCCGCGCTGATGTTGCCGAAATGCAAGTAGGGAGAGAGCCGGGAGGTCCCATCCTCTGCCGGAAAGTTGCGGTGATCGCTGTACGCAGAGGCCTTTGCGGCAAACTGTTCCAGCATGGCGTGGCCGGCAATTTCTCCGGGCTGCCATGTCTGCGCGATGCGGGTCGCCCAGTTCGGCTGTGAGGGCAGCAGGTTCCAGTCCTCCAGGTGGTCTCCGTCAGGCAGATCCACCGAAAATCGCGGCGATACCGGGCCGGTGGGGATACGCATCTTGGTGCGACTGGCAAGGCACTGTTTCCAAAAAGGGGTAAAAACGCGAAAGGGTGCGCCGCTGCGGTTTTGAATCTCCTCGGGAGACAAGAGCAAATTTCCTTCAAAACCCTGCGCGCCGATGCCATGAGCCTCGAGGGCGGAGATCAACGCCGCTTCATCCCGCCGGCAATGAGGTTCTACGGCTCGGCTGAAGAACACCGCACCGGCTTGGAGTTCAAGAGCAAGTTCGGTTAGCACACTGACGGGATTGCCGTGTCTCAGCAACAGACGACCATTGCGCTCACGGATGCGGTGATCAAGCTCGGCGAGGCTGTGGTGCAGCCACCAGCGGCTGGCGGCTCCCGGTCGGCGCGTATGCGTGTCACGGGTGTCCAGCACGTAGCAGGGGATAACCGCTCTGCCGCCCGCTTCCGCTGCCGCGAAAGCCGGGTGATCACTCAGTCTTTGGTCCTGACGCAGCCAGACGATAATAGGGGAGTTCAAGTTTTAAAGTCTCGAGTCAGAAAATGACGCTCGGGCCGCGCGCTCCAAGGCAAAACGTTGACGCGCATGGCGTATTCACGAAGACAATGACAGAATTGAAGTGTAAGTCTTGAACGCGAAATAAATGTTAAGCCCTCCCTTTTCTCTCGCTCTCCTTTGCTGCGCGCTCATCGCCTTCATTGCGTGGGTGGTCAGCCTGGCCAAGCGCGATGCAGGTGTCGCCGATGTGTTCTGGCCCTGGCTCGCCGTAGCGAGCGCTCTGGTTTATGCCCAAGATGCCTGGCCGCCCGGCGGCATTGCCGGGATTACCCTGGCGGCGATCGTGATATCCGCGCTTCGCCTGTCGGCGATGGTTATCGTGCGCACCGCCCGTAATGGGGAAGACAGGCGCTATACCGAGATCCGCTCGGGCTGGGGCCCAGGATTCGGGATAAAAAGCCTGCCGGGTATATTCCTGCTGCAAGGCGCGATGGGTTTTGTTGCAGCGATCCCGCTAGCGGTTGTCATGACCCGCACCGACGGTTTGCTGTGGGCGGATGCATTGATGCTGGGATTGTGGCTGTCCGGATTTTTCATCCAAACGGTTGCTGACCATCAATTGGCAAAGTTTTCAAAAGGAGATGACGGCACTGGGGTGCTGAAGACCGGCCTGTGGCGATACAGTCGGCACCCGAACTACTTCGGGGAGTTGTGCATGGCCTGGTCGGTTTTCGGTCTGGCCCTGATTGGCGGCGGGGGATGGACAGTTTTTGCGCCCTTGCTGATGACCTGGTCCATTCTCAGATTCACGGGGGTAGCCCGGATGGAGCAGGCAATGCCGTCTCGGCGCCCGGACTATTCGGCTTACGCCAGTGTCACCAGCGCCCTGATTCCCTGGCCGCCGCGGCGGTAAACGCACCGGTTCACACGGTGATCACGGTCAAACCACAGAATTAGCGATCATTTAAATTGGATACTGAAATTATGGAAGTCCAAACCAAGGGCAGTGTGCTGCTCGTCGAAGACCACCAGGACATTGCTGAACTCGTCTACGATTACATGGAGGATGTCGGGTACGAACTCGACTACGCTCCAGACGGAGAGGTCGGCATCAACCTTGTGGCGCAAAACGATTACGACGCGATTATTCTTGATCTGATGTTGCCCCGTCGAGACGGTCTGTCGATGTGCCGGGAGCTTCGCGAAAAAATGGGAAAGACGACTCCCGTACTGATGCTCACCGCACGGGATACGCTGGAGGACAAACTCAAGGGGTTTGAGTTTGGAGCGGATGACTACCTCGTTAAACCCTTTGAGATTGAAGAGCTCGAGGCAAGAGTTCGGGTGCTGATTCGCCGAGGCCACTCGACTCCGTCGGCCGAGGATACGCTTCGCGTCGGTGGAATTGAGTTCGATCAGAACTCTCTCGTCGTGAAGCGGGACGAACAGGAACTCATCCTCTCCCCGATCGGCTACAAGTTACTCAAAATCCTCATGGAGCGCTCGCCGGGCGTGGTGTCCAGACAGGATGTGGAGCGGGAGATCTGGGGTGACATGCTGCCTGACAGTGATACCCTTCGCAGCCACATGTACAACCTGCGAAAAGTCATCGATAAGCCTTTCGACAAGTCCTATCTGCAGACCCT
The DNA here is from genome assembly GCA_002694065.1 of Acidiferrobacter sp. Lineage (GTDB taxonomy): Bacteria > Pseudomonadota > Gammaproteobacteria > Arenicellales > UBA868 > UBA868. The sequence continues at coordinate 4,420 of NZKZ01000140.1, forward strand.
GCCGGGGATCGGCTACCGACTATGTGACCCGGATGCCGCCCATTAGGACGGGGGGAGTCCGGCGTTTTTCCCGGACGATCACGTTTCACCTCCTGCTGGTGGTTTTTGCGGCCATCCTCGGCACCTGGGGCGCCGGTTGGGTCATGAAAGAGCTTCTGGTTCGGCAGGCCCTTGATACGGAGGCCGAGTATTTCTGGGATCACCGGAAAAAAAACGCGTCCTTTCCCCTGCCTGACACCCGTAACCTGACGGCCTATTTTTCGGATTCTGTTGATACGCCAGAGGTGTTGCGGGATCTTAGTCCCGGCTTTCATGACATGACGGGGCATCATCATTCCTACAACGTGCTGGTCTCAGAGCGCGACGGAGAAAGGCTCGTTCTGGTTTTCGAGGGAGAACAGGTTAGGGCGTTAACACTGTGGTTTGGCCTCGTGCCGCTGGCGCTGGTGCTGATCGTGGTCTATGTGTCGTTGTATCTGGTCTATCGCGTATACCGCAGCTCGGTCTCGCCGGTGGTCAGGCTCGCCGATCAGGTCGAGTCACTGCAATTGGAGGCATCACAACATCCCGATTTTGACGTCAGTGATCTGCCCGACGGTACGGATCGGGAAATTGTGGTGTTGGGGGACGCGCTGAAACATCTTGTCGAGCGGGTGAATGCCTTTGTGGCGCGCGAGCGTGAGTTTACCCGCGATGTGAGTCATGAACTGAGAAGTCCGTTAACCGTGATGCGTGTCGCCTGTGATCTCGCACTCAAGGACAATGCGCTGTCCGATCGGGCGAGAAAATCGGTGACCAAGATCCAGCGGGCGGCGGTCCAGATGACCAACCTCGTTGAAGCCTTCCTGCTTTTGGCACGTGAGCCGGATCGTGATATCGAGGCCAACATGGTCTGTATCAATGATCTCCTCGCGGAGGAAGTGGATCGGGCCTCAATTCTGTTGGAGAATCGGTCGGTTGAGTTGAAAACTGATTTCTTTAACCGACTGCTGGTTAGAGCCCCCGAGCGTGTTGTCTCGGTCCTGCTCGGCAATTTATTGCGTAATGCCTGTACCTACACTGACGAAGGCTCAGTGCTCGTTTCGATCAAAGGCAAAGAGGTGACGATCACCGACACGGGAATCGGCATGTCGGAGCAGGATCAGGGCCATGCGTTTCATGCCTTCAGTCGCGGCAGTCAGGCCCGTCCCGGAGGTCACGGCGTCGGACTGAATATCGTCGGCAAGCTCTCAGACCGCTTTGGCTGGCCCGTCACGCTGCGCAGTGCTCAGGGTGAGGGGACAACAGCGTTGGTAGATTTTCCGGACGCGGTAACTGAGGATCTATAGGGCACTATTTTGGCAACTTCTTTTGGAAAGTCGATCACCCCGCCGTCGCGCTGGCGGGTGTTTGTCTACTGGCTCACCAATGACGATCGCTATCTTGAGCACGTCGGTTCCCATTCGCCCCGTGCCATGGATCCCTGGCGCCTTGTGCCCTTTGTTGGGATGCACCTGGGATGCCTGGGCGTGCTGTGGACCGGGATCAGCGGTTTCGCTGTTGCACTCGCGGTCATGATGTATCTCGCCCGGATGTTTTTCATCACGGCGTTTTATCACCGATACTTTTCACACCGCGCCTTCGAAAGCAGCCGACCGCTGCGGTTTCTGTTCGCGGTATTGGGATGTACCGCCGGTCAGCGCGGACCGCTGTGGTGGGCAAGTCATCACCGGCAACACCATATTCATTCCGACACGGAGTTGGATCCGCACTCCCCGCAAACCGACACTTTCTGGTTCAGCCACGTGCTTTGGTTCCTGACCCGAGATGCGTTTTCCATCCGCTGGGGTCAGATAGGCGACTTGCGCAAGATCCGTGAGCTGGTCTGGCTTGAAAGGGTGGACTGGTTGCCGCTGGTGGCTTTTGCCGTGCTTTGTTTTTTTCTGGGGGAATGGGCAGCGGCCGCCTATCCCGAGTGGCAGACGAGCGGGTGGCAGGCACTGGTGTGGGGTTTCTTTATATCAACCACTGTGCTTTACCACGCCACTTACACCATCAACTCCCTCGCACACCGGTTTGGCAAACGGCGGTTTGATACACCGGATCACAGCCGCAACAACGCACTGCTCGCAGTGCTGACCTTGGGCGAGGGCTGGCACAACAATCACCATCGCTTCCCGGGCGCCGCCCGGCAGGGTTTCTACTGGTGGGAAATCGACCTGTCTTATCTGGGGCTTCGGCTGCTGCGGAGACTGGGTCTCGTCTGGAATCTTCGACCCGTGCCCAATAACATCATCGAGGCAGGCCGGAGCCGGCGGTGAATATCGCCGTGGTCGGGGCCGGTGTCTCTGGCCTGGTCTGTGCCCTGGGGCTGGGCCGGCATCACAACGTGACCGTTTTTGAGACCGCGAACCGCGCAGGCGGTCATGCTCATACCGTGGAGGTGCACGACGGCCGTTCCGGCATTGCCATCGACACTGGCTTCATCGTCTTCAACTTCGCGCATTATCCGTTACTGAGCGCATTGTTTGACGCGCTCGGTGTCAGGTCGCAGCCATCTGATATGAGTTTCAGCGTGCGTTGTGACGTGACCGGCTTCGAATTCAGCGGATCCAATCTGAATACCTTTTTCGCCCAACGGGGTAATCTGCTGCGTGCCCAGAGTTGGCGACTGCTCAAGGATATCCTGCGTTTTAACCGTGACGGGATCAAGAGTCTCGAAGCGGGGCTTGGGGATCAGATCACGGTGGGCGATTTTGCAAAGCAGCACGGCTACAGCGATGTCCTGGTGGATCGGTATCTGCTGCCACTGGGAGGCGCGCTCTGGTCGTGCGATACGCGCACCTTTCGGAATTTTCCAATGCGCTTTGTTCTGGAATTCTTAAGAAACCACGCGATGCTGCAGATCGGCAACCGTCCGGTTTGGCGTACGGTGACAGGGGGTTCGCGGCACTACGTTGAGCAGATTGCGCAAGGGCTCGGATCGAGACTGTGCCTGAATCGTCCCGTGACGCAGGTCCTGCGCTCGGGCCAGGGCGTCAAGCTTCTCTTTGGCGCAGGAGACAGTCAGATTTTCGATGAGGTGGTTCTTGCCACGCACGCGGATACCAGCCTTGCGCTGGTGGCCGAGCCGGAAGAAGAGGAAAGAGAACTGCTGGGCACCTTCCCGTATCAGGACAATGAGGTTTGCCTGCACACGGATACCTGTGTACTGCC
>NZKZ01000141.1 GCA_002694065.1 Acidiferrobacter sp.
CATTCGGGCGACCCAGAAAAAGATAATGTCAAAGCCCGTCACCAGCACCGAGGTGGGATAAAAAGTGGCCAGATCCTCGGTGGACTTGGGCCAACCCAGGGTTGAAAACGGCCATAACGCGGAAGAAAACCAGGTATCCAGCACATCGTCGTCCTGATGCAGCGAGACATCTTTGCCGTGATGCTGGAACGCTTTTTTCTGTGCTTCGTAGGCATCCCGCCCGACAAATATATTTCCCTCGTCGTCATACCAGGCGGGAATCCGATGACCCCACCAGATCTGCCGGGAAATACACCAGTCCTGGATGTTCCGCATCCATTCAAAGTAGGTGCGGCTCCAGTTTTCCGGAACAAAGCGGATGCGTCCGTCTTCCACCGCTTTGATGGCGGGTGCCGCCAATGGACCTGCCCGCACAAACCACTGGTCGGTCAAATACGGTTCGACCACGGCCCCAGAGCGGTCCCCGCGAGGCACCATCAGGGTGTGGTCATCGATTCGCTCGATCAGGCCAAGTGCCTGTAGATCGGCAACGATCCGCTCACGGGCGGCATATCGATCAAGGCCGTGATAAGGCGAATCCGGCAGATCAATCGCAGCGCTGGGATCAAGGACATTGATCGGCTGCATCTTGTGGCGAAGACCCACTTCGTGATCATTAAAGTCATGAGCAGGGGTAATCTTGAGACAGCCGGTGCCGAACTCCGGATCAACATAGTCGTCAGCGATGATCGGGATCGATCGATCTGTCAGCGGCAACCCGATTTGTTTGCCGACCAGATGACGGTAGCGTTCGTCCTCCGGGTGAACGGCCACCGCAGTGTCGCCGAGCATGGTCTCGGGTCGGGTGGTGGCAACAACAACGTGACCACTATTGTCTGTTAGCGGATAGCGAAGATGCCAGAGTGAGCCTGCCTCTTCCTGGGACAGCACTTCCAGGTCAGACAAGGCCGTATGCAGAATCGGATCCCAGTTGACGAGTCGTTTGCCTCGATAAATCAGACCCTCTTCATACAACTGAACAAAGACTTCCCGCACCGCAACCGAGAGGTCCTCGTCCATGGTGAAGCGCTCACGGCTCCAATCCAGAGACGCCCCCATGCGGCGCAACTGCTGCGTGATGGCTCCTCCTGATTCCTGCTTCCATTCCCAAACCCGATCAATGAAAACGTCCCGGCCAAGATCGTGACGGGTTTTCCCGAGTTGGTTGAGTTGACGCTCGACCACCATTTGCGTGGCAATTCCTGCGTGGTCGGTCCCGGCCTGCCACAAGGTTCTGTGGCCCCGCATTCGGTGATAGCGGATCAGGGCATCCATGATGGTGTCCTGAAAGGCATGGCCCATGTGCAGACTGCCCGTCACGTTTGGCGGGGGAATCGAGATACAAAAGGCAGGTCCGTCACCCGCAGGCTGGAAAGCACCCTGCGCTTCCCACGACTCGTACAGGGCGCGTTCTATGGTGTGCGGATCGTAGGTTTTGCTGAGGGCTTCGGTGCTCATCGTTGCATTTTCAACATCGGAAGAAAAAGGACCAGATTCAAGGCGCAGAAGTATAGGCTAACGGGCGCCCAGCGAATGAAGAGGGTAAGCCTGCGCCAGGATCAGCCTTCGCTCCACCAGGGAGCAAGACGATCCTTGATATCACGAGACAGTTCGTCCCGAAGCGATTCCGGGAGGGATTCGCCTGATTGCAGCGAAAGCCGCTTCTCGACGGCGCCGACCAGTTCATCTACCAGCTCATCCAGATAGGCACCTGAACCTCCGGAATCCGGTTTATCCGATGGGGTATCCAGGGCCGTTTCAATTTCGGCCGGTGTGAAGGCGGCAGCTGAGGACGCTTGTGTTGTTTCCTGATCCTGATCCGGTCTCTGCTCTGGCTGATGGGATGGCAGCGCTGCATTTGGGGCATCACCGTGAGTCTCGGGGAGGGCGCTCTGTGAGGGGTCGTCAGCGACGAACATGTCAACTGTCTCAGGGCCCTCGGGAGCATCGGCTTCGTTACTTTGTGCGCTAACGTCGTCAAACGCCTCTGCCAGAGGAGGGTGCGAAGGAGCAGGCTCCGACGGCGAGTCAGTTGCAGAGGCGGGGCTGTCGTCCGGTGCGATCAATTGCCCGAGATCCTGCAACTCCCGGATCAGTTTTTCCCGACTTGCTTCTTTGCCTTCTTTGCCTTCTATGCTCACTGTGTTGAGGCTCCGTTATAACCGGATCTCGTGCGTGACGGGATCAAGCCCTTGTTCACGATAAAACCGGAACCGTTTTCTTCCGGATTCGCGCTGTGTATTGTCGTGTCCCACAATCTCCGCTACCCGGGCGAATCCGTCCACGTCCGGGATCGGTTCTTCAGCCAGTGAGACAATCACTTCCGCCTGCTCTGAACTCGGGGGCGTATGCCCGATGGTAACGGGTGCATCGGACCGGCCGGAAGAAGCCAACTGGTGCGGCACAAAACTGCTCTGCGAAAATGTCCAGAGCAATTCATCCAGCTGAGCGGCCTGTTGTGCATCCTCGCATCGCAGGTAGATGCGGTGACCCGCCTGGTACGCTTTTTCAGTGACGCGGCAGGCGAGCGTCAGATGCCCCTTAGGAGCCTCTGTGGCCTGGACATAGAAGTCTACGCGGCAGGCCATTTCTGTTGGGGCTCCTTCAAGCTTCCGCGCGGTTGATCAGGAACCGTGCGAGCATTGGCACCGGGCGTCCTGTGGCCCCTTTGTTTGCTCCTGAGTGCCATGCGGTGCCGGCGATGTCGAGATGTGCCCACGTCATATTCTTGGTGAACCTCGCCAGGAAGCAGGCGGCAGTGACCGCACCCGCGTTGCGGCCGCCAATGTTCGCCATGTCCGCAAAAGGACTGTCGAGTTGTTTCTGATACTCATCCCAGATGGGCATCCTCCAGGCCCGGTCCCGAGCGGTTTCTCCACAGGCAAGCAGTTCATCAGCAAAATCATCATCGGGGGTGAACAGTCCTGTTGCCGGATGACCGAGGGCCACAACACAGGCGCCCGTCAGGGTGGCGACATCGATGACCGCGGCCGGTTTATATCTCTCGGCATAGGTCAGGGCATCGCAAAGGATGAGCCGGCCCTCGGCGTCAGTATTAAGAATCTCGATGGTCTTTCCTGCCATGCTGGTCACGATGTCACCGGGTTTGTTGGCAGCGCCGTCGGGCAGGTTTTCACTACTGGGCACGATGCCGATGACATTTAATTTCAGATTAAGTTCCGCCGCCGCGAGCATAGCGCCGAAGACGCTCGCGCCGCCGCACATGTCGTATTTCATCTCATCCATCGCACCAGCCGGCTTCAGCGAGATGCCGCCTGCATCAAACGTAAGCCCCTTGCCTACCAGTACTACCGGGGGATCCGAACGGCTGCCCCCTTGATGCTCCATGATGATGAGTCGGGCGGGTTCACGACTGCCACGGGAAACGGAGAGCAGCGCCCCCATGCCCAACGCTTTCATCTTGGCCTCATCCAGCACATTCACTTTCAGTTTGTGACTTTTTCCAAGCTTTTTTGCCTGATTGGCAAGATAACTGGGGGTGCAGATGTTTCCCGGCAGATTACCCAGGTCTTTGGCCAGCGACACACCATGAGCAATGGCGCGGGCTTCCTGGATGCCTTTACGCATTGACGCATCATTTTTCGTGGAGCCCGCCAACAGGCTGACACGTTTAACGGTGCATTCCCGGCGCGCTGCTTCCTTCCCTTTGGCAGATTTAAGCTGGTTAAACCGATAACCTGCTTCCTCAATGGCCTGGGAGAGTATGCGGGCGCGCGTCCTCGGATCGGCACCAGAGACCGCAATCTCAGTCAGGGCCACAACCGCGCTGACGGATCGACTGCTGCAGAGTTGACGCGCCGCCGCGCGTGCGGCGTTTGCGAAGTCATCGACGTCAGGTTTATCGCCGACACCGACCAGCAGCAGACGTTTCGCCTCGATCCCGGCAGGTGAGGGCACCATCAGCGCGCTTCCCGGTCGCCCGTCAATATCGCCTGAGCGCATCAGCGAGCCGATCAGGCCTTTTGCAGCTTTGTCTATTTTGCGTGTGCTTTGCGGCTGCTGTGCATTTTCCCTGACACCAACGACGAGACAGTCCGTTCGGGCATCCAGCACATCTGGGGATGAGAGTTGAATTTTCATAAATTTCCTGAAGAAGTGGATCGGGCGCTGAGGGGCCGGTAGGAGAGAATCCCTGATTCACGTAAAATGAGGTCGTATTTTGGTTGGTGACAGAACGCAATGTCAAAACCTCGTTTGCGGCATAACTCATGATTCTTCGCAGGGCATTGGCCCGGGAAGTGCTCCTGACCAGCTTTGCCGTGACGGCCGTAATTTTCTGTATCTTTGTGGTGGTTCGGGTCCTGGGATTTCTTCGCCAGGCGGCTGAAGGCATCATCCCGGTCGACAGCATTTTCGTGCTGCTTTTCCTGAAAGTTATCGCGTATATGGATGTCATTTTGCCGTTGATGATGTTTGTGGCGATGCTGCTGGTGCTCGGTCGCTGGAGTCGTCAGAACGAGCTGACCATCATGGCCGCGTCGGGTTTGGGGCTTTCCCATCTGCTTCGACCGGTGGTGTTCCTTATTCTCGTAGGCGCTCTTATTGTGGGCAGTTTTTCGATGGTGGTAGGACCTATGGCCGTGCGGTCGGTCGGCGCAATCGAGCACGAGCTCAAGTCCAGGACGGACATCGTTGGAGTAAGTCCCGGGGTGTTCATGGAAACCCAGGCCGGCCGAGCCGTTTACTTTGTGGAGCAACTCAATAAGGAAAACGGCCGGTACGAGGGCATCTTTGCCTGGGGTTCTGACGCCGGTCGGGAGGGCGTCGTCCTCGCTCAGTCGGCGCACCGGCATACGGACCCTGAAAAGGGGCAGGTATTCCTGGTCCTCGAGAACGGTGTGCGTTACGAAGGCGCCGCTGGTGACAGCGTCTATCGAGTGATCAATTTTGAGCGCTATACCTTAAGGGACAGGAGCACGATGGCAGCACCCGTCAAGTATCCTCTTCATGGCTGGGAGACGACACGTTTGTGGCGCAGCGGCGGACCTCATGAACAAAAAGAGATTGCCTGGCGGATTTCCAAGATAGTGGTTCTGCCCATATTGATGATGTATGCGCTTGGGCTTGGCCGAGTGGCCCCGCGCAGCAACCGCTATGTCTCCATGTTTAGCGCCCTGATCGTTTACTTCACCTACACCAATCTCGTCACGATGGCTTGTGCAAGGATTCCGAACGGCGGTGCGAGTGCGGTCACATTACTGGTGGTTGTGCATCTTGGTTTTGCCTTGGGCGCTAGTTATCTCTTGTGGCGGCGCTCGCGGGATGAACCGTTATGGTTCTGGGCGCGCCCGCGCGAACGAACGGTTTGACGACATGAAGCTTCTGGAACTCTATCTCGCCCGTGTGCTGATGGGGCAGATTCTGGTAGTGCTTGGCGTGCTCGCCGGTATTTTCGCGTTTGTCACTTTCATCGATCAGGTTTCCCACCTGGGTACCGGAAACTATTCTGTCTTGGACGCCTTGCGCTATGTGTTGTTGAGTACACCCAGAATCACCTACGAGATTTTTCCGATGGCGGTGCTGATTGGGGCGATTTTAGGTCTTTCCCTGCTTGCACTGGATTCGGAACTGATCGTGATGCGGTCAAGCGGAGTGTCGATCGGGCAAATCACCTCTGCGGTGCTGAAGCTGGGTTTGTTGCTCGCATTTATCGCCCTGCTGATCGGAGAGTTCTTGACCCCCTGGACCGAAACATTGGCGCAAAGAGGGCGTGCTCAGGCGCTGGAGCAGAACATCGAGCATAAATCCAATTCCGGACTCTGGATGCGAGATGGGGGCACGTTCGTAAACGTGCGTGAAGTATTGCCTGATCTTTCTTTGAGGGATGTCCGGGTATTCCAGTTCGACAACAGCAGCCAGCTCCGGGCCTTGGTCCATGCGGGTCGGGGTTATTTCTCTGAGAACTTCTGGGATCTTGATGAAGTCAAGCAGACACTCATCGATGAGCAGGGGTTTACGACCGTGGCAAAGGCGCCCAAGGCACGTTGGACTACCTCCGTGACGCCTCAAACGATGTCGGTTTTTCTGGTTCAGCCAGATCAGTTGTCACTGATGCAATTGCGTAAGTACATCGCGCATCTTGTCAGTAATGTTCAGGATACGCGGAACTATGAGCTGGCCTATTGGTCGAAGCTCAATCTGCCGTTTGCCACCGCAGTGATGTTGCTGCTGGCGATACCGTTTGTATTTGGCAGCATCCGAACAGACAGCATGGGCAGAAATCTTTTTATCGGAATTATGATCGGGATTGTTTTTTTTGCGGCAAGCAAGGCGCTTGGTTATATCGTTCTCGTTTATCGGCTGCCGCCCATTCTGGGGGCGACTCTGCCGACGCTGACTTTTGCCATTGCCGCAGGGCTGTTATATCGGCGAATACCTTGATTTCTGCCCACGCCCAACCCAAAACTGGGTGAGGCGGTTGAAACCAGACCCTCAGCGAGGATGTTGCCTCAGAGATTGATGCCCCGGGTTAAGCGGGGCGTCGGAACCTCCTGAGGCTCAACCGCCGGTGAGCGCGGTCGAGGGGTCTACGTACTCGTAGCCTAAGTCTTTGGCAACCTCAAGGCAGGTCACTTTGCCCGCATGGACGTTCAGTCCCTTGCAAAGATGCGGATCCTGCTCGAGCGCCACCCGGTAGCCATTGTCGGCCAAGGCCAGGATGTGGGGGAGGGTGACGTTGTTCAGGGCAAAGGTTGACGTGCGCGGAACGCCTCCGGGCATATTGGCAACACAGTAGTGCACCACATCGTCGACAACATAGGTCGGTTCAGCATGTGTCGTGGGTCGGGAGGTTTCGCAGCAGCCGCCCTGATCGATTGCGACATCGACAATGACAGAGCCCGGCTTCATGGCCGAGACCATCTCTGCTGTGACGAGCTTGGGCGCGGCAGCGCCCGGGATCAGTACGCCGCCGATCACGAGATCGGCTTCAAGCACGTGCCGTTCGAGAGCATCCCGGGTGGAAAAGACCGTGTTGGTGGATCGCCCGAACTGCTGCCAGTGGGCTTCAATGACCTCAGGACTGCGGTCAATGACCCAGACATCTGCGCCCATGCCGACAGCGATATGAGTCGCATGCGTGCCGACCACTCCGGAGCCCAATACGACGACTTTGGCTGGGTCGACACCCGGCACGCCTCCGAGCAGCATGCCGAGACCGCCGTGGGGGTGTTCGAGACAATACGCTCCCGCCTGGATTGCCATTCTGCCGGCAACTTTGGACATCGGGGCGAGAAGCGGCAGGCCGCCATATGGGGAGGTCACGGTTTCATAAGCGATACAGGTAGCGCCGCTAGTGACGAGATCGCGGGTTTGATCAGGATCGGGCGCCAGATGCAGATACGTAAACAGAATTTGCCCCGAAGACAGCATGGCGCGTTCGTGGGCTTGCGGTTCTTTGACCTTTACGATCATCTCAGCGCGGGCGAAGATGTCTTTAGGGTCTTCGACAATCTCGGCTCCGACTGAACGATACTCGTCGTCTGACGCGCCAATCCCTTCACCTGCCTGAGACTGAATCATGACCTGATGGCCGTGTGTTACGGCCTCCCGCACACTGGCGGGCGCCATGCCGACCCGGTATTCGTGATTTTTGATCTCCTTTGGAACTCCTATCAACATCTCATTCTCCCCCGGCTTTGGTAAGTCAAGGCGAGGGGGTGATCAAGATCCCCCTCCCCAAAAGTATTCCAGCAGGGAGCCTCCCCGACTCCCTTACTGACCTTCTAACCTGCTTGCTGAGTACGCATATCGGAAAGGTTAATTCCGGCGACAGCGACAGGCGCTTTCATCGCATCCCGGCGGAACGGCTCTCCCAGCTCCTGATTGAGAACCACCTCGATAAACGTCGTGACATTGCTGTTCATCTGCTCTTCAATGGCGGTATTGAGCGCCTGAGTGAGTGCCTCGGCGGTTTCGACTTTAACACCGCTGACGCCGCACGCTTTGGCTACTTCCGCATATTCGACACCCACGTTGAGTTCCGTGCCCACGAAATTGTCCTCATACCACAGGGTGGTGTTGCGCTTTTCTGCACCCCACTGGTAGTTGCGGAAAATAATCATGGTGATTGGAGGCCACTCGTTTCTTCCGCAGGCCGTCATTTCATTCATCGAGATGCCAAAAGCACCATCTCCCGCAAAGCCCACGACCGGTGTATCAGGGCAGCCAATCTTGGCGCCAAGAATCGACGGGAAGCCGTAGCCGCAAGGACCAAAAAGCCCCGGCGCGAGATATTTACGGCCTGCCTCAAAACTCGGATAAGCGTTGCCGATGGCACAGTTGTTGCCGATATCCGAGGAGATGATTGCCTCCTTGGGGAGTGCCGCCATGATCGCTCGCCAAGCCTGGCGTGGAGACATCCGTTCGGGCTGGCTGTCACGCGAGCGCTGGTTCCAGGTAGTGCCAGGATCGTCGTCCTCGTGATCCATGGTGGCAAGTTCATCCGACCACGCAGTTTTGCTGCGGGCAATCTCGGCAAGCCGGTCCTCGCGACCGCTGTTTCCGGCATCCGGTGACAACTGCTCAAGCAGTTGCTGTGCAACCCGCCGGGCATCTCCCTGAATCGCGACCTCAACCCGTTTGGTGAGGCCGATCCGGTCGGCATTGATATCCACCTGAATCAGGCGGGCAGCCTGCGGCCAGTAATCAATACCGTAGCCGGGCAGGGTGGAGAAAGGATTCAGCCGGGTGCCGAGTGCCAGCACCACGTCCGCTTTGGAAATAAGTTCCATCGCCGCCTTTGATCCGTTGTACCCAAGAGGACCCGCCGAGAGTGCGTGTGAGCCTGGAAAGGCATCGTTATGCTGATAGTTGCAGCAGACCGGCGCGCTCAGTTTTTCGGCGAGCGCGGCAGATGCCTCGATGGCGCCGCTTAACACAACACCAGCACCGTTCAGGATGACGGGGAACTTTGCTTCGGATAACAGTTCTGCCGCGCGGGCGATGGAGTCTGCACCGCCGGGGGAGCGCTCAATGTCGATGACCTGCGGAAGTTCGATATCGATGACCTGGGTCCAGAAATCCCGAGGCACATTGATCTGCGCGGGCGCTGAGCCGCGATGGGCCTTTTCGATGACACGGTTCAGTACCTCTGCAATCCGCGTCGGGTCACGGACCTCTTCCTGATAACAGACGAGATCCTGAAAGATTGCCATCTGCTTGACTTCCTGAAAGCCGCCCTGACCGATGGTCTTGTTGGCCGCCTGCGGCGTAACAAGGAGCAGCGGCGTATGATTCCAGTAGGCCGTCATCACCGGAGTGACAAAGTTTGTGATTCCGGGGCCGTTCTGCGCGATAGCCATACTCATTTTTCCGGAGGCCCGCGTGTAACCATCGGCACTCATGCCCGCGTTACATTCATGCGCGCAGTCCCAGAATTTAATTCCCGCTGCCGGGAACAAATCTGAAATCGGCATCATGGCTGAGCCGATAATCCCAAAGGCGTGTTCAATGCCGTGCATCTGCAGGACTTTGACAAACGCTTCCTCGGTGGTCATTTTCATCAACTTCACTCCTGTTGTTGCGCTTCTCCGGCCCGTCAGGCCAGGATGCGATCCATGTCGAAAAAGAAGGGCTTGATGGCCTTGCCACCATTTGCCTGTTTCTGGGCCGCCGCCTCTACCCACCCGTTCCCTTGTCGTCGGCAACAGGGCGTGTTTTCAGGTCACTTGAGCGCGGTTTCGCGCGGTGCCCGGATGAGCGGCTGGGGAGGCGGGTATCATATAATTCTTGGCTCTGCAAAACCACCATTTTGGCGAAGTCTTTTAAGGGAAAAATCATGAAATACGATCCGGAATTCCTCGAGAACTATTGGATGCCTTTCACCTCCAACCGGGACTTCAAAGCTGACCCCCGGATAGTTGTTCGCAGTGAAGGGGTCTATATGTACAACGATTCTGAGGAGCGGATCCTGGACGGGTCCTCCGGGCTATTCTGCTGCGCGGCTGGACACAGCAGGCCGGAAATTGCCCAGGCGGTGCATGACCAATTAAAGGCCTCTGCGTATGTGCCTCCTTTTCAGTTGGCCCAACCCCTGTCTTTCGAGCTCGCTCGCCGGGTCGCGAAACTGACGCCCGACGGTCTTGACCATATCTTCTTCGGCAATTCCGGCTCTGAGGCAGTCGATACAGCAATGAAAATTGTTTACGCCTATCACTACGCCCGAGGCGAAGGACAGCGCCAGCGCTTTGTCTCACGCGAGAGGGCGTATCACGGCGTCAATATGGCAGGTGTGTCTTTGAGCGGCATGATCAAAAACCGCCAGGCGTTTGGACCGGGGATTCCGGGAGTGGTACACATGCGCCATACCTGGCTTCCGGAAAACCGCTTCATCAAGGGACAGCCGAATGAAGGGCTTGATCTTGCTGAAGACTTGCTGCGTATCGCAATGAACTACGGTCCCGATACCATAGCGGCCTGTATCGTTGAGCCCGTTGCAGGATCCACGGGCTGTCTCGTACCGCCCAAGGGCTATCTGGAGAGATTGCGCCAGATTTGTGATGACCACGGGATTCTTCTGATTTTTGATGAGGTGATTTGCGGCTTCGGGCGGATGGGAACGCCGTTTGCATCGCAGGCCTTTGGCGTCACGCCTGACATCATGACGATGGCCAAGGCATTGACTAACGCAGCGCAGCCGATGGGGGCAGTCGCGGTCAGCGACAAGGTGTATGACGCAATCATGGACAGCTCCGCTGAGGGGGCGATTGAGTTCTTTCACGGCTACACCTATTCAGCTCATCCAGGGGCCTGTGCCGCTGGTATCGCAACCATGGATATTTTCGAGAAAGAAAATCTCATCGGCCGCGCGGCAGATCTCTCAGAGTATTTCCTTGAGCAGGTGTTTGCGCTGAGCGATATTCCGCTCATCACCGACATCCGGGGTTACGGGCTTTTTGCGGGGATTGATCTGGAGCCGATGGGAAATCCCGGCGTTCGCGGAATAGATTTCCAAAAGCGTCTTTTCAAAAATGGCCTGCACATCAAGATGACCGGCGACGCGGCCCTGGTCGCCCCCCCTCTGGTGAGCGAGCGGCACCACATTGACCGGATCTGTGAAGTGATCCGGGAAACTCTCGCCGAATACTGACTGGAATAGGGGTCGCACCCCTTTTTTACGAAGGCTGGGGCGTACCGTTTGGCAGAACGTGCTGTATTGGCGGGTTTTGGGTCGTCGGCAAGGCTGATTCAACGGTGCAACAATATTGAAATATCTTTATATTAAGGTCTGGGATTCCATGACGGATTAACCAATCGGTCATGGTTTCCGGAAGTGTCCGACCCAGGGGAAGACCTGGGGAAGTTGGAAACTGTTAAAGATCAAACCACTCAGGAGGATAAAGTGTCAGATCAAAAACTAAATCACAGCAGAAGATCATTTGTAAAAAAATCCGCTGCGGTCTCTACAGCGGCCGCGGTAGGCCCATGGATCGTCAGCCCCAAGGTGCTGGCCTCGTCCGGCGAGGTCAATGTCTTGCTCTGGTCGGACTACTGTCCGCCGGGGTTTTTGAAATCCTTTAAGGAGAAAACCGGAATCACGGTCAACTTCACGGGCATTGGCTCAAACGAAGAAATCATCAACAAGATGAAGGCGACCAAGGGCAAAGGCTTTGATGTCTGCAGCCCGACCAATATGCGTTCGCTTCAGTGGGAACCGCTGGGTCTGCTCCAGCCGATCGATTACGGCCGTATCCCCAACGTGAAAAACCTTAACCCGGCGATGCTGGCGGTAGGCGACAACGAGTGGAACTTCGGCGGTCAGGGATCCCATTGGCTTCCGCAGATCTGGGGCACGGAAGGAATTGCTTGGCGTTCAGACAAGTGGACGCCGCCGCGTGACGGCGAAATGCCCAGCTATGGAGACGTCTGGCAGTCAGATGTTGAAGGCAAGACCATGATGCGTCCGCATTCTGGCATGCTGGGAGCAGGTCTCTATCTCGAAACGACGGGAGCCTTGGATCCGGGTGCAATGCGCGCGGCTTATGCTGACGAAGCCACGATGCGTAAGACCTGGCAGGTCGTGACAGACTTCTGCATTAAGCACAAAAGCCAGATCAAGCTTTTCTGGAACGATGCCGACAGTCAGAAGAACGGCTTCATGAGCGGCGGCGTTGTGGTCGGCCAGACCTGGGACGGCCCGCCCACCGTGCAGATGAAAGAAGGCAAGCCCGTGATCTACCGTGCGCCGATCGAAGGATCGTTGGCGTGGGTGGATGGTCTTACCATCTCATCGGCTGCCGAAAACGTCGACGAAACCTATGCGTTCCTCGATTACTGCTTTGATCCGGTCGCTGCCGGACGGTCAATCGATGGCGGTGGCATAGATGGATGGGGCCAGCACGGCTACAACTCTGCTGTGCTGGGCGCAGACAAGCATGCCAGTGCTGATTACGGCAAGTGGTTTAACCAGATCTATCCTGGGGATTCCCTGGCCAATCTGTGGCCGTGGCCCAAAGAGCCGCAGTGGTATGCCGACGTTCGCACGGAGTACCGCAACAAGTTCGTGAATGCCTAATCAGGCGGTCTCGCCCCCGGTTTAGGCCGGGGGCACACGTTCTTTCCTAATGCCATGGCGCTGATCTGATCAGCGCCATGGCCTTTATGGTATACAGTGATTCGATGAGTGCAGACGTTCAACTCGATGATGTGTGGGTCCAATTCGGCGATTTCGTCGCGGTCCGAGATGCCAGTCTGACCATCGAGGGGGGTGAGTTTTTCAGTTTTCTCGGCCCCTCCGGCTGCGGCAAGACGACTTTGTTGCGGGCGATTTCCGGTTTTCAGACTCCCAGTCAGGGTCGTGTCCTGATCGGCGGTCAGGATATGGCCGGCATTGGGCCTAACCACCGCCCCACGGCGTTGATCTTCCAGAATCTCGCATTGTTCCCCCTGATGCACGTGTGGGAGAACATCTCTTTTGCGCTTGAAGTCAAG
>NZKZ01000142.1 GCA_002694065.1 Acidiferrobacter sp.
AGTTTTTGATACGCTGCTTCTGAAAGTCCGGGCAATCGGACCCAACCGGTGAGCGCCCCGGACAGGGAGACAGACAGGCTCTGTCTGAATATGGATATCTGCACCCATGAAGTGCGGTTGCAAAAGCTTTGCATAGTCTTTGAGGGCCGGCGCCTGTTGAGCGAGGCCGTTATAGATCCAGTCCCAGGTGAAGTTCTCCACCAGGACAGAAGGCAGTCGGGCTGCTTCGGCAACTGCCAGGCCCAATGGCGCAATATCACAAAGTACGGCGTGGCAACCAAGAGCGCTCACCCGTTGGGCGAGATTTTGAATCAGATCAGGCCGAAACGGCAGTCGGTCTGAAAGGCTTGAGAGAGTGGCCCTGTAGTCAACTTCAAATGCATCCGTTTGCACTAAGCCGAGATCACAGTCCAGCTCGTGAAAATGGAGGTGCTGACCTAGTGAGGCAAAGAACCATTCAGGAATCCGCGTAAAGAGTTCGATCTGCACTCTCGGCTCAAGATCGCAAAGCTGCTCCAGCACAGCGCAGCTTCGAGACGCGTGGCCAAATCCGTGAGAAGAAACGAAGACTGCCAGCGTTGGACGCGCGGCCATAGTTGCGCTCGTCAAGCGGCGGTCCCGACAGTATCAGCGTTCGAAGTATTTATCGAGGAAAGTCTCGAAGTTCTCATCATCGGCCAGTTCCATCTGCTTCGCCCGCTCCAGCGATGCGGCAGCCTCCTCCTCGAACTGGGAGGCGAACTGAAGATCCTGAGACGCCTGCTTGAAAATCTCCTCGTGATGCTCTGCCTGAGCCTTGGCAAAGTAGAAGAAGGTGTCGTTGTGCTGATGGACCCCGTCCATTGCTCGCGCCGAAGGCGTCAATTCGGGTTCCTCAAATAATTTACGTTTGTTCTCCAGAGCAACTCGGTAGCGCCCATCCCCACACGAGAGGGCGTCAGCGAGCGGCTCCAGATATTTGATGAACTCAAGGCCGCAGCGCTCGACGCTGCACCGCGTGCCGTCAGCCTTGGTAATCACGAGCCCTGGCTCTCTGCCGCGCTCGGCAATCTGGTTCCGTGTGGCACGTACCCGACGGAATTCATCCCAATCCATCGGCGGACTGGATTCCAGCAGGCATGAGATCATCATCATATCGAGAAACCGAATTCCGTCTTCGTCGATGCCGACAGGCAGAAAGGGGTCAAGGTCCAGTGACCTCACTTCGATGTACTCGACTCCTCGTTCCTGCAGTGCATGACTGGGCCGTTCTCCTGATTGGGCGACTCGCTTGGGGCGCATCGTGGCGTAGTACTCGTTTTCAATCTGCAGCAGGGAGTCGTTCAGTTGGCGGTATTCGCCATTCACCTGAATCCCAATCTCCTGATAAGGGGGATAGGCTTCAGTCGTCGCCTTGACAAGTGATGTCGTGTATTCATCCAGGCTATTCAGGCTCAGGTGGACGCTTGCTTGAGCGTCGCTCTGATACCCAAGATCGGACAACCTGAGACTCGTGGCATAGGGGAGAAAATAAGAATGGTCGCCGAGTGGCTGAAGATGGTGATCCCGCCCCTCGAGGAACGTACCGCACACGGCAGGAGAGGCGCCGAAAAGATAAGGGATCATCCAGTCGTTTCGATAAAAATTCCGCATGAGGCCAAGGTACGCCTCCGATTTGAAATCCCGCAGCGGAACGGTGGAGCCGCAAAGGTCACGGTAGAAATGCCAGAACTGATCTTCCAGGGAGAAATTGAAGTGAATACCCGAGATGGTCTGCATCAACTTGCCGTAGCGGTGCGCAAGACCCTGCCGATAGACGGTTTTCATACGACCCGCGTTGGATTCACCGTAGTAGGCGATTGGGATACTCTCCTCACCGTGCAGGATGCACGGCATGCTGTTTACCCAAAGCTTTTCATCGCCGATATTCAGGTAAGTGAAGCGGTGCAATTGGTTAAGAAAACCGAGCAGCGTCTCGACATCTTCGGCGACCGGTGTGACAAACTCGAGCAGCGCTTCTGAGTAGTCCGTCGTGATATAGCGATGGGTGAGGGCTGCGCCCAAAGCGCTCGGATGCGGCTGCTGTGAGAGGACGCCTTCAGCATCAATGCGCAGGCTCTCTTTTTCCAGTCCACGACGTATCGTTCCGGGCAGGATATCCGTTTCTGCCCGGTCGATCTTTTCGATGATTCGTGCTAGTTTGTCGCTCACGGGATGTTTCCGATGCGAGTATTCAGGGCGGGTTGATCAAATGACGAGCTGGTGTCAGCAGTCCCTCCAGATCAGGACCGAGGGACGGGAAATCCGGGATATTACGCCGTTGGTCGCAGAATCGGTAGTCCAGTCCCGGGTCGAGGTGGGGTTATGCCACATTTTCATCACCCACACTAGCGCCTCGCTGACGATCACGGAAAATGCTGATCCCCGGGTGCACGATGACCTGGAGGAATTTCTGCTTCGTGTTGTGCCTGACGGAGATTCTCGTTACACCCATACCAGTGAGGGAAGAGATGACATGCCGGCACATATCCGCAGTGTCCTGACGGGTGGCTCCCTGACCGTGCCTATCTCAGATAATCGCCTGGTGCTGGGCATCTGGCAGGGGATCTATCTGTGGGAGCATCGGATTAAGCCGCACGAGCGCCAGGTGGTCATCACTATTTCCGGGGAACAGCGCCAGTGATCGCCGCAGGGACACATCAATCGGGCAGCGCGTATCGATTTTGCATAGCGCCGATGATGGATTGGACAGATCGGCACGAGCGATATCTGTTGCGGCTTATCTCGCGCCGGGCACGGCTGTACACTGAGATGGTGACCACCGGCGCGCTCATCCATGGCGATCAGGAGCGCTTTTTGGGACACGCAGATGTCGAGCACCCCCTCGGACTGCAACTGGGAGGCAGTGACCCCGCAGACATGGCCCGCTGTGCCGTGACCGGTCAGGCAGCGGGGTTCGATGAGATCAATATCAACGTCGGCTGTCCCTCCGATCGGGTACAGGCCGGAAGGTTCGGCGCCTGTCTGATGCTGGAGCCTGATCTGGTGGCCAGTTGCTTCTCAGCGATGCAGGCAGAGGTTTCAATTCCGGTTACCGTCAAGTGTCGCCTGGGTGTTGATGAAATGGATCAATTTGACGATCTGATTCGGTTTGTGGATACCGTCGGCGGAGCTGGCTGTACCGTTTTTATCGTTCATGCCCGGAAAGCCTGGCTGTCAGGGCTGAGTCCACGTGAGAATCGGGAGATTCCGCCTCTGCAGTACGAACGGGTGTATGCCCTTAAGGAGCGCTATCCGGAGCTGACAGTGGTGATCAACGGAGGAATCACTCAGATGGATCAGGCAATCGGTCACCTTGAGAAAGTCGACGGCGTGATGGTGGGTCGCGAGGCCTATCAGAACCCCTGGAGCTTGGCCGAGGTCGATGAGATGCTGTTCGGTAGCCTTCCTGACCGAAAGTCACGATTCGATGTACTCGACCGATACAAACATTACATGGAGGCACAATTGCGAAAAGGCGTGCCACTCAAACGGTTGGCGCGCCATTTGCTGGGGCTTTTTCAGGGCCAGCCCGGGGCTCGAGTTTGGCGCCGGGCTTTAAGTGACGAGGCCTTTCGTGCTGGCGCAGACCTCAGCGCTATCGAAAGTGCGGAGCGTCAACTGGATACCGTGCTTGAAAAACATGTTGCGTCGGCAGCGATACCAAGGCCGCAGATGGAGTTAAGCGTTTGAGGCGTTTCAGGCGTCTCCTGAAGTGGTCAGCTGTCGGGCTGGGAGTGGGCCTCGCCACGCTGCTGGTCTGGGCAACGGTATTTTTTGATCCCAACGACTATCGGGAGCAGATCGCAGAAGGTATCTCCGAGGAGACCGGGCTGCACTTTACGTTTGAAGGGCCTGTACGGCTCAGCCTTCGATTTGAGCCGGGCGAGGGCATGTTTGCAGAGGTCACGGTCAAGGATGCCCGACTTCATGCGGTTGAGGGGATAGAGATACCGCAGCGTGCGCAACTCAGTCACTTGGCGTTTTCCTTCCCGGTCACGCAGTCGGTACAACTCGCGGATGGCCAGTTGGTGGATGGAGCCGGACAGTTCCAAATCTCGAACCTGGACCTGAGCGCAATGGCTGTTGGCTTTGGGCTCGACCCAGCATCATTTAATGGGTCGGTAGTGGAATCGGTGACGGCTGAGGGGAGCTTTAAGACCGGAGAAACTTTTGTCTCCCTTACCGACCTCAAGATAGGAATCTCTGAAACAGAGGTGAGGGGGGATGTTCACCTTGAGGGGCTGGATCAGCTTCCTCGCCTCGACTTCTCCCTTGCAGCGTCTACCCTTAATCTGGACGAGATGATTCCCGATGCATTGCGTCGCCCGACTGATGCCTTTGAATGGCTAAGCCTTTCTCCGCTGATGGCGCTTGGGATCAGTGCGCAGGGTTTCCTCACGATTGGGACTTTTCAATCGGGCGGTCTGGTGTTTGAGGATCTGACTGTGCCGATCGTTGCGGATGGCAAGCGGGTGGCGGCCTCACCGGTTACGGCGACCTTATATGACGGAGCCATGCGGATTGACACAGTCGCCAGCATAGATGGTGGGAATCTTGACTTCATTACCCGCCAGGGTTTTGTAGATGTTTCGGCAGGTCGGATGCTTGAGGACATGCAGTTGACGGAGATGCTTCATGGACAAGCAGACCTTGAGGTGATTGTGATGTTTTCCGGGGCCGATTATCCGGAACGCCTTGGCTCTGCCCAGGGCGTGGCCATGCTCGAGGCGAGCGAGGGTCAGATCCGTGGTTTTGACGTGGCGTCGCTGTTAAGTCAGCTCAGTCAGGGGGATCTGCCGAGCGGCGGCCAATGGCTGGGTGAGGATGCCTACACGGGATTGGAAGATGTGACTGCGACCCTGTTTCTGGGGGATGCGAGACTTGTGAATGACAATCTTTCATTTCGTGCAGGCGGGCTGGATGTTGCCGGCCGGGGCAAATTGGATCTCGAGAGCGAGCTGGTGGACTACCGGCTCTTGCTCGAGCTTGATCAGCCTGAGGTCGTCAGGATGTTGCCGCCCCCGCTGAACGCGATGGGGCTTATCCTTCCCCTTAGGGTAGGAGGCAGATGGGATAATCCCGGGATCATGATTGATATGCCGACATTGATTCAAATGCAGATCCAACGCGCAATGGGCGCCAAGAGCGAATTGCCTTCGCCGGCCGTAGACGCGCAGGCTGAGCGCGTGCGCCAGGTGCTAGAGGCGGAACTTGGCAAAAGACTGGATTCGGTTATTGATGGAGTCTCCCCCCAGTGAAGCTGGTCAGATTCGGAAGTGCTGGGCAGGAGCAGCCAGGACTGATTGATTCTGACGGTGCGGTCAGGGATCTGAGTGGCGTGGTTGATGATCTGACCCCGGAAACCCTGGGCATCGAGCAACTGCAGAGGCTGAAAGACATTGATCCGCAGTCACTGCCGTTGGCACCCGCGGGGGTACGCATGGGTCCGTGTGTAGCAAAGCCGGGCAAGTTCGTCTGTATTGGTCTGAACTACCATGATCATGCCGTTGAGACCGGGTTGACGCCTCCGAGTGAACCTGTGGTGTTTATGAAGGCGGTCAGTGCGATCGGAGGGCCTCACGACGACATCCTCCTGATGAGGGGGTCATGCAAGAGTGACTGGGAAGTGGAGCTCGGTGTTGTGATCGGAAGACGGAGCCAGTACATTGCGCCCGATCAGGCGATGGACGTCGTGGCCGGCTTTTGCCTTATCAATGATCTGTCAGAGCGAGAATGGCAGATAGAACGCGGTGGGAACTGGTCAAAAGGCAAGTCGGCAGATGGCTATGGACCGGTGGGGCCCTGGCTTGTTACGCCCGATGAGGTCGCCGACCCCCAGTCGTTGGATCTGTGGCTGGAGCGCAATGGCGAAATCATGCAAAAGGGCAGTACGGCTGACATGATCTTTCCGGTGACGGAGCTGATTTCGTATTTAAGCCAGTGCATGAGTCTTAATGTTGGCGATATCATTGCGACCGGTACTCCAGCTGGCGTCGGCCTCGGCAGGAAACCCCCCAATTTTCTTGAGGATGGAGATGCATTGCGGCTGGGCATCACAGGACTGGGAGAGCAGTCCTACCGGGTCTTCGCAGACATAGGCCCATAACGTACGGGATCGTATCGACGCCGCGGACCGATAGCCCGAGTGCGACAGAATTTTTTGACGGAGAGTGACATGAGCGAAAAGTTGAACAAGGTTAGTTCCAGAATCACCCAGCCTCGTTCCCAGGGCGCCTCACAGGCCATGCTCTATGCGACGGGACTGACCCGTGAGGACATGGACAAAGCCCAGGTAGGGATTGCCAGCATGTGGTGGCAGGGCAATCCGTGCAATATGCATCTGAATGATCTTGCGGATCAGATCGCGACGGGCGTTCGCGAGTCAGACCTTATTCCAATGCGCTTTAACACCATCGGAGTCAGCGACGGGATCTCCATGGGGACCGAGGGCATGAGTTATTCGCTACAGTCCCGTGATCTGATCGCGGATTCCATCGAGACCGTCATGGGAGGTCAGTGGTACGACGCGCTGGTGACCGTGCCCGGATGTGACAAGAATATGCCTGGCTGCCTGATGGCCATGGGCCGCGTCAATCGGCCCGCCCTGATGCTGTACGGCGGGACGATCAGGCCGGGCCATGCGGGATCACAGGTAGTCGACATCGTTTCTGCCTTCCAGAGTTATGGCCAGTACATTGCCAAGGTGATTACTGATGAGGAGCGGCAGGATATCGTGGATAACGCCTGCCCAGGCGCTGGTGCCTGCGGGGGAATGTACACGGCCAATACGATGGCCAGTGCAATCGAGGCAATGGGAATGTCGCTGCCGTACAGTTCTTCGGCCCCCGCCACCACCGAGCAGAAAAAAAATGAGTGCCTTAACGTCGGCGCCGCCGTAAGGAATCTGCTGGAGTTGGATCTTCGCCCGCGTGACATCATGACTCGGGAAGCCTTTGAGAATGCGATGGTCATGGTATCGGCATTGGGTGGTTCCACGAACGCGGTCCTGCACCTCATTGCGATGGCGCGGGCGGTCGACGTACCCCTTGGGGTCGATGATTTTCAAGCAGTCAGTGATCGGGTGCCGTTTCTGGCAGACCTCAAACCCAGCGGCCAATACGTGATGGAAGATTTACACAACGTTGGCGGTGTGCCGGCAGTCATGCGATACCTGCTCTCCGAAGGCATGCTTAACGGGGACTGTATGACGGTGACGGGCCACACTGTGGCTGAAAATCTTGAGAAGTTGCCGGACCTGTCAGATGGACAAAAGGTGTTCCACGGTCTGGCCGATCCGATCAAGGAGACCGGCCATATCCGGATACTGAAAGGCAATTTCGCCCCCGGCGGTTCGGTGGCCAAGATTACCGGCAAGGAGGGTCGACAGTTCAGCGGACCCGCCCGGGTGTTCGACGGCGAAGAAGCCATGCTCAAATCTCTGGAAGAAGGCGGAATTCAAAAGGGAGACGTCATCATCATCCGCTACGAAGGGCCGAAAGGCGGTCCCGGGATGCCTGAGATGCTGACCCCCACCTCTGCCATTATGGGCGCGGGTTTGGGTTCTGACGTGGCTCTGATTACCGACGGCCGATTTTCAGGAGGCTCCCATGGCTTCATCATCGGGCATGTTGTTCCCGAGGCTCAGGAAGGCGGACCGATTGGCCTGGTGCGTGATGGAGACATGATTCATCTCGATGCCGATGCCAATACGATCGACGTGGATCTCAGTGAGGAGGAGCTGAAGGCGCGGCGTGATAGCTGGACGATGCCGCCGTATAAAACGAGTCGCGGCACTCTTTACAAGTACATCAAGAATGTGAAGACGGCCAGCGAAGGTTGTGTGACCGACGAATAACAGACCGAGTCAGTTAAGGCTGATCCGAAGCGCGGCGCTCGTGGCGATTGGGGCGAGCGCGAGCGCCAGCATCATCATGGCCCCCAGAATATAAAAGTGTCCGACAGTCGGTAGCCCCGCCTCTGCGGCGAGCACAACGCTCGCGCCGAAAATCAGGACCGGCACATAAAGCGGCAACACCAGCAAAGTCAGCAGCAGCCCACTTCTGCGGATCCCTACCGTCAGGGCCGTGCCGACTGCACCGATCAGGCTCAAGGTCGGAGTGCCGAGCGCCAGGGCGCCGAGGAGCGTCAATTGGACCTCGCCGGCCATACCAAGAAGTCCTCCCAGCAACGGAGTCACAACCAGGAGCGGCAGCCCCGTCGCGCACCAATGAACAAATACTTTCCCCAGTACCAGCACGGTGAGGGGATGCCCACTGAGTGCCATCTGCTCGAGGGTCCCGTCATCAAAGTCGGAGCGGAACAGCGCATCCAGGCTCAATAGCGTTGCGAGTAACGCCCCGACCCAGATGACACCCGGGCCAATGGTCCGCAGCAGGAGCGGATCCGAGCCGACGCCGAAGGGGAACAGCGCGACCACAATTACGAAGAACATCACAGGATGTATGACCTCGCTGGGATGGCGCACGACAAGACGCATGTCCCGACGAACCAGAGCAATCAGAGCGGTGGACAGACCCGGCATGGCTAGTGATCCAGCTGCACAGCGCGGATGGGGGCATGCTGAAGGCGCAGCGGCTGGTGCGTTGTCAAAATCGCCATCCCGCCCTGGTCAAGATGCGTCCCGATTGCCTTTTCAATCCCCTGTACACCTGCGGCATCGATCGCCCCCAAAGGCTCGTCGAGTACCCACAGGGGAGCGCGGCTTAAGTACAGGCGGGCGATGGCAACCCTGCGCCGTTGTCCTGCGGAGAGTACCCGGCAGAGCAGATGCTGCGATCCACTCAGACCGACCCGGTCAAGCGCATCATCAATCGAGACATCCGGGATAACCGATTGCAGGGTGAGAGCGAAGATGAGATTTTCCTTTGGCGTCAGATCCAGTTTTATCCCGTTACTGTGCCCGATATAGACAAGATCGGACTGGAACTTTCCCGGATCTTCATGAATGGGCGCATCATTCCAGAAAATTTCACCGCTTTCAGGAAGGCTCAGGCCGCAGAGGGTACGCAAAAGCGTTGTTTTCCCAACGCCATTGCCGCCTTGAATCTGACAAGCCTCACCGGGGCGTACTTCCAGATTGAGATCCTGAAACAGGAGGCGGTCGCCCCGGACGCAGGTGATCGACTGGGCTTTTAGCATCGGCCAACCGCGAAATATAGAAAGGTCATCTTCACAGGTTTAATTATGCGGGCAAAAGCGTGGTAATGCCGCGACCCGGATCAGAATTGGTGACAGTTGCCCATCTATACTTGTAGGGCATCCTGTCCTTGGGGGAGGTTGGGACATGCTCTGGGGATGGCTTTGCACGTGACGCATCCGGGCTATTTTCTGGTTCAGACAGACGCGATGATCTCATCTGAACAGACTATCATTGCAAGGCAGACATACCGCTAGAATTTAGCGGACCAGTTAATCCATCTTCAGAAAATGAAAAATCCTGGCCAGAAAAGAATTCGGGGAAAAGGCGCCGGCAAGGGCCGCGCGGTGGATCCGGCCGCCCAGGCTGAGGTGACCGCCGCCATCGACGGCATCACATTGCAGCGCGACCACCTCATTGAGTGCCTGCACCGGATTCAGGACAGATACAAACATCTTTCCGCGGTCCATCTTACGGCGCTGGCGGACCTGTTGCAGCTGGCGCCGACTGAGGTCTATGAGGTGGCAACCTTTTACCACCATTTTGATGTTGTGCGCGAAGGAGAGAACGCACCGCCGGATCTGACCGTCCGGGTTTGTGATTCGGTCAGTTGCTCCCTGTTTGGCGCCGAACCACTAATCAGTGAACTCGAGTCCCGGTATGGGGAGGGAGTGCGCATCCAGCGTGTGCCTTGCGTCGGGCGGTGCGACGCGGCACCGGTAGCCGTGGTTGGGCAGAACGCGATTGGCCATGCCGATGCCGCCAAGATAGCGGCTGCTGTCGAGAACGGCGAGAGATCGGCAGAAGTGCCGGACGATTGGGTACGTTACCAGGCTTACTGTGCCGATGGCGGTTATGCCCTCGCAAGCCGGTGTGTGGATGATCCGGCAGTCGCGGAATCGATTATTGAGGCGCTTGATTCTTCCGGCCTTCGGGGGCTGGGCGGCGCCGGATTCCCGGCGGGACGCAAGTGGCGGATTCTCAAGGAACAGCCCGCTCCCCGACTGATGGCCGTCAATATCGATGAGGGAGAACCGGGTACGTTCAAGGATCGCTACTACCTGGAGCGCGATCCTCACCGCTTTCTGGAAGGAGTACTGATTGCGGCACAGGTCGTAGGTATCGATAGCTGTTATCTCTACGTTCGAGACGAGTATCCCGCCGTGATTGAAATCCTGAACACCGCGATTGAAGAACTCAGAGCAGCACATCCAAACCCATTGCCTGAGTTGATCGTTCGGCGTGGTGCCGGAGCGTATATCTGTGGCGAAGAATCCGCGATGATTGAATCTATCGAGGGCAAGCGCGGACTGCCGAGATTGCGTCCGCCCTATGTGGCTGAGGTTGGACTCTTCGGGAGACCTACGCTTGAACATAACTGCGAAACACTTTATTGGGTAAGAGACATTG
>NZKZ01000143.1 GCA_002694065.1 Acidiferrobacter sp.
CAGGCTCCGCCGTTGATGCGGGCGAAGAAGATGAGGCAGATGAGTTGGAAGTGCTCCGTGCCGAGAATGCTCAGCTTCGGGATGAATCCCTGCGGGCCTATGCCGACGCGGAAAATGCGAGAAAGCGTGCCCAGACCGAGATCAGCAATGCCAGACGGTTTGCCCTGGAAGGCTTTGCGAGCGAGCTGCTGAATGTTCGGGACAGCCTGGATCTGGCGAAATCAGTTGACCTGGATGGCGCTGAGGGGGTGGTAGAGCGCGTGGTCGAAGGACTGGAGCTGACGCTGAAACAGCTGGATTCGGCGTTTGAACGATTTTCGGTCTTTGAGATCAGCCCTGAAGTAGGGGATAAGCTGGATCCGGAATCACATCAGGCCATGACGCTTGCGCCGTCGACCGACGTTGCGCCCAACCATATCTGTCAGGTGATTCAGAAAGGGTACCGGCTGCACGACCGGCTGCTGAGGCCTGCGAGGGTCATCGTGGCCAAGGCGCCTGAGGGCGAGGATACCGGTGAAAAATCCTCCCCCGACGCTTGAAAAAACCTGAATTAGCCCCACTTAATTAATAGTTTCGTTTTTATACGGTATTTCAGATACCGCGTTTGAGGAATTTGAGGAAAATGACATGGCAAGCATTATCGGTATTGATTTAGGCACCACGAACTCCTGTGTCGCTGTGATGGATGGCGGCAAGCCCAAGGTTTTGGAAAACAGTGAGGGCGACCGGACGACCCCATCCGTTGTCGCATTCAGTGATGACGACGAAGTTCTTGTTGGTCAGTCTGCAAAGCGTCAGGCGGTCACCAATCCCCACAACACCATCTTTGCGTCAAAGCGCCTTATCGGACGCAAGTTCGACGAGGACGTGGTTCAGCGTGATCTGGACCTGATGCCGTATCAGATCGTCAAGGCAAAAAACGGTGATGCCTGGATCGAAGCCAAGGGCAAGCAGATGGCGCCGCCCGAGGTCTCCGCCCGTGTACTTCAGAAGATGAAGCAGACCGCAGAGAGTTACCTCGGTACCGATGTGACAGAGGCCGTGATTACGGTGCCTGCTTATTTCAATGATTCACAGCGCCAGGCCACCAAGGATGCCGGCCGAATCGCAGGTCTTGAAGTCAAACGCATCATTAACGAACCTACCGCAGCAGCTCTGGCTTATGGCCTCGAGAAGCAGCAGGGCGACCGCAAAATTGCGGTATACGATCTGGGCGGCGGCACCTTCGATATCTCGATCATCGAGATCGCGGATGTTGATGGGGAGCATCAGTTTGAGGTGCTTTCAACCAACGGTGACACCTTCCTCGGTGGGGAGGATTTCGATCGCCGGCTGATTGACTATCTTGCTGACGAATTCAAGAAAGATCAGGGCATGGACCTGCGTGGTGATCCGCTTGCCATGCAGCGGCTGAAAGAGGGTGCAGAAAAAGCCAAGATTGAACTGTCTTCCAGCGCACAGACTGAAATCAACCTGCCCTACATTACTGCGGATCAAAGCGGGCCTAAGCACCTCAACCTTAAGCTGACGCGGGCCAAGTTTGAGTCGCTGGTAGACGACTTGATCAGCCGGACGATTGACCCGTGCAAGACCGCACTCCAGGATGCGGGCCTTTCCGCTTCAGAGATCGACGACGTCCTTCTGGTCGGCGGCCAGACCCGGATGCCGAAGGTGCAGGATGCGGTGAAGGACTTCTTTGGCAAAGAGCCCCGGCGTGACGTCAACCCGGATGAAGCGGTGGCCATGGGCGCAGCGATCCAGGGCGGCGTGCTTGGCGGTGATGTCAAAGACGTGCTGCTGCTGGATGTCACACCACTGTCTCTCGGGATCGAGACGCTCGGCGGGGTGATGACCAAACTGATCGAGAAGAACACCACTATCCCTACCAAGGCGAACCAGGTGTTCTCTACTGCGGATGATAACCAGACCGCGGTGACTGTCCATGTGCTCCAGGGAGAGCGCGAAATGGCGCAGCACAACAAGTCTTTAGGACGGTTTGATCTCTCGGATATTCCGCCTGCGCCTCGAGGAATGCCCCAGATCGAAGTCACGTTTGACATCGACTCCAACGGAATTCTTCATGTGTCGGCAAAAGACAAGGCGACAGGAAAGGAAAACAAGATCAAGATTACTGCAGGCTCAGGTCTCTCGGACGAAGAGATCGAGCGGATGGTGCAGGATGCGGAGACTCATGCTGAGGAAGACCGCAAGGCGCGTGAGTTGGTGGATGCACGCAACCAAGGCGAAGCCATGATCCATACGGTCAGGAAGACGCTGTCGGAAGCCGGTGACAAGGTGGAAGACGCTGAGAAGGCGAGCATTGAGAGCGCGATCTCTGATCTTGAGGAGGCACTGAAGACAGAAGACGTTGCCGAGATTCAGGCCAAGACCAATGCCCTGATGGAATCCAGCCACAAGATGGCTGAGCAGATGTATCAGGAGCAAGCGGGCGAGGCCCCGGCGGGAAGCGACGCAGCGTCCGCAGGCGAAGCCCCGGTAGGCGACGACGTGGTCGATGCTGAATTTGAAGAAGTGAAGGATAAGAAAGAGGACTGAGCATTCTTTCTCGGGTCTGCGTTGCCGGCCCAGACAGTCGCGACTTGGCAGGGCCGGCACTTTGTGGTGCCGGCTTTTGCCGTTGATCAGGTTTTAAAATAAGAGAACTATCGGACAGAATTATGGCGAAACGGGATTACTACGAGGTACTGGGTGTAGACCGCTCGGCCGCCGAAGCTGATCTCAAGAAAGCCTATCGCCGGCTCGCCATGAAATACCATCCGGACCGCAATCCGGATGACGAGGGAGCAGAAAGATCCTTCAAAGAGGCAAAGGAAGCCTACGAAGTTCTCGCCGATCCGCAGAAGCGTGCGGCTTATGATCAGTTCGGCCACGCGGGCGTAGATCCCTCTGCCGGTGCGGGAGGGGCGGGTCCCGGTGCGGCAGGTTTTGGCGACATCTTCGGAGACATCTTCGGCGATATCTTTGGAGGGGGAGGGCGGCGTTCCGGCGCAGGCCGGGGGGCTGATCTGCAGTACACCCTGGAACTGTCCCTGGAGGAAGCGGTTCATGGTTCGGAATCACGTATCCGAATTCCTTCTCAGATTCGCTGCGACACCTGTGACGGCTCGGGGGCGCGGCCAGGCACCTCGCCAGTCACCTGTACCACCTGCAACGGCCAGGGGCAGGTACGAATGCAGCAGGGATTTTTCTCGATCCAGCAGGCCTGCCCTGATTGCCGTGGCCGTGGCACGGTGATCCAGTCGCCGTGTAGTGACTGCAGCGGCAGCGGAACGGTTCAGAAAACCAAAACGCTGCAGGTCAAGGTCCCTGCGGGCGTGGATGAGGGCGATCAAATCCGGCTGGCGGGAGAAGGGCAAGGCAGCGCGACGGGCGGAAGCGGAGATCTGTACGTTCAGATCCGAATTCGCCAGCATCCTATCTTCTCGCGGGATGGGGATAACCTTTACTGTGAGATGCCGGTCAGTATTGCGATGGTCACTCTGGGTGGAGAGATTGAGATCCCGACCTTAAGTGGTCGCGCTCAACTCAAAGTGCCGCCTGAAAGCCAGTCGGAGCGGGTCTTCAGGCTGAAAAGTAAGGGCGTCAAGAATGTGCGCTCAGGCGCCGTCGGAGACCTGTTCTGCAAAATCAAGGTCGAGACACCGGTCAATCTCAACCGAAAGCAGAAAGATCTGCTGCGCGAGTTCGATGACATGCTGAAAGCCGGTGGTGAGCGGCATTCGCCTCGGGAGAGTTCCTGGGCGGATCGACTCAAGAGCTTTTTCACAACTTCCTGATCCCGCCGGCGACGGTAAGGCCTCGCACGCAAAAAGACGTTCGCAACAGACTCCCGTCGCGCCGCGCGGGCCGTCAATCAGTTATCCTTGCGGTTTCCTTTGCAGCGTATTTGGGTGAGACCGCTTGATCACTGTTACCCAGACTCTATTGCCCGGCGTGGTTATCGTAGAGCCGCGCGTATTCGAAGACGACCGCGGCTTCTTCATGGAAAGCTTCAAGGCCAGTGATTTTGCCGAGGCCGGCCTGCCTACCCATTTTGTGCAAGACAATCATTCGCGTTCGACCAGGGGGGTGTTGCGCGGACTGCATTATCAGTACCCCGCCTGGCAGGGCAAGCTGGTCCGGGCGCTGGTTGGTGAAATCTTTGACGTTGCGGTGGATATACGCCGAGACTCGCCCCACTTTGGCGAGTGGTTTGGCGTGACACTTTCTGCATCCAACCGCAAGCAGTTATATGTCCCCCCGGGTTTTGCCCATGGGTTCTGCGTTGTCAGCGAGGTCTCCGAGATGGCCTATAAGTGCACGTCCCTTTATATGCCGGAAGATGATGCGGGGGTGTTGTGGAACGATCCTGAGATCGGCATCGAGTGGCCGATCGAGGATCCCATCCTGTCGGGAAAGGACGCCGTGGCGCCTCGGCTGTCTGAGCTCCCCGAGTTGTCTGTCGGAGCCTAGAAAGTGCGTATCCTTGTCTTTGGCCGGGTGGGTCAGTTGGGTTCGGCGCTTGCCGAGCTGTTGCCTTCCCATCATGTCGTAACCTTTCTCGACCAGCCCGATGTGGATCTTGCCAAGCCGGAGACCCTGCCTGATCTTATCGGCCAAAATGAGCCGGAGTTGGTCATCAATGCGGCGGCCTATACCGCGGTCGATAAAGCGGAATCCGAACCGCAGCTTGCTGAACTCATCAACGCGCACGCACCCAGGGTGATGGCAAAGACCTGCCAGACCCTCGGGATTCCGGTAATGCATTATTCCACCGATTATGTTTTTGACGGCACTGCTTCGGCGCCGTACACCGAAGAGGCGCCGGTGGCACCCAGGAGTGTCTACGGCAGGACCAAACTGGCTGGAGAAGAGGGCGTCGCGACAGAGACTGATCGGCACATCATTTTGCGAACCGCCTGGCTGTACTCCCATATCGGACATAATTTTCTGAAGACGATGCTGCGCGTCGCATCAGAGGGAAAGCCCTTACGTGTGGTTGACGATCAGATGGGTTCCCCCACCTTTGCCTGGGATCTTGGCATGGCGAGTGTCGCGTTGGTGGATGCCCTGGAAAGCGGCCGGGATGATGTTTACGGGATTTTCCATGCGACCAATGCCGGGGTGACCAGTTGGCATGGTTTCGCCCAAAAGATCTTTGAACTCGCTAAGGCTGAGCCGGTGGATCTTACGCCGATCCCGACGGAATCCTATCCTACGCCGGCACCGCGCCCCGCATATTCTGTTCTCGATGGCAGTCGTCTGAACCGGGTGGTGGGCGTCAAAATGCCTGATTGGCAGGATGCGCTGACCCGGTGTGTCGCCCGCCTTTGAAAACAGGCCGGGTCTTGGAAAAATCGCCCATTATTCTGGCTCTGGATACGGCCACTGAGTCCTGCTCAGCTGCGTGCATGATGGGGGACCATCTGTATCAACGCAGCGCGATGGATCCTCAGGGACATTCCCGATTACTGCTCCCGATGATCGAAGAGGTTCTGCGCGAGGCAGATATCTCGAAAAATGCCCTGGATGCCGTGGCCTATGATGCGGGGCCGGGGTCTTTTACCGGGATTCGGATAGGCGCCGGGGTAGCTCAGGGCATCGCCCTGGCTCTCAAC
>NZKZ01000144.1 GCA_002694065.1 Acidiferrobacter sp.
AGTTTTGTGTATAGGGCTTTCTCACCGAAGGAGAGTGACGCCATGTTGCCATCGTCATCGCGGTGGATAACCGTTTTGCCATCGGCCTGTTCGCTGATGTGGATACGTTGTTTGACCGCCATACTGATGAGCGCGCAGGAAAAGGCTCTGCTGTCAAAACCCATTTTCAGGATATATCGTGCGGCTGCGGGAGACAGTCCCTCGGGAGGTTCGAATCGTGGAATGATGGTGCCACCACTCGGGTCGCGTCCCACCCGATGCCAAGCGAAGAGAAAGTACAAAAACACCAACAGCGTGCCCGGCCATCCGACGACCGCCACAGGGTTATCTCTCACCCAGAAACCAAGACGCTGCTGGCCAGTCGGCTCATTCACATATCCCTTGGGC
Source organism: Acidiferrobacter sp. (assembly GCA_002694065.1). GTDB lineage: Bacteria > Pseudomonadota > Gammaproteobacteria > Arenicellales > UBA868 > UBA868. The sequence goes on from NZKZ01000144.1 coordinate 388, forward strand.
CACCCCACGACCACCGTGAGCCCGGCGCCCGGTGCAAGGGTCGCGTTCGTTGTGAAAGTGACGGATGCATCGGAGGCGATTGTCGATCGGTAATCCCGATCGCGTGAGCCGGAGGGTCCGGTGTAGCCTGTGGCCTGAATCTGGTGAGACGGTACGCCTTGGGGGAGGGCGATCGTGACGACTGCCTCATCAATTTGAAACTCCCAATCGTTACCCGTGGCGTTCCAGTAAAGCTCGTCATGATCAGCAAAGAATCCCAATTGCCGGTCTGTCTGGTAGGTCAGGGTGTAGCGGTACTCTCCAGGCGAAAGAAATCTGTCGTGCTGCCCGATATAGATGCGAACGCCATTGCTGAGGTTTTCGGTGTGGTGGGCTTCAGGACGGCCGTCCCGCGTCACATGCAATAGTTGAAAACCCACCCTGTGCTGTCGGTTGTCGTGATCGCGGTAGTCGGTTGGGAAGTCGCGGTAAATGCCTCGCTTGATCTTGTTTCCTTCCGCGACGACCGTAATGGTTTCCGTGACAGTGAGTGCGCCGCTTGGCATCACCGTCACGTGGCTTTGAAACAGGCGGATACGCTCGGCGGCAAGAGAAGGCAGCGGTGCAGCGAGCGTCACCAGCAGCGACGCCAGAAGGAAGAGCCTGGAGTACCACCCGCTCATCAGAAATCGACTTTGGGCAGGGTCCGTTCTGTGGCCAGTTCGATTTCAAAGAATTCAGCAAGCTGGAATCTGAAAATCCCTGCAATCAGGTTGCTGGGGAAAGATTCCACCAGGACGTTCCAGTCGCGCACGGTACCGTTGTAATAACGTCTCGCCAACTGTACCTGTTCTTCAGTTTCATGCAGTTTCTGTTGAAGATCGAGGAAGCCGGCGTTGGCCTTGAGGTCTGGATAGCCTTCTGCCACCGCCAATATGCCTCCAATTGCCCGAGAGAGATCGCTCTCGTGCTGTGCAATCTTGGAAACACTCTCCCCGGTGTCAGTGCCGGTTCGCAGACGGGTTAAAGAATCTAGTGTTCCCTGCTCGTGGCCCATATATCCTTTTACCGCTTCGATCACATTGGGAATCAGGTTGTGACGGCGCTTGAGTTGGACGTCGATCCCGCTCCATGCCTCGCGCACATTATTCTTGTGCCGAATAAACCGGTTATAGGTCCAGATCAGCCACGCTGCTATCACGATGAGCAATATCAAAACGACGCCAAAGATGTTCACTTCCAAAACTGCCCTCCCAGGATCGTGTGAGATCGCTGCTATGCTTGAGATGGATAACAGAACTATAGGTCAGTATTTAATCAGCTGGCAGAGTTTTTACACCGTGATGTGATCTGGGTCACGCGGGTCGAATCCAGATTCTCGTGTCATGAAAAGCAGCGCCACCGACCGGCGCGACCGGATCGGCCCCGGTCAGAACGTTGATGCCCTTGCCGCCGGCGAATGCGCGGTTTGGCCAGATACTCTCGACGATCACCACACCGCGCTGCGCGGTTTCAACGACTTCTGCCGCAATGGGAATTTCCCCGCGAAGATTGCCCAGCCGGATGGTGTCGCCGCTATTGACCTTCAGGTCACGGGCATCCTCCGGATGCAGCATGGCGCTCGGCCGCTTGTGGCGCCGACTGGACGTTGGGGTTTCGGTAAACGTTGAATTCAGGTAATGGCGTGCGGGTGCGGTGACCAGGCGGTAAGGCATTTCGCTGTTTGCCGCCTCAATAACGTCCCAGTGATCTGGCAGGGCGGGCATGACAGCACCGGCCGGACCAAAACCGTGTGGCATAAGAGCATCCCAGTCAGGTGAGAAGTGAAATCGCCTGTCGGCGTGGCCGAAGCCTTCGAGATAGTGCGCTTCCCGGAAGTCGGGTTGGCAGTCGATCCAGTGTTGCTGTTCCAGATCCGCAAGTTGACCCCAGCCTGAGTCCTGCAGCGTTCGGTCAATGATTTCTCGAGGGGTCAACTCAAAGCCCGGATGTTGGGCGCCAAGTCGTTTTGCCAGTGCACAGATGACTTCATGATTTGAGCGGCAGCCCTCGGGTGGGTTAACGATCTTGGGGCCGAGCGTAATGTGCTGATGCCCTCCCGCCTGATACACGTCATCGTGCTCAAGGAACATGGTGGCGGGCAGTATGATGTCTGCCATCTCAGCTGTTTCGGTCATGAATTGCTCATGCACACAGACAAAAAGATCCTTTCGCGCAAAACCCTCATGCACCCGGTTGAGATCCGGCGCTACCGACATAGGATTGGTGTTCTGAATAAAGAGCGCGGTAACGGGTGGCCCGTCTTTGATGTCCTGCTTATCTCCGGTCAGGATAGCCCCAATGCGGGATTGATCCAGCATCCGCACATCCGGGTCCAGATGGTCCAGACCCTCCAGCAGCGTCTTATCCCAATGGTAGATGCCTCCATTGCTGTGAAAAGCCCCACCTCCCTCGTGGCGCCAACTGCCGGCAACGGCAGCGATGGAAAGCGCCGCATGCATGCTGGCAGCGCCGTTGCGCTGTCGGGTAAAACCGTAGCCAAGGCGAAAAAAAGTCTTGGGCGTTTCGCCGATCATCCCGGCCAGGGTTTCAATCTGGCTGGCCGGCACGCCGCTGATGTGTTCCGCCCACGCGGGATCGCGTGATTGCAGATGGGCCTCAAGGGCATCAGGACAGTCCGTATAGGCCTCGAGATATTCCCGATCGGCCTTGTTGTCACGAAACAGCACATGCATCAGCGCGCAGGCGAGCGCGCCGTCGGTTCCCGGCTGAACACAAAGGAAAAGATCAGCCTGCTTCGCCGTGGCATTGTTGTAGGTATCAATAACAACAATCTTGGCGCCACGCTCACGCCGCGCCTTCAGCGCATGGGTCATGACATTGATCTGGGTACTTGCGGCGTTGGTGCCCCAGATGATGACGAGATCCGACTTGCCCATTTCCCGTGGGTCCACGCCAGTGAGGCGTCCGGTTCCGGCCAGGAAGCCATTCCAGGCCATGTTGACGCAGATCGTCGAGTGAAAGCCGGAATATTTTTTGACGTGACGAAGGCGATTGATCCCGTCACGCATAACCAGTCCCATGGTGCCGGCATACTGGTAGGGCCAGACAGCCTCGCTGCCGTCGCGCTGCTCAGCTTTAAGCAGCTGCTCGGCGACTTCATCCAGGGCATCCTCCCAACTGATCGGCGAGAACTGGCCGCTGCCTTTTTCGCCGGTACGTTTCAGTGGCTGGGTCAGGCGGTCTGGATGATGGATTCGTTCGCTATAGCGGGCAACCTTGCTGCAGATGACGCCGGCCGTATAGGTCTGTTCTGAGGCGCCTCGGACCTTGCCGATGGTGTTGTCATCGAGTTTTTCAACCTCCAGCGCACAGGTGGAAGGGCAGTCGTGCGGGCAAGCGCTGTAGTGTGTCATGAGTCAGGGTCTCGAGGATCAATGGGCAATGCGCCAGATAACCTTAGCAGATTCTCAAGGGCGCTGGCAGCCGCGAGCAATCTTGTTTCTTCACGAACGGGCGCTGCAATCTGTAAACCCACTGGCAACCCGCTTTGGGTAAATCCGCAGGGGACTGACAGCGCCGGAGCGCCAAGGACGGTAAAGGCGTATGCAATCGAACACCACTCGATGTAGTTCGAAAATTCATGATCGCCGACCCGTTGAACAAAACGCTGCTCCACCGGGTAGGGTGGCACAACGGTCGCGGGCGTCAAAATCAGATCGAAATCAGAAAAGAACGTGTTTGCCCGCCTGTAGATTTCCGATCTTTCCACCATCGCGTTCATGATGTCCTGGCCTGTGAGGGCGAGCCCCTTTTCTACATTCCAGACAATTTCCGGTTTGAAGGTGTCACGGTTTGCCTCGAGTTCAGGGCCAAGAGAAGTCGCAAAGGAAAGCGCGCGATGGACCTGGAAAACATCCTGTAAACCTGAAAAATCGGGCTGCGCTTTCTCGACGTGGGCGCCAAGCTCTTCGAACCTTAAAGCCGCCCGCTCACAAATTTCGGCGACTTCAGGATCGACCGGAGTGACACCAAGGTCCGGCGAAAACGCGATCCGGGGAGGCACATGCTCGCGGATCGCAGCCTCTTCAAATGACTCGGCGGGGTCGTCAAGGGACATCGGATCCCGACTGTCATAGCCTGCCATGACATCCAATAGCATGGCCGCGTCATTGACGTTACGCGCCATGGGCCCTTCCATGCTGAGGCGGTTGAATGCGGTCTGGCCTGGATCTGACGCGATGCGGCCCTGGCTGGGACGCAGCCCCACAATTGAGCAGAAGCTCGCCGGGTTGCGCAGCGAGCCGCCAAGATCAGATCCGGTTGCAAGCCACGCCATCCCGGTTGCGAGGGCGACGGCTGAGCCTCCCGAGGATCCTGCCGCTGAAAGCGCTGTGTTCCAGGGGTTCCGGGTAAATCCAAAGACATCATTGAAGGTATTGGCTCCGGCGCCAAATTCGGGGGTATTGGATTTGGCATAGACAATGCCACCGGCTGCCTCAATGCGCTCGACGAGGAGATCAGAAACCTCGGGGATGTGATCCCGGTATGCCATCGAGCCGAATGTGGTGCGCACGCCGCTGACTGGCAAAAGGTCTTTGATGGCCACAGGGATGCCGGCAAGCGGCAGGCCGGAAAGATCCCCTTCGCGGGCACGTTGCCGAGCCCGCTCAAAACAAAGTGTTGGCAAGGCATTGACGGCGCTATCCACTTCACTGATGCGGTGCTCTAGCGCGTCGAGAAGCTCGAGCGGGCTGACTTGCCGCTCCTTGAGGAGATCGCGCACCGAACGCGCGGAAAGGCGGATGAGTTCCATCGTCATAGCGGCGTTACCTGTAATTCAACTACGGCGGGAAGATCATAGTGAGCCACAATTTTTTCTCCCGGGGCACTGTCGTAAATATCGGTCATCACGCCTGTGGTGACGATCTCGCCTGCTGCCAGAGTCGTCCCCATGGCGTTGAGGTGATTGGCAAGCCAGGCAACGACCCCAAAAGGCCCGCCGTCCACGTTACTGGCAACCCCCTCACGCACGGTGATACCGTTCGCTGTCAGCGTCACCCTGGTTTGTTCAATTCTGTCGGCAGACCAGTTTTCGACAGCTTTGCCCAGCACCAGATGGCGATGGACGCCGTTATCGGCGATAGCGCTCAAAAAACCCATCAGTGGCCAGCTTGAAAACCGGCTTTCCACAACTTCCACCGATGGCATCACGGCTTCAATATGGTCGATGACATCCGTTCGTTGCCAGTTTTTCGAAGGAACGAGATCCTTGCCGATGCGCACCGCGATCTCGGGCTCGATGCCAATCATGTGAAGCGTTGCGGCATCAATGGCAGCGGGTGAGGTCGACAGCTCTTTTTCAAAACATCGGCCACTGAACGGAGAGTCGAGCGCAAGCATTTGTCGTGCTGTAGCGTTGGTACAGCCTACCTTGTAACCCACAGGTCTGCCTGAATGATCACTTAACAAAGACACAAGCTCTGCCTGCGCGGCATAGGCCTGTGCTTTATCGGCGGGCAGGGCGCTTTCGGGAAGAGCCGTCAGAGCCTTTCCCGGCTTTCGCGCCTGAAGCAGCAGTTGGGCCGCGGCGTTCTTGTCGGACATCAGAATCTAATCCCATTGTTACCAGTGCCCGGCAAGTCTATCCGAGTCACAGCGCAATGAGACCGGCCCGACGTGATTTTTCTGGTATCTATGGCGTCTGCCCGATATGATTGCGCGCTCTGGTTTTTTCGCTGTACTTTATATATGCCTGTTGAATCACATCTTTTTAGCCCGCTAAAGATCCGCGACCTCACCCTCGCAAACCGGTTGGTGATCTCGCCGATGTGTCAGTACAGTGCTGGCGACGGCATCGCGAATGACTGGCATATGGTGCACCTTGGGAAGTTTGCCCAGGGCGGTGCCGGAGTGGTCTTTACGGAAGCCGCGGCAGTCCAGCGCAGAGGCCGCATTACCCACGGAGACCTAGGGATCTGGTCGGATGCACATGCCCAGGCGTTGTCGGGTATTACCGGCTTTATCCGAAGCATGGGCTCTGCCTCAGCAATACAGCTTGCTCACGCAGGAAGAAAGGCTGCCATGCAGCGGCCGTGGCATGGGAACGGTCCACTTGATGACAGTGACCGCCGACGTGGCGAAGAGCCCTGGCAGGTGATCGCACCGTCGGCAGAACCCGTGGGCGAGGGCTGGCTGCTTCCGGTTGAAATGAGTCCTGCTGAGATCACTCAGGTTGTGGAGGATTTTGCAGCGGCTGCCAGGCGTTCCGATCAGGCCGGATTCGATATTGCGGAAGTCCATGCGGCGCATGGCTATCTTGCGGCGAGCTTCCTGTCGCCGGTAAGCAATCATCGAGCCGATGGGTATGGGGGCGATCGCTCGGGACGGTCGAGAATGCTGCTCGAGACGGTTGAGGCGGTCAGGGGGGCATGGCCGGAAGGCAAACCGCTTTTTGTCCGCGTGTCGGCGGTTGACGGGGCGCCTAAGGGCTGGTCACTCGAGGATACCGTCGCGCTTGCCAAAGATCTGAAAGGCTTGGGTGTAGATGTGATCGATTGCTCTTCGGGCGGTATCCTTGGTTCCGCAACGGCGGCAAAAGGACCCCCGCCACAGCCTGGCTTTCAGGTGCCTTACGCCCGCGCGGTAAAAGAAGCAGCCGGGCTCAGGACTCAGGCAGTGGGGTTGGTATTGACGGCTGAACAAGCCGAGGCGATCGTTGCCAAAGGGCAGGCCGATCTCGTCGCAATTGGCCGGGAGGCGCTGCTCGATCCCAACTGGCCGCTGAATGCGGCACTGTCGCTGGATGCAGACCCGGAATGGAATCAGTGGCCCAAGCAGTACGGCTGGTGGCTTTCCCGACGCGCCAAGGTCCTGGAGGCTTTGGCGCAGGCGTCAGGTGATGCTTAAGGATGTTTTCTGGCCAGGTTTTTAATTGAACAAAATGCACATGGAGAGATAGAAATGCAGTCCACGGTTGTAAGTTCATGGAATGACTTTGATCCACTGAAGCATGCGATTGTGGGGCGTGCGGATTTCACTTGTATCCCGCCTTCGGAGCCCGCTACGGAAGCCAAGGTACCTGAAGACAGTGACATGCGGGGCATGTGGGGCCCGCGTCCCCTGGCTACCGTGGAACGTGCGAACGCCCAGCTGGATAACCTGGTGAACCTGCTCGAAAGCCGCGGCGTGCGGGTTGATCGTCCGGAACCGATTCAATGGAATCAGGCGGTGAATACGCCGGACTTTACGACCGGGTCCATGTTTGGCTGCATGCCGCCGCGCGATGTTCTGTTGACGGTGGGAAAAGAAATCCTGAGTGCTCCGATGTCTTTTCGCTGCCGGTACTGGGAGTTTCTCGCATATCACACCCTCATGCAGCGTTACTTCGATGAGGATCCGGGGTTCCGGTGGGAGCAGGCGCCGCGGCCGCGACTTGCCGACGAATCCTATCAGGCGGGCTACTTCGACGAGATCACGATCGAGGAGCGGCTTAAGCGTACTGCCGCCCTGGATTTTGTTACCACGGAACATGAGCCCCTTTTTGATGCTGCGGATATTTTGCGCATCGGCAAGGATTTGTTCTGTCAGCACGGCCTGACCACCAATCGCCGCGGCATGGAGTGGCTGCAGCGGCATTTTCCGGATCATCGGGTGCATTCAGTGAACTTTCCCGGTGACCCCTACCCGATCCATATTGATGCGACCTTTGTTCCGTTGCGGCCCGGTCTCATCATGAACAATCCCAACCGAAAACTGCCCGATGAGCAGCGTGAGATCTTCAAGGCGAATGACTGGGAAATTGTTGATGCCGCACAGCCCTCCAACGATGCACCGCCGCCGCTGTGTTATTCAAGTGTCTGGTTGTCGATGAATGTGCTGATCCTCGATCACAAGACTGTCATCGTGGAGGAAAGCGAGCATCAACAGGCCGAGCAGTTGGACGGACTGGGGTTTGAGGTCTTGCCGCTGGCGTTCAGGGATGCCTATCCCTTTGGCGGTGGACTGCACTGCGCAACGGCAGACGTATTGCGCGAAGGGACCTGCGATGATTACTTCAGCCAGCAGGTGGGCGGCACCCGGATCTGAATATATTCAATCCTGATTAACCTCCCGCGCCGGGTTTTTGCAGCATCGCAATAGACCGGCCCGCTACGGCGGCCAGCACAAGAACGCCCCCCGCCAGGGCCATTGCGGTGGGTCTTTCGCCGAAACCGATCCAGACCCAGATGGGGCCGAGGGTGAACTCGATCAGGGTGATCAGCATGATTTCGGCGCCGGGCACATGTCTTGAGCCCTGGATGAATAGAAAGTGCACGATGGTGACAATGCCGCCGCCCCAGATCAGGCATAAGAGGCCGTCATGCATCGTCAGGTGGTAGTCAAATCCGGCACCGGCAAGCCCCACGATCGCGCCGATTGCGCCGCCTGTAATACTGGTGGGGAGCATGTTCCTGTCTTTGCCGACCCGCAAAAAGATGACGAACATTGAGAAAAAAAGAGCGCATAGCAGAGCAAGTGCATTGCCCAGCGAGGAGCCCGCACCGAGGCCATCGGCAAGCATAATCCCGATGCCGATCATCGCTACTCCAATCGCGACGAGAGTGGCGCCAGAGAGTTGTTCACGAAGGAAAATCCGGGCGAGTACAGCCGTGATCAGTGGACAGGCTCCCAGGATAAACATGGCATTGGCCACCGTCGTGTGGGTCATTGCCAGGATCACGGTCGGGTTAGCCAATCCGAGGCAAACGCCCGCAGCCAGACCCACCCATCCTGACTCCACAAACAGTCTGAAAAGGTGTGTCCGATACCGAATCAGCAACACCATCAGGATCGCAGGTGTAAAAAACGCCTGGCGACCGAAGATCACCTGCCATTCATTGGCGGATTCGATACTTCGCAGCATGAACCCATTGACAGAAATCAGGAGACTGCTCGCCGCGATCAACCAGACTGCGTAGCGTTCAGAAGCGCCAACAGGCGCGACGGCGGACTGCTTCACGCTGGGTGGCCTCGTTGCATGCGGATGGTGTAAAGGGATAGGCAGATCAGGGTCGCCAGGATAATCCCTCCACCAATCAATGTTTGCCGGCTGGGCACTTCTCCCAGTACAAGCCATACCCAAAGCGGCGCGAGCAACGCTTCCATACGCAGGATGAGGCTCACTTCCGGTGCGGGGAGGTATCGCGGGGCCAGTCCGATCATCGTAAGACTGGCAGGCAGTACGATCAATCCCAGTACCAGCATAAGCATCAGGGCTGTTCCGCTGAGGGAGGCGGGTACCGCGAAGGGCAGGGCTGCCAGACATGCCAGTCCGCTACTCCATGCCAGTGCTGGCACCATACTGATATCGCGGTGCTCGCGCATGAGGACGAGACTGATGGCAACACAGATACTGGTGACCAGCGCGGCCAGGTCGCCCACTACACCGCCGGTCGCCAGGCTTCCGTAAAACACCATCGTGAGGCCGAGAAAAATCGCGACCGCCGCGAGCCAGGTGCCGGTGGATATAGGCTCCCGAAAGAAAAAATGGCTGAGCAGCGCGGCAAACAGAGGCGATAGGCTCATGATGACCAGAGTGTTGGCAACGGCTGTGTTCTGGATCGAGAAGATGAATGCGAGATTGGCTATCGCAAAACTGACTGCGACCACAACGCCTTGTCGGGTCAGTCGGAGGAGTTGCTGTTGACCTGACCGACGTCCTTCCATCAGCAGCACGGCAACCGCAAGACCCACCGCCGAGAGACCGCCTCGCCAAAAGGCGAGCGTCCAAAGGTCGCCTCCGATCAGTCTCAAGAGAAGGCTATCCGGGCTGAGCAAGATAATCCCGCAAAGACAAAGCAGCGCGCCCTTCATTTTGTGTGAGGTGTTTGGCATTGTGGTGGCTTCTAAAGCGCGTTGTTTTCCCGGGTCGGAGCGCTTCCTGACTCGACGCCGAAGGTATCGCCTCCCGCGATAAGAAAGCTGTCTTCTTCCCTGGTGGACCCCCGCTTTAGGGTCGCGTTTCTGTGAGGAAACCGCCCAAAGCGCTTAATGATCGAGTGGTGTCTGCGGGCATAGTCGAGAGCATTCTCAAGAAATGACTGACAAGACCGAGGCGCCTGTTGTAAGAGCGTTTCGTATAGTTCAACACACAGGGACTGATCCGACAGCGTTTCGGAATGCTCAAACGGCAGGAAGACAAAGACCTGTTCGACGGGGTGCAGGGCCTGAAAGAGAGATTTTTCGATCATGGTACTAGAAATCGCTCGCGCTTCTGAATCATAGGCAAAAGCCCGTGGTGTATTGCGGTAAATCTGTCGCGGAAACTGATCCAGGATCAGTATGAGGGTGAGCAGGTCATGGGCGTCATCCGGACGGTAGCTTAAGGCTCCGGACCTTACGGCTTCCGGCAGGGCGCCAAATCGTTTCTCGATGTCTCGGTCGAGTTGGGCGCTCGGCGCGAACCACCGGGCCTGATGCCTGGCTAGCGACGCGGGCGACGTGCAGGCGTCTTCAAACCAGAAATGCCTGACTTCCTCAAGGTGCGGATGTCTCACGCAGTTTTCTCATCAGGATACGCTGAGTGGGCATCTCGCAGGAGGTCGATACACCATGTCTTGGCGGCGTGGGTCCAGAAAAGTTCAGGATCTTGCACCCGCTCTGGCATCGGCATCTGTCTGAGAAACTGCCAGGCCGCTTTGAGCGCCGATAACGGCTTGGCTGGATCAAGCGGATGTGCGCCATCACTTTTGCTGATTTTTGCCCCATCGCGATCCCGCACCAACGGGACGTGCGCATACTGCGGTGTTGGATAATCAAGTCTGTTTTGGAGGTACACCTGCCGGGGTGTCGAGAGCGCAAG
>NZKZ01000030.1 GCA_002694065.1 Acidiferrobacter sp.
CGCTCTTGAGGACCCTTGTCCCCGCTGCTGACTACCGTACTGGCTAACGCTTGCCCAAACACCTTTCTTTGCTGGTCGTTGAGTCGAACCCTATAGACGGTATCCTGGGTGTAGGTTGAAACGATCTCGCCCTCCGCTCCCGCCTGAGGCGCCGGCTCTTCGCCTGAACGTAATTCTGCCACACGTTTGCGCAACAGACGTCGCAACCGTGCGACGCCGGCGTCAGAACTCGCGAGATTTTCACGATCGTGGATGGCAATCGGACCCTGGGAGACCTGTGCCTCATAGTCCCCCGGATGCCTCTGTGCTTCCTCGTGAGATCGCTCGGTTGCGGTCTGGCCGATAAAGTCGATTCCTTCCTTACCGATCTGCGAGCGATCGCCCTGTTGCTCGGGATCCAAATCAGCGCTTAAGTAACGCCAGCCGATTGTGCGAGTCGAGGTATTGTCCAGCGGCACAACCCAGCGCAGCAGCGAGCTTCGCTGAAAGAACTTCTCGTTTTGCGCTTCTTCCCAGATCGCGCCGGTCTGATTGGCATTGGGCAGAATCGATTCCACCGTTCGATTCCAGACAAATTCACCGACCTCTCGTGTTTGGATATTGATCATTCCCAAAGGACTGTCCTGGTACTCAATGATCTGATCTACCCCGGACGCGGCTCCAAACTGAATCCCGCTGACATTGGAGTGCAGATGAATCACGTGTACAGGGTCCTGGGTGTTCTCGTAGATCTGCAGCCAGTTGCATGGCGTTGAGAGAGAAAAAGGCACTTTCTCCACTCCCGTGTCGACCTGCGTATCAAATAGGGGAAAAGGTGGTCTGAGTTCTGGGGGGCCAAGATAAGCGAACACCAGCCCGTCTCTCTCAATCACCGGATAGGCGCCATGAACCACCTTTTTGCATATTGGTCCGTCTTCGCGCTCTGAGCCTGCGCGAATCAGGGTGCCATCCACCGCGTAATGCCATCCGTGATAACAACAGATGATGCCGTGATCCGCAACAATGCCGAACTCAAGAGAGGCGCCCCGATGAGAGCAGTGCTTATGCAGGAGTCCAAAGTCTCCGCTTTTATCCTTAAAGAGGACCAGTTCTTCTCCCAAGACCTTGACCAGCAATGGTAGGTCAGTGACCTCCTCGGTCATCGCGATCGGATGCCAATAGCGCCGCAAATACTCACCACAGGGCGTTCCCCGGGTGATATGCGTGAGTTCGGGATCCTCAGTCCAGTCCTGCTTGCGGTGGTAACCGGAAAAACCCTCTGGTTTTTCAGTCGTCATTTTCTGATCAAGTTCTCTGAAAACGCCGGACGATACCACTTTCAGTGTGCGCAGGGTATTTCTGCGTCAAATAGCGCTGGGTGGTTGGCGTTATCCTCGCAAGGCATCAAGCTCAAGGTGACAGGCGACAGTGTGTCCTTGGTCCATTTTCCGAAGCGGCACATCTTGGCGGTTGCAAACATCATTAACCGCCACGGCGCACCGGCTAAAGAACGGGCACCCGACTTTACTGCTATCCACTGCCTGACCGAGATGATCCAGGTGCGCTTTCGAGGCCACTACCCCATCAAGCCAATCGGTTCGCAGTTCAGGCACAGAACTCAACAGCAACCGCGTGTAGGGATGAAACGGGGGCGCCAGCACTGAGGCAAGCGGTCCCTGCTCGACAACCCGGCCTGCATACAAAACAACAACGTGGTCAGCAAAAGAGGCGACTGTGGAAAGGTCATGGCTGATGAACAGATAAGCGACCCCCAGATTTGCCTGAAGCTTTTTCAAAAGGTCGATGATGGCCTTGCCAACGACCGTGTCCAACGCCGAGGTCACCTCATCGCACAGAATGACTTCGGGCTCAGCCGCGAGCGCGCGGGCCAGGTTGATTCGCTGTTTCTCGCCGCCCGACAGCTCTCCCGGCAGTCGGGTTTTGTAGGACGTGGGCAGTTCGACCAGCTCGAGCAATTCATCAATGCGCGATTCCCTGGCACTTGCAGACAAACCAATAAAAAGATCCAGCGGCCGACCGAGAATTTCCCGAACGCGATGGCGCGGGTTAATCGCAACATCCGGCATCTGAAAAACGATCTGAATATTTTTAAGCACACTACGGGTTCTACGTCTTGCTACATTGGGAAGCTCTTGCCCATGGTGGTAAATCTCACCTGAGCGTTGGGGCAGCAATCCCGCAATAACCCTCGCCAGCGTGCTCTTGCCACAGCCTGATTCCCCAATGACGCCAACGACCTTCCCCTTGGGTACCGCAACGCTCACATCCTGCAGCACAATTTTCGTTTCAGTTCGACCGTAACCCGCCGTAATCGAGTCCACGCTGACAATCATCTCATCGTCAGTCTGATCTGAGCCTTCGCCCTCAACGGACATCGATTTTGGCGGCGGCCTGACAGCTGCCATCAACGTCTGGGTATAGGCATTCTCTGGCCGGGAGATGATTTGTTCGGTAGCACCCGCTTCCATCACTTTGCCGTTTTGCATCACGACGATGCGGTCTGCAATCTGCGCTACTACAGCGAGGTCGTGGGTAACATAAATAGCAGCGGTGTTCTGTCCCCTGATCAGGTCTTTAAAAGCGCTAAGGACCGAAATCTGAGTCGTCACATCGAGCGCTGTGGTGGGTTCATCGAGAATGAGCAGTGCAGGACTCGAGGACATTGCCATCGCCGCCATCAGCCTCTGTAGCTGGCCCCCACTTACCTGATGGGGATATCGGTTGCTCAGCCGCTCAGGGTCCGGAAGGTCCAAACGCTGATAGAGTTTTACTGCCTCACGCAGCGCATCATCGCGAGGCATAAGCTGGTGAATCGCTGTGCTCTCGATAACCTGATCGCCAATACGGATGGCTGGATTGAAAGCAGCCGCTGCGCTTTGCGCCACGTATGCCGCTTCGCGACCGCGCAACTGGCGCCGCTCCTCCTGATCCAGTTTTAGAAGATCACGGCCATTCAGGGTGATGCTGCCGCCTACGATACGGCACCCGGGCTTGCTGTACGCCATGGCCGACAATGCCGTAGTGGTCTTTCCGGAACCGGATTCGCCGATCAGCGCCACCACCTCACCTGGATACACACTGACACTGACCCCTTCAACAATAGGTTGGAAGCTGCCGCCTGACGAACGGGCCTCTACCCAAAGATCTTGAATATCAATGACTGCGCTCATGCTGCGCTCAGGCTAGTTCATCAGTTCCTGCGAGACATCACCGCCCATGCGTCTCAGGAACCAGTCCACGATAAGGTTCACTCCAACAGTCAGTGAAGCAACGGCGGCGGCAGGCATCAGTGCTGCGGCAGAGCCAAACAGCAGCCCTTGCAGGTTTTCCTTCACCATCACCCCCCAATCAGCGGCGGGGGGCTGTACCCCGAGCCCGAGAAAGCTCAGCGCGCTGATAAAAAGGATCGCGAAAGTAAACCGGATCCCAAATTCTGCCGCGAGGGGCGCGAGTGTATTGGGCAAAATCTCGCGGACGGTAATCCACCATAAACTCTCTCCACGGGAACGGGCCACATCGACAAAATCCATCACCGAAATATCCATCGCCAAGGCGCGCGATAACCGGAATACTCGGGTCGAATCGATTATTGCGACTGTGACGATCATGATCATTAAGGAGGTGCCGAGTGCCGACATCACGATTAGCGCCAGGATGATCGAGGGAAAGGCCATCAATGCATCATTGATTCGGCTCATTAACCCATCAATCCAACGACCGCTGATTGCGGCAATAAATCCCAGAATCACACCGAGAGAAAATGACAGCAGCGTCACCAGCAGCGCAAGACCCATCGTCATCCGGGCGCCGTACAGCAGGCGTGAGAACACGTCCCGACCGAGATAGTCGCTTCCCAGCAAGCCCACCTCACCTGCGGGTGCGTAACTCATGTCCGTCACAATATCGGACTCCAGATGGGGAGCGAGTGCAGGACCAAAGAGCGCCACCAACAGCCAGAAACCGACGATCACCAATCCGATAATGAGCGAAGGCGTGAATCGGGTCTTTAGATCCGTCTCAGACGGCGCTTGCGAAGCTGCACTCATCGCGGATGCCTTAATCGGGGGTTGGCAATGATGGCCATGACATCTGCGATCAGATTGAACCCAACATAAGTCACGCAAAACAACATACCGATCGCCTGCACCGTGGGGATATCTCGGTAGATAACAGACTCAACCATCAGGGTGCCCAAGCCGGGAATTCGGAAAATTGCTTCAACCACCACCACACCACTGACAAGGTAGGCAAGATTCAGCGCAATCACATTGACAATCGGGGCGACCGCATTAGGCAATGCGTGCCGGATGATTACCCGGCTTCTTGATGCGCCTTTAAGAATCGCCTGCTCAATATAGGGCGACGACATTACGTTAAGCACAGCCGTTCGAGTCATCCGCGTCATATGTGCGAGAACGGCAAACGTCAGTGTCGCAATAGGCAGTGCCAACGCTTCAATCACCTCGAGAAAGTCTCCCCTCGTAAGGTCACGATAGTTCGCTACCGCCGGCATCCACCGAAGTTGCACCGCCAAGATATAAACCAAGAGCACTCCGGTAAAGAATTCGGGTACGGAGATAAAACACAACGTTCCAATGGAGATGCCCCGATCAACCGAACTGTCGGCCCGAATGGCCGCAATCAAACCCAGCAGAACTGCCAGTGGCACAGCGATCAACGCAGTCAGTGCCGCTAGTCTCACGGTGTTCCATGCACGAGCACCGATCTGGTCTGAGATTTGGAGATCGTTGGCCAGAGAGGTCCCCAGTTCCCCCGTCGCCAATCTCCCCAGCCACTGAAGATACCGCGTGTGCATGGGCTGATTTAACTGAAGGCGCTCGCGACAGCTCTCTAGTGATTTCTCGGTTGCCCCCTGCCCCAGCACCGCATGACAAACGTCACCGGGCAGCAACTCTGTCGCGGCAAAAATCATCATCGAGACCACCCAGGTCACGACGATACCGAGCAGGATCCGGCGAATCAGAAGTCTACCCATGACATCTCATCAGACACACAAGAAAAACGGGGCGGCAATCAGCCGCCCCTTTTTCGTTGCTTCGATTAACGGAATTCTCCGCCTTAAGCGAAGGAGATATCGGTGGCGAAAAACGCGTCGCGGTTATATCCAGCCGGGTGTGGATCAAAACCCACGACATTGTCACGTCTTGAGTCGATCATGTCATAAAACCCGAGCATTCCAACACCGCCGTCATCATGGAGCATACGCTGCATTTCGCAGTACATGCCCTTTCGCTTGGTCGCGTCGGTCTCACCGCGCGCAGCAACCAGCAACTGATCGAAACGCTCACTTCCCCAGGCAGTCTCGTTCCATGAGCCGTCGGATTTATTTGCAATGGTCAACATCAGATCGGCAGTCGGCCGCGCGTCCCATCCAGACACACACACCGGCACCTGCATCCAGACTTTGCTCCAATAAGATCCCGGAGGCGCAACCTGAACCTGTAAGTCTATCCCGGCCGCTTTCGCACCCTCGGCAAAAATCAATGCAATTGCTTCTGAGCCTGAGACGGCCATATCAGAGGTATACAAAGTAATACTGGCACCGTCCACACCAGACTTCTTAAAGTGGTGGCGTGCTTTATCCGGATCGAAAGTCCGTTGCGCAATCTCATCGCAATAAAACGGATCCGTGGGCGACACCTGGTGGTCGTTACCCACCATGCCGTATCCCTTGAATGCATTCTGGATGATCTGTTCGCGTGGAATACAATATTTCAGCGCCTGCCTGAGATCATGATTACTGGTTGGCTCACGGTCACACATCATCGACAGGTTGGTGTGTCTTCCGGAAGCAGACGCAACGATTTCGACTCCCGGTGCGCGCTCTACCAGATCAATCAGGTTTCGATCCACTTCGGTGGCGATGTCGTACTCACCCGCCATCATCGCATTCATGCGTGCGGTACCGTCGACGTTGGTGATCCACTCCAGAGCGTCAAGATAACAATCACCCCAGTAGTTGGGATTTCGCTCAACACGCGCGTAGATCCCTACCTCGTACTCTTTCATGATGAACCCGCCAGTCCCTGAGGGATTGACGAATTCTTCCTCGCCTTCCTGTGAGATCATGAACTGCGGTTGGGTGAAGAGAATCGGCAGGTCCGCGTTAGGAGATGCGGTTTTCATTCGGACCACATGCGCCCCGTCTGCTTTCATTTCAGTCACTTGTTCAAGCAAAGGTTTGCCTGGGGACTCCGACTCGGGTCTTAAATGACGTTGCAACGAATAAAGGACATCGGCTGAGGTGAAGTCCTTTCCGTTACTGAAGGTCACACCCTTACGCAGCGAAAATACCCATTCATCTGCCGTTGAGTTGGATTCCCAGGATTCCGCAAGCGCCGGTATGGGTTGCATGCTGGGATTGAGCGCCACCAGCGGGTTGTAGATCGAGTGCCCGCGAGCGTAGTCACCAGTTGACAGGAATTTGGTTGGATCCAGGCTGTCTGTTTGACCGCCACTTGCGATACAAACCCGAAGCGTACCCCCGGTCTTTCGGGTTGCCGCCGAGGACGTAGCCGAAGCCAAGAGGGTTGAAGTTGCCGCCGCACTGATCCCCAGTGCCCCTGCTCGCTTCAGAAATTGCCGCCGCGATATTTGACCGACCGCCAATTGATCGCGCAGATCGTAAATCGTACCTTTTGTCATTTTCTCCTCCGATATCCCGTGGGATGGTTATGGTGCACTTTATTATTGAACTTTTTCAGAACCCCGATAAGTGCTCAGATTGATAAGCATGGTCGTTCTTGTCATGAACTATTTTCCATATTGACCCAAATTCACGTGGGGTTTTTAAAGCTTCCGAACGAAAAATATAGCATGTCGATCGAGGCTCAGCGAAAAAAAACACTAGGAATTCCTGGTTATTAATTCAGGGGTTCAGGTGTCTGAACTCAAGGACTCCAATACGTGACTTTGACCTCCCAATCGGATGCATCAAGCCTGGGCGCGCATAGCTAGTCTTGTAGCCAGATATTGATAGAAATCCCAGACATTTCCCTCATAATCCGCCGGCGCAAGCGGTGCAGTTTGCGCACTTTTTGCTTTAAGACCCTTTTGCAGTGCGGCCAGCTGGTGCATGTCCTCA
>NZKZ01000031.1 GCA_002694065.1 Acidiferrobacter sp.
CCCGCAATAGTTTCCTTCCCGCCGAATCGAGCCCTGAGCGTTCTCCAACGGCAAGAGCAATCAGGAGCGGTTTGTTGACGAGGGTTGAAGAACTATCCAGATGATTTCTGAAATTCAGCCGAAACCGATCTACCGCCACCCAAAGCCCAGTCTGTAAACCAGGCGACCGGCTCCCCTCACGAACGTACCCGGTTCCCTGAATACCGTTCTCGAGAAGAAAGCGCTCGTAGTCAAATCCATGCTGATTTCTATAGCCTCTTGGGGGGCGCAGTTTCACTGCCAATCGCCAACGGCTGCCAGGCGTCAGCACGTTATCTGTCTCGTACCACCTTAAACGAACCGTGCGCCCGACCAACATCGACTCGACATCCAGGCTCGCTTCAAGAATCAGAAAATCAAATCGAATATGCCGTATCCCTTTCCTGGGCAAGCCGATAACTGCCCCCGAAATCTCAAGAGTCGTCTGAGAATCTGCACTACGAATACGTTGGTCTAGGGCATGGTGGTAGGCGGTGTTTCCCCAGATAACACCAAGAATAAGGAATACCCAGAGACGCAACCGCGGTCCCCAAAATAATCCGACGCCAACCACTGCAATCCCGGCCAGAATTACCCAGGGAAGGAGTGAGCGCTGGAGCGTAACCGCACAGACCCCCAATGAGAACGTAACTGCCCAAACCAGACGGCGGTCCATGGAACATTGACCTGGACTTCAGTGTTGAGATCAGGTCAGTGTAGTGATTAGACCCCTTTTCGCGCTGTGACTTTTTCACTCACTCGGTGCTTACCCGCTGCCAGCTACCGGCAACAAGGCAGTTCACTCGTTGATGGGCAGGTGGTGAAGGCTTCCCTCCCGAAGCTCGTATTGGACCGCGAGGCTTCGGGCAAACTGCAGATCATGGGTCGCCACGATGAGGGCGAGCTTCTCCGCCTCCATCAACTCCAACAAGAGTTCTTGAACCTGCGCCGCAGTCTTCTGATCCAGGTTTCCCGTCGGCTCATCTGCCAGGACGCAATCCGGGCGGGTCACAAGGGCTCTGGCGACCGCCGCCCGCTGGCGCTCACCGCCGGATAACTCCGAGGGCTTGTGGTTAAGTCGATGAGAGAGCCCGACTCTCTTGAGAATATGTTCTGCCTGTTCCTTTGAATCGGCTGGAGACTCTCCCCGTATCAGCAGCGGCATCGCAACATTCTCAAGAGCGGAAAACTCCGGGAGAAGATGGTGAAATTGATACACAAAACCCAGATGATGATTCCGCACGTTACCCGATTGTGCTGCAGTCAACCCCTTCAGAGTCTGACCGGATAAAACCACTTCCCCGGACGTTGGCTCCATCAATCCGCCTAACGTATGCAGGAGTGTGCTCTTTCCGCTCCCTGAGGCCCCGACAACGGAAACACTCTCCCCTGACCGAACGCTCAAGTTGATATCGTGGAGCACATCAACCGAGAGACCAGGCTCCGAGAAGGTGACACAAATCTCTCGGCAGGCCACGACGATCCCTGCCTTACTCATACCGAAGTGCCTCGGCCGGTTGGGTGCGGGATGCCCGCCAAGCCGGATATATCGTTGCGGCTAAACAAATCAGAAAAGACACCCCAGAGATCAGGTACACGTCAGGCCATTTCAGCTGGGCAGGAAAGTCGCTGATGACATAGACACTAGCGGGAAAGAACTCAATACCGAATAGATTCTCCACCCAGGGCACTAAGGTCTCAATATTGAGAGCAGTCAGTACGCCCAGTACACCCCCAACAACGGTGCCCCCAAACCCAATGACAACCCCTTGCACGATAAATACCGCCATCACCTGAGAAGGCCGAAGGCCCAGGGTACGAAGAATCGCCACATCGGCGCGTTTATCGGTCACTACCATCACGAGGGTGGAGACAATATTGAACGCTGCCACTGCAATAATCAGCAGAAGAATAACGAACATGACGCGTCTTTCAATCTTCAACGCCGTAAAGAAGTTCGCGTGCTCGCGCGTCCAGTCGCTCAAGCGGAAACTGCTGCCAAGTTGTTGGCGCAACTGCTGACTCACCAGCGGCGCCCGGTAGATCTCCTCAAGGCTTAGCCTCAGGCCGGTCACCCCTCCATCGGTGTCCAGCAATCTGGCGGCATCGGCAAGATGAATGAGTGCGATACCCGAGTCGTATTCATACATATCCATTTCGAAGATCCCGCTCACTTCAAAACGGCGCATTCGAGGCAGAAGCCCTGCTGGACTGATCTTTCCTTTTGGCGCAATCAAGGTAACCCGATCACCCACGCTTACACCGAGCGACCGCGCAAGTTGAGCGCCCAGCACGATGTTCCAATCACCTTCCCTGAGCGACTGCGATTCGCCAGATATCAAATGGTCAAGAATTCCTGAAACCTTTGTCTCCTCGTCTGGAATGATGCCCCGGACCAGCACACCGGAGACCGTATTGGCGCGCGTGAGCAGGCCCTGACCATAAATGAACGGTGCCGACGCCAATACTTCCGGATGTTTAGAAACGGATTTGGTCAGCTCCGGCCAATCCTTCAACCATCCGTCTCTGGCGCTGACCGTGGCGTGGGAAGCCACGCTCAAAATGCGCTCACGCAGTTCACGCTCAAAGCCGTTCATGACGGACAGGACCGTAATTAACGCCCAAACCCCGATAGTGATACCTAGAATCGAAACCCCCGAGATAAAGGAAACGAAATGATTTCGGCGCCGTGCCCGGGTATATCGGAGACCGATAAATAACGCGACTGGACGGATCATTTCGGCCTCGCCGGCGCGAGCAGGCTACTCGGCAGATTCCGGACGCATATGCGGAAAAAGCAGTACATCACGGATCGAGGGGCTATCAGTGAGGATCATTACGTACCGGTCTACGCCGAGTCCGCCCCCGGCATTAGGCGGCAAGCCATATTCCAATGCCATGACGTAGTCCGCATCATAAAACATCGCCTCTTCATCGCCCTGAGCTTTGGCTTGAGCCTGGTCCCGAAACCTCTGGGCCTGGTCTTCGGGATCATTCAGTTCTGAAAAACCGTTCGCCAACTCTCGGCCGGCGGCAAACAGTTCAAAGCGGTCGGTGAAATCCGGATCGTTATCCTGCCGCCGCGATAGCGGTGACACTTCAGCAGGGTAGCCGGTAATGAATGTGGGCGCGATCAATTTGCTTTCGACGGTTTCTTCGAAGAGTGCGAGCAGCAGTTCACCGGCTGTCTTTCCAGAGGCGTCTTCCAGGCCCACAGAAATCGCGCAGCGTGCTAGCGGCTCGGTGTCCGCACAGTCAGCAAGAGAAAGCTCCGGATTGTATTGACAGACTGCTTCGGCCATGGTCATCCGATTGAATGCCGTTGAGAAATCGATCTTCTCTCCCTGGTAAACCAGACAGGTCTCACCGGTTACCTCTCCCGCAACTTCCCGAAGCATCTCCTCGGTGAGGTCCATATAATCGACGAAATCCACGTAGGCTTCGTTGTACTCGAGCATGGTGAACTCGGGGTTATGCTGGGTGCTCAGCCCTTCATTTCTGAAGTTCCGGTTCAATTCATAAACTTTCTCAAAGCCGCCCACCAGACACCGTTTGATTGCCAGTTCCTGAGCGACACGGAGATAGAGATCGACATCGAGCGCATGGTGGTGGGTGACGAAAGGTCGGGCGTTCGCTCCACCCGGAATCGACTGCATAATCGGCGACTCAATTTCCAGGTAGCCTCGGCGGTCGAGAAAACGGCGCAACGCGGTGATGGTTGCCGCTCGTTTACGGAAAACCTCCCGCGACTCCTGATTTACCAGCAAATCGACATAACGGCGTCGATACCGGGTCTCAATATCAGTCAGGCCGTGGTATTTCTCCGGTAACGGATGTAGCGATTTAACCAACAGCCGAAAATCGCGAACGTTAACCGTCAGCTCACCTGTGCGGGTTTTAAACAATACGCCCGATACCCCGACAATGTCTCCGATGTCGAGTTTCTTGAAGACATTGTTGTAAATTCCTTCAGGTAGCGCGTCGCGTTGAGCGTATATCTGAATATCTCCGGACTCATCCCGAACATGAGCAAAGGCAGCTTTGCCCATCACACGACGAGTCATCAACCGTCCCGCAATACGAACCTCTATCGGATCTGCTTCGAGTGCTTCGTTTTCTTGGTTTCCAAACTTTTCCAGCAGGACAGCCGCTTCCGAGTCGCGGCGGAAGTCATTGGGAAACGGGTTCCCGCTCTCTCGTAAGATGTTGAGTTTCGCCCGCCGCTGAGCGACCTGCTCGTTATCCGTCTCGTTAGTGTGCTTCATCACTTTTTCTCAGTTACAGGCCCGCTTTCAAGCTGGCTTCAATAAACAATCCGAGCTCTCCGTCAAGAACCGCCTGCGTATTTCCTGTCTCGACTCCCGTTCGAAGGTCCTTGATGCGGGACTGATCGAGAACATAAGACCGGATCTGACTGCCCCACCCGATGTCCGCTTTGGAATCCTCGAGCTCTTGCTGCTTTTCACGCTTCTCCCGCATCTCGGCATCATACAGCCGCGCGCGAAGCATGTTCATTGCCTCGGCTCTGTTCCGATGCTGCGATCTATCATTCTGGCACTGGACTACGATCCCTGAAGGAAGATGGGTGATCCGTACGGCTGAATCCGTACGATTAACATGCTGGCCGCCGGCACCGCTCGCTCGATACGTGTCGATTCTCAGATCCGCCGGATTGATCTCAATCTCTACACTCTCATCTACCTCTGGATAGACAAACACCGACGCAAATGAAGTATGACGCCGATTGCCCGAGTCGAAGGGCGACTTGCGTACCAGGCGATGCACCCCCGTTTCGGTTCTCAACTTGCCAAACGCGTATTCGCCCCGGACCTGAATTGTCGCACTTTTGATCCCGGCCACCTCACCATCAGAGCGCTCGACTAATTCAGTACCCAGGCCCTCATCCTCAGCCCATCGCAGGTACATGCGCAACAGCATATCGGCCCAATCCTGCGCCTCAGTTCCTCCCGAACCCGCCTGAATATCCACAAATGCGTTAGCGCCGTCGAGTTCGCCAGAGAACATTCTGAGAAATTCAAGTTTCTCCAGCAGTAGAAATGCTTGCTCTGTTTCGGCAGAGATCAACTCGAGCGATTCGCTATCTTCCTCCTCGCGGGCCATTGCCAGGAGTTCGGAGGCTTCCTCCGCCTTTATCGCCAACTCATCAAGTGCGGTCGTGCTCGCCTCCAGGCTGGCGCGCTCCTGACCTAACTGTTGTGCTTCCTGCGGATCATCCCATACGTTGGGATCTTCTAGCCGGAGTAACACCTCCTCCAGGCGTTCTTTCCTGCCATCGTAGTCAAAGATACCCCCTAAGCGACTGGATTCGCTCGGCCATGTCTTTGAGGCGGTGAGAAAGCTCTGCTGTTTCTAACATTTGATCATCTGTTTTTTTCGGGATAAGCGAAGGATACCGAAATTATCGTCAATAAGAATCCTTTGCCCGGTATCCCTTGCGATTTTTAGCAATACCCCTTATGAGAGAGTCAAGAGGGCTTAGAGCATGTTGTCTGTATTTTAAGCATCAAGGACAATTCGAGAACCTCCTCGGAACAGCCCTCTGGAATTTAGTCCTATGATCATTGGAGTTCCCACCGAACGCGCCCCGGAAGAGAAACGAGTTGCCTTGAGTCCCTCATCCGTCGCTGGGGCGATCAAACTTGGCTTCAAGGTCAATATCCAGGCTGGTGCCGGTATCGACGCAGGCTTCTCTGACCGGGAATACGAAGAGCATGGGGCCGAGGTGATTAGCTCTGCCCACCAGATCTATCAAACCAGCGACGTTCTTCTCAAAATTCGCCCGCCGTTGAGTCAGGGCACCGAGAATGAGGATGAGTTCTCTCTTCTTAGACCAGGCCAGACTCTTATTTCCCTGATAGGACCTGGACAAAACCCGGATCTGCTTAACGCCTTGGCGAAAAAAGGAATTACCGCCCTGGCGATGGATGCCGTGCCGAGGATTTCCCGCGCTCAAAAACTCGACACGTTAAGCTCGATGGCCAACGTGGCTGGATATCGTGCTGTGGTTGAAGCGGCCACCCACTTTGGGCGCTTTTTTACCGGGCAAGTGACAGCCGCGGGGAAAGTGCCCCCTGCAAAAGTGCTGGTGATAGGCGCCGGCGTTGCTGGGCTCGCCGCAATTGGTGCTGCAACAGCGATGGGTGCGGTCGTCCGTGCATTTGATACCCGCCCGGAAGTAAAAGAACAGGTTGAGAGTATGGGCGCGGAGTTCCTGATGCTGGACTTCGAGGAAGAAGGTTCAGGAGAAGGCGGCTACGCCAAGGTCATGAGCGAGGCGTTTATCGCTGCCGAAATGAAGTTATTCGAAGAACAGGCACGGGACGTCGATATCATCATCACAACCGCGCTAATTCCGGGCAAGCCTGCGCCCAAACTGATTCTTGCAGATACGGCCCGGCTGATGCGCCCTGGTAGCGTAGTGGTCGATCTCGCGGCCGAACAGGGCGGCAACTGCGAACTCACCCGACCAGGCGAGGTTGTCACCGAAGATGGTATTACTGTTATCGGCTTCACGGACCTGACGAGTCGAATGGCCGCTCAATCCAGCCAGCTCTATGGAAACAATGTGGTCCACCTTCTGACGGAATTGTGTCCCGAAAAAAATGGCGAGATCACAATCAACCTCGAGGATGAAGTTATTCGTGGACTGACCGTAGTTCACGTCAATGAAGTGCTTTGGCCGCCACCCGCGCCTCGCCTTTCCGCGACTCCTACCCCTGCGCCTGCCCAACCGGTGGGAGCTGGACAGGCGAAACAAGAGGAAAGGAAGAAGTCCGGGTCAGCATTGGGCAGCGTACTCGCACTGGCAGTGGTGCTTGGGCTCATTCTTGGAGTTGGGGCATTTGCGCCTAAGTCCTTTATGGGCCACTTCACAGTCTTTGTGCTGTCAGTATTCGTTGGCTGGCAGGTAATCTGGAACGTGACACCCGCGCTCCATACTCCCTTGATGAGTGTGACGAACGCCATTAGCGGCATTATTGTCGTCGGTGCCCTTGTCCAGATGAGCTCTGGATCGGGCGTGGTAGTGGCGCTGGCGGCGGTAGCCCTGTTCGTGGCCAGTATCAATATCTTCGGAGGCTTTTGGGTAACCCAAAGAATGCTTCGCATGTTCAGGAAGGACTCATGATGGCGCAGGGACTCACATCGGCTGTCTACATCGCGGCATCCATACTCTTTATTCTTAGTCTTGGCGGTCTGAGCCACCAGGAGAGTGCGCGCCGAGGCAACTTGTTCGGCATTGCCGGAATGGCGATCGCAATCTTTGCCACCCTGCTCGCTTCCACCCCCACCAGTTATGCCCTCGTTTTGGGGGTCATGGCAGTTGGCGGGGCCGCAGGCAGCACTCTGGCCGCGCGTGTGGAAATGACCGCAATGCCGCAGCTGGTGGCGATCCTGCACAGTTTTGTCGGCCTTGCCGCCGTTCTGGTCGGATTTGGCTCGTTTCTTGATCCCGCGGCGGAATTTGAGGGGGCAGAGAAAGTTGTCCATGACATTGAAATCTTCCTAGGCGTTTTGATCGGTGCCGTCACCTTTACCGGATCTGTCGCCGCCTTCGGAAAGCTTCAGGGAATCCTTCACAGTCGCCCGCTCATGCTCCCCGGTCGACACCTGATTAACCTCGCTATTGGGCTCGGATGCATCTGGCTGGGCGTGTTGTTTGTCGGTAGCGACTCTGCCGGCTCGGCCCTGTGGCCCTTACTGATCATGACCGGCTTGGCGTTTATCTTTGGGCTGCATATGGTTCTTGCGATCGGCGGTGCCGACATGCCTGTTGTCATCTCAATGCTGAACAGTTACTCAGGATGGGCGGCAGCGGCCACTGGATTTATGCTGGCCAATGATCTTCTGATCGTAACCGGAGCCCTGGTGGGCTCAAGCGGGGCGATCCTGAGTTACATCATGTGCCGGGCCATGAACCGGCGTTTTCTGTCGGTGATCCTGGGGGGTTTTGGTGGTGAAACCTCCACGGGCGAAAGTTCTGCCATTGAAGGTGAGGCGGTAGCCGTCTCCGTCGACGAGACGGTTCAGTTACTTTCTGAAGCGAAGAGTGTGGTGATTGTTCCCGGCTACGGTATGGCCGTTGCACATGCTCAACACCCTGTTTCGGAATTGGTCAAAGTACTGAAGGAGCGCGGGGTCGAGACGCGGTTCGCGATCCATCCCGTTGCCGGACGAATGCCGGGACACATGAATGTGCTGCTGGCTGAAGCCCGGGTTCCCTACGACGTGGTGCTGGAGATGGATGAGATCAACTCCGACCTTCCGGACACAGATATCGTGCTCGTGATCGGCGCGAATGACATCGTCAATCCTGCAGCGCAGGACGAACCTAATAGCCCTATAGCGGGAATGCCCGTTCTTGAGGTCTGGAAGGCGGAAACGACGATCATTCTAAAACGCAGCATGGCCACGGGCTATGCCGGCGTCGACAACCCGCTTTTTTATCGGGAGAACTCGAGGATGCTTTTTGGCGATGCCAAAGAAAGCATCAGTGCGGTGCTTGCGGCGCTATAGATCACTACCCACTAATAGGCTATGCGAGCCTAGCGCAATCGGCCTCAGCTTTTATTGATTGCATCACGCATCGCCAGGCCGATTTCGGCCGGGTTTGCTGTAACGGTCACTCCGGCCGCCTCAAGCGCTGAGATCTTATCGGCGGCTGTGCCCCGCCCCCCGGCAATGATTGCGCCCGCATGCCCCATTCGTTTGCCAGGTGGAGCCGTGACTCCAGCGATGAACGCAGCAACGGGTTTATTCATGTGTTGACTGATCCACTCGGCACAGTCTTCTTCATCGGAGCCGCCGATCTCTCCGCACATAACTACCGCATCGGTGTCCGGATCATCGTTAAACATCTTCATCACATCAAGGTGTTTCAGGCCATTGACTGGGTCACCGCCAATACCCACACAACTAGACTGGCCCATCCCCAGCTTGGTCAGCTGATCAACCACCTCGTAGGTCAAGGTACCGGAGCGGGAAACGACGCCGATTCGGCCCGGGGTGTGGATATACCCCGGCATAATTCCAATCTTGATCTCTCCAGGGGTAATCACCCCGGGACAGTTGGGCCCCACTAGTACCGCATCGCTCTCCCCCATGCGGTCTCGCGTCAGAATCATGTCCTTCACGGGGACGCCCTCAGTAATGCAGATCACTGTTTGAATGCCCGCAGCCACGGCCTCATCGATCGCCGCCGCTGCGAAGGGAGGCGGAACGTAAATCACCGAAACGTCGGCCCCTGTCTCGGCCCGTGCCTCGGCGACACTATCGAATATGGGGATTCCCTCGAAATCCTGACCTCCCTTTCCCGGGGTGACTCCGGCAACAAAACAGTCTTTCCCTTCCGCATAATCAAGACAGTTCCTGGTATGGAACTGTCCGGTTTTCCCGGTGATTCCCTGAGTGATTACACGGCTTTGTTTATTGATCAGTATCGACATCGCTCAGTTTCCGGTAGCTGCGACGACCTTCTCGGCTGCGTCAGCCATGGTTGTCGCGGTAATCATATCGAGGCCCGATTTCTCGAGAATTTCACGCCCTCGCTCGACGTTTGTTCCCTCTAGTCTGACTACCAGAGGTATTTTTAACTTCACCACTTCCGCTGCCTGTACCAATCCCTCGGCCACAACGTCGCAGCGCATAATCCCGCCAAAAATATTTACCAGGATCGCCTTGAGGTCAGGATTGCGGAGCATGATCTTGAACGCTTCGGTAACCTGGTCGGTCGTTGCGCCACCACCTACATCGAGAAAATTAGCAGGTTCTGCGCCGTACAGCTTGATGATGTCCATCGTTGCCATCGCGAGGCCTGCGCCATTGACCAGGCAGCCAATATTGCCATCCAATGAGATGTAACTTAGCCCCACAGCGGAGGCCTCCAGTTCCGCCGGGTCCTCTTCATCGGTATCGCGCATTGCAACGATATCCGGGTGGCGAAACAGCGCGTTGTCGTCAAAGTTGAATTTGGCGTCCAGGGCAATTACCCGGTTATCCGCTGTAATGACCAGCGGATTGATCTCGGCCAACGACGCGTCTGTCTCCCAGAATGCTTCAAACAGCAGTCGCAGAAAGCGACCACCTTCGGCTGCCTGAAGCGCGTCAAGATTCAGGTGGGCCATCATTTCACCCGCTTCCGCTTCCGTCAGGCCAACTTTCGGATCAACAAACTTCTTAAATATTTTTTCGGGGTTAGTGGCCGCAACTTCCTCTATCTCAGTTCCGCCTTCAGAACTCACCATCACTACGACGCGTTGTGAACTCCTGTCGATGACCAGTCCGACGTAAAGCTCACGAGCGATTTCGGCCCCCTCTTCCACCAGAAGGCGATTCACCCGCTGGCCCTCCGGGCTGGTCTGATGAGTGATGAGCATCATTCCCAGCATATCCTCAGCCGCCTGGCGAACCTCATCCAGCGAGTCGACAACCTTGACGCCCCCACCCTTGCCTCGACCTCCCGCATGGATCTGGGCCTTTACTACCCAGCGGTTACCGCCAAGCTCAGTAGCGGCTGCAACCGCCTCATCCACGGTGAAGCAAGCTTGGCCGCGCGGTACCGGAACTCCTCGGGAGCGCAAAATCTCTTTCGCTTGGTATTCGTGTACTTTCATCGGGTCATTTCCGTCAAAGTTATGCTCTATTGAAAAAAGGTCGTTAGCCTTCGCGAACCTCAATCGGCCGATCCGGGTCCGTAATCCACTCACTCCACGATCCGGGATACAGCCTTGATCCACTCAGTCCAGCCAGTTCCATTGCAAAAAGATTATGGCAGGCAGTCACTCCAGAACCGCAACTATGAACAACGGTTTCAGGCGACCTTTTCTTAAGGAGGCTGGCGAATTCCTCTCTGAGGGATTCAGGGGTTTTAAATCTGCCCTCGGACAAGTTCAGGGCGAAGTGCCGATTGACTGCTCCAGGGATACATCCGGCCTTTTTGTCCAACGGTTCCTTGAGGCCGCTGAACCGCTCTGGTTCACGGGCATCGAGCACAAGAGGGTCCGGCGCACCCAATCCCGCCATCAAGAAATCGGCATCGACGTGTCCGGCGCTCTCCGTGTCCGAAACTCTGTCCGCGGAAGGCGTGATCATCGCCGCAGCATGCTCCTCGGCCTCGAGAGGGAGCTCCTGACGACACCACTCCGCAAACCCACCGTCAAGCAGCATTACGTTGGGGATCCCTGCCCATCCAAGCATCCACCAGAAACGGGCCGCGAAAACGCCCGGACCCCCGTCATAGAGGACCACTGTACTGTCGGAATCGATTCCAAGGCTCAAAAGCTTGTTTCGCCAGGCAGGAAAATCAGGCAGCGGGTGCCGTCCAGTCTCTGGGGTAATAGGACCAGAAAGATCTTTTTCCAAGTCCACATAAACTGCGCCGGGAATATGCGAGCCTTCATAGGCCGCTCTTCCGGCATCTGGATCATTAAGGGCGAAACGGCAATCGAATATCTTTACCGATCCGTCGCGGGATTGGCGCTCTAACTCGTGAGCGCTGATGATTTTTGCCGGCATGATTAGTGGAGGTGGTTGTCGGTAAATAACTGCAACTGGCGGAGAGGGAGGGATTCGAACCCCCGGTACCTCGCGGTACAACGGTTTTCAAGACCGCCGCATTCGACCACTCTGCCACCTCTCCGTACTCTCGCCGCGCGCGAAAATGCGTCATGCGAGCACGGCCGAAATTATAGAACTATTTGCCGCCAGGCAGTGGCGAAAGCACATTCTGGGGTTATTGAAATCTGGCATAATTACCCCATATCA
>NZKZ01000145.1 GCA_002694065.1 Acidiferrobacter sp.
AAAATTTGGGTAAACATCAAACGGTGCCTTAGGACATTCAAGGAGTCAGTTGTGCCGAAAGCGCCCGATCGGATCGAGGTTCCAGCGGCTTGGTATGGTGAGGCGCTCGCCCAAAGGCCCGACGCCTGGACCTGGCGGCTGAGCGATGCCCAAATTTCTGAGTTGGTTGAGGCGGCTAAGGCCTTTATTGATTCGGGAGACGCCCTCAGTGGGATCACTCGCGAAGCATTTTCTCTGCCGCACCTCGGTCCGCGCCTGCAGCGACTGGCGCACGAGCTGAAATCCGGTTTGGGCTTTGCCCTGCTAACGGGCTTTCCCTCTGAGGAGCATAGTCGCGAATTGAATGCCACCGTGTTTTGTGGATTGGGCGCCCACCTGGGTCACGCACGGTCGCAAAACGCGGCCGGTCACATCCTCGGCCACGTGAAGGATTTGGGCGCAGATGCACAGGACGTTAATGCCCGGATCTACCAGACTTCAGCCCGGCAAACTTTTCACACGGACAGTTCGGATGTGGTTGGATTGCTCTGTCTGCGCGAAGCCAAAGAGGGTGGCGAAAGCCTGCTGGTGTCGACGATTACCATCTATAACGAGATGATGGCGCGCCGCCCGGATCTGGCCGCGCTTCTTTTTGAGCCGGTGGCGACGGACCGGCGCGGCGAAGTGCCTCCGGGAGAGTTCCCTTACTTTCTTATCCCTGTGCTGAACTGGCACGACGGCGCACTTACTGGAATCTATCAGCGTCAGTACATTGAGAGCGCCCAGCGTTTTGAAGGCGCGCCGCGGCTGAGCGAGCGCTATATTGAAGCCTTGAATCTTTTTGATGCCTTGGCAAATGATCCGGCTCTGCACCTGAAGATGCGGCTTGCCCCGGGCGATATGCAGTTTGTCTATAACCATACCAATCTGCATGACCGAACCGGATTCACCGATTGGCCTGAGCCAGAGCAGCGCCGACATCTGCTGCGGCTATGGCTGTCGCTTCCAGATGACCGGACCTTGCCCCCCGTTTTTGCTGAGCGCTACGGCAGTGTCGAAGTCGGCAATCGTGGCGGGATCCTTGTTGAAGGAACCCGTCTGGTCGCGCCGTTGTCACCCTGAAATACTGCTTCAAGGCCTCGCTGGGGCGGGTGAAGGCAGGCGGGGCCAGTCGCCTGAATTTCTCTGCGCTTAAGGGTATGGCTTCACCGGAAGAATTCCATCGGCATGAGCAAGTTGAGAAACAACTTCAATTAAACAATCATTTACCTATAGAATATCGCGTTCTTTGAGAGGTTCAAGCTGGTGCTGAGGCGATATTGATGCGAGAGCATGTCTTGTTGATGGATACCACGCTCCGGGATGGAGAGCAGACCCAGGGGGTCTCGTTCGCGCCCGATGAGAAGGTGAGTATTGCCCGCGCACTCCTGCAGAGCCTGAATGTGGACCGCATCGAAGTGGCGTCAGCGGGTGTCTCGCACGGCGAAAAAGAGGCGGTCACCCGAATTCATGACTGGGCCGCGCAAAACAATGCGCTGGACCGGGTCGAGGTTTTGGGCTTTACCGATCATCATCGCAGCGTTGACTGGCTGGTCAGTACGGGCGGCCGGGTGCTCAACCTGTTGACCAAAGGCAGTGAGAAACATTGCACGGAGCAGCTTAGAAAGACACTAGATGCGCACCTTAAAGATATCGAGCGCACGGTGGACTACGCGCTCGAACAGGGTCTTCTGGTCAACGTTTATCTCGAGGATTGGTCAAACGGTTATCGGGACAGCCGCGATTATGTATACCGCATGGTTGAGGCGCTTGCGGCAATGGATCTTCGCCACATTATGCTGCCTGACACCCTCGGCGTAATGAGCCCTGCAGAAGTGTCGACGGCTGTCGGGGATATGTGCAGCCGATTTGAAGGTCAGGATTTTGATTTTCATCCGCATAATGATTATGGACTCGCCACCGCCAATGCCATGGCTGCGGTCGAATCCGGTGCAGCCGCGATTCACGCCACACTGAACTGCCTCGGCGAGCGGGCGGGAAATGTGTCGCTGGCTGAAGTGGCGGTGGTACTTAAAGACAAGTTGGGCGTCAAAGTCTCGATTGATGAGACCAAGATGCACGACCTCAGCCAGATGGTTGAAAACTTTTCCGGAAAGCGGGTGGCCGCCAATGCGCCGGTCATCGGCACCGATGTCTTTACCCAGACCAGCGGCATTCATGCCGACGGAGATCAGAAAGGCCAGTTGTACCAGACGGAGCTCAGCCCGGATCGCTTCGATCGTCGGCACAGTTATGCCCTCGGCAAGATGAGCGGCAAAGCGTCGCTGACGAAGAATCTCGAAGATCTTGGAATCGATCTGTCAGAGGAGAATCAGGCTAAGGTGCTCCAGCGGATCGTTGAAATCGCCGACACCAAGGCCACGATCACGCCGGAGGATCTCCCTTTTATCATTGCCGATATTCTCGAGAGCGGCGATTACCAGCACGTGGAACTACTGAACTGCTCCATCACGAGCGGCCTTGAGATCGAGTCGACTGCCAGCGTCCGGGTGAGGGTGGGGGAAGAGATCCACAAGTCTTCAGACTCAGGCAACGGCGGTTTTGATGCGTTTATCAAGGCGCTGCGCAAGGTGCTGGATCCGGGCGGATTCGAATTTCCAGAGCTTATTGATTTTGAGATCCGGATTCCCAAAGGCGGCCACACCAGCGCACTTACCGAGTGCTTTATTACCTGGGAAGATGATGGCCGCCGATTCAAAACACGCGGCGTGCATGCCAATCAGGTGTTTTCCGGCGTCAACGCCGCTATGCGCATGCTCAATATGAAAATGCGCCAGCAGGATTCACCCGAGGGCGAATCCCGTCCGTTAGAAAAACCCGAGTAGGTTTTCTTCCTGATCCCCTAGCCAGCTGCCGGCATTGCGGCGAGCGCGGCCACAACCCGGTCGCCGAATTCGCTGGTGCTGATCTGCTTTTCTGCATCGCCCCGTCTGGCAAGATCCGGCGTGGTGAAGCCGTCACTAAACACACTCTGCATGGCCTTCCACAAATTAGCCGCTTCGGCGTCCATATTGAAACTCATCTCCAGCATCATTGCGACGGAGCCCAGCATGGAGTACGGGTTGGCAATGCCCTTGCCTGCGATATCCGGGGCGGAGCCATGGGAGGGTTCGTAGTAGGACTGCTCGGGGCCGACACAGGCCGACGGCATGAGCCCCAGCGAGCCGAGAATCCCACCACATTGATCACTCAGGATATCGCCAAACATGTTTTCCATGACCATGACATCAAAGCGGGTGGGATCAAGACACAGGTACGTGGCGGCCGCGTCCACCAGGACATGGTCGACCGCGACCTCGGAATAATCGCGATGGACTTCATCGAGGATCTCGTTCCAGAGCACACTGGATTTCAGCACGTTGCTCTTGTGAACGTTGGTAAGTGATTTTTTGCGCTTCATGGCGAGTTTGAACGCCACTTCCAGCACCTGCTGAATCTGGTCCTCGTCGTACTCCAGCATCTCGTGAACGTAACGTCGGCCCTGATCGTTAACCCCGGTTTCCTTAGACCCGAAATAAAGGCCGCCGACCAGTTCACGAATAATCACGAGGTCAATGCCGTCGCCGATGATCTCAGGCCGCAGCGGCGAAAAGTGCGCCAGTTCAGGCGGCAGGGTGACGGGGCGGAAGTTCGCGTACGTCTGGTAACGCCGGCGCATGGGCAGAAGACCTCCGCGCTCGGGCTGCTCATCTACGGGAATCTTCTTCGACTCCTCATGGCTGAGCCCAATCGTGCCCTTGAGGATGGCATCGGCGTTGTCGCAGATCGCAATGGTTTCATCGGGAAAGGATTTTCCGGTCTCAAACCAGGCGCAGGCGCCAAACAGGGCAGGCTGCAAATCAAATGCAACGCTGTTTCGTTCTTCTACAAGCTTCAGAACTTTTTCTGCCTCGGCCATGATTTCCGGGCCGATGCCGTCGCCGGCGAGCAGGGCAATCTTGTGTGTTGTCATATCGTTAAAGAGTCTGTCTTAGTTGGGTAGCGGGGCCTCGCACTCATCACCGATGCCGTTTGCGTTGGTGTCGGTCTGAAGCGGATTAAACAGCCCAAAACAGTTGTCCAAAAGGTCGA
Organism: Acidiferrobacter sp.; assembly: GCA_002694065.1. Classification (GTDB taxonomy): domain Bacteria; phylum Pseudomonadota; class Gammaproteobacteria; order Arenicellales; family UBA868; genus UBA868. Next base: position 4,111 of record NZKZ01000145.1, read on the forward strand.
GAATGCCGTCATCGTCGAGATCGTCACAAATCAGGATATCGTCGTCTTCCTCATCCAGCGGCAAAATCTGGGGAACGGCACCTTGTGCCGCAATCGAGGAGCCCGTGGCAGCCAGTAATGTGACCGTCAGCAAGGCAAGCGCCGCAGTATAGCGGGCTTTGCCGTTCACCATGGAATGGCATCCCCGGTGTAGTTGAAAAACCCTCCGTTTTGGGGATCACCGATGCCAAGCATGACTTTCCTGAGACCAGAGGCGCTCTGGGTTGTGTCAACAGGCGCGCTCGCGCCTCCCATATCGGTCCGCACCCACCCCGGATGCAGTGCCACGACTCGGGTACCGTCACCAGCAAGATCCCTGGCCAAAGATACGGTGACTGCATTCAGAGCGGCTTTGCTGGAACGGTAACTGTAGGCGCCGCCCGAAGTGTTATCAGACATGCTGCCCATCTTGCTTGAAATCATGGCAACCAGGGCGTCATCGGCTGCCGCAAGATTGGACCGCAAGGCCCGCGTCATCATAAAAGGCGCAATGGCGTTGACATGAAATTCCTGAAGCCAGGTTTCGGCTTTCAGACTCTGCATATCGTCTGATCTTGATTGGTACAGGCCGGCGTTGTTGATGAGCAGATTAACTGGCTGCCCCGCCAGGGACGAGACGGCTGTCTCAATCTCAGAGCGGTTGGTGACGTCCAGCGTAAGCAACTGCAGTGCATCGCCGTGTGCCGCTTTGAGCGACTGCAGGGCATCCGTCTCGGGATGCCGTGCAGCGGCGAAAACTTTGCTGTCGGCTTCCAGAAACTGGCGAACCAGTTCCAGCCCGATACCTCGAGCAGTGCCAGTGATAAAAACGGTGTGGCTCATAGTGGATAACCCCAAAAAGGTGGTGATGGCTTATATGGTGTCAGGATGCAAAACCGGAGATCATCATCCGCCGGGCCTTAACCGCATCATCGGAATTATCCAATGCGGTATCGGCCTCGCAAAGCACCTGTCCGGCGCTGACATCCCGCGAGAGTGTCACACCTCCCGACAGGCCCAGAGGCAGCGCGTCTTTCGCAATGGACAGGGATGCCGGCATTTGTTGGCCATAGACACAATGGCCGCCCTCACCATCGAGCATCTCGCCAGCCTTGAGGTCCCGCTTGGCGACCGCGACGACATCTGATGAAAAACAGTAGGGCTGGCCGGTGGGTTCGCCGCGCAGTGCCACTGATGCAACAGAGAGACCGAGTTCCAGCCCGATCATATGCGTCGGGCGGTACAGGGCGCCGTAAAGACCGCTCTCATCGGGCAGCATGTGATACTCGCGAAAGCATTGCCGGGCGTAATCAGTGCCTGGTTTCACAATGACAAATGTCCCCATCGCGAGGTGATGATCAACGGACTCACCGCTGCGTTTCAGGGAGGAAACCACTTCCGTGGTGCCGCTACGGGTCAGTGCCCCACCGTCTTGCTCAGGCTTGCAGACATCCGCCAGAGAAAAGCGCGATGAAGGCGGGAACGTCAGGCCTGCTGCCTGGGGCACAAGACCGGTCGCGTTACACACCGCGGTCATCTCTATCGCCGATTTGCTGCCGTCCAGAAAGGAATTGAACATCTGCAGGTTGATGCTGTTCGGGTCGTCGATATCAAGATACTCGCGCAATACATTCCAGACGGTATCGGGCGTCAGAGAGTGGTATTCGGGCAGATAGCGGGTTCCCTTGCCTGCCGCCGTCACCTCAAAGCCGCAGCTTCTGGCCCAGTCAACGTGCTCGCAGATAAGAGCCGGCTGATCACCCCAGGCCAGACTGTAAACGACCCCCGCAGCTTTGGCTTGTTGCGCGAGCAGTGGACCTGCCAGCACATCGGCTTCTACATTCACCATGACAACGTGATGACCCGACCGGATGGCGGCCTGGCAGTGACGAATGCCGGCATGGGGGATGCCGGTGGCCTCCACAACGACATCGATGCGTTCATCACCGATAAGGATGACGGCATCCTCAGTGAGGAAAGTCCCCCCGCTTTCGACTGCCGCATCAATGCTAATGGCTGCAGCTTGCGAGTCTGGCCATCCGGCACTTCTGAGGTTTGTGCGCGTTCGGACAAGATCCAGGTCGGCAATCCCGACAATGTGGATACCGGGCGTAGTCCGTGCCTGGGTAAGATACATCGTGGCGAATTTCCCGCAGCCGATAACGGCAACGCGGACAGGTTGGTGTCCGTCCTCACGTTCTTGTAGCAGGTGAGAAAGATTCATCGGTTTATGCTGCGCAATCTTTTTGTCGCTTAGGCCTGCGCCGTACGATGATCACGGATGCGCTCCCAGGCCCTGCGAATCTCTTGGGTTTTTTCATTTGCCAATTTCACCATTTCTTCGGGCATACCCTTGGCCACGAGCTTATCGGGATGATGCTGGTTGGTCAGACGGCGGTACGCCTTTTTTACCTCGGCGTCGCTGGCGCTCTCCGGCACGCCGAGCACCTTGTAGGCTTCAGCTATCGGCTGGACAGGTTGGCCGGGCGCATGGCCACCTGCGGCACTGGTCACGAAGTTGATCAGCTGCTCAATCTGGCCCGCATCAAAACCAAGCACCTGACCGACATGATGCAGTACGCGACTTTCTGCGGGATCCATGCGTCCATCCGCCATGGCTGCCTGAACCTGAATCTCGAAGAACATCCGCAACAGCGTGGTTCGCCGATGGCACTCACTGCGAAACTGCTGCAGTACCTCGTCCAGGGGAAAGTCTGCTTCCTTGCCTTTTTGGAAAAGGTCAATCGCTGCCTTTTTCTGGGCATCGTTGAGCCGCATCTGCTGCATCAGGCTGCGAGCGGCCTGGATTTCATGCTCAGAGACCCGTCCATCTGCCTTGGCGATGTGGCCCATCACCGAGAAGGTCGCGGTGAAAAATGCCGCCTGGGTGCGCTCGTTGTCGCCGATGCCCATCCGGCTGGCGCCGGCCATCCCGCTATCGAACTGATGGCCGATGGTCCCGCCAAGCAGGGCGCCGAGCGGTCCTCCCATCATGAAGCCCAACGCGCCGCCGAGCAGTTTTCCCCACCAAGCCATTTCTTAATTGCCTCTTTATCTGTATCGGCAGATTGTAGCGGAGGCCTACCGCAGCGAGCCGTCCGGCAGGTGTCACCAGGCGTTGTGCCTAGCGCAAAGTAACGAGTTCTTCGGCGGCCGTCGGGTGAATCGCCACGGTGTTGTCAAAATCTGCCTTGGTCGCTCCCATTTTTACCGCGACTGCAAAGCCCTGGATCATCTCATCGGCGGCGCGGCCAACCACATGGCATCCGACGATTTTCTCCTCTGATCCAGTCACGACCAGCTTCACGGTCGTTGGGACACGCTGGGGGGTCACCGCATAGTACATATCGGTAAAACGATTCTGATAGATCTTGACCTGGTCCTCCCCATAGCGTGACTTGGCTTCGTCCTCGGTGAGGCCGACCGTGCCGATGGGCGGGTGGGAGAACACCACAGTGGGAATGTTTTCGTAGTTGAGCTTTGCCTGGTTCTGCCCTCCAAAGAGACGGTCTGACAAGCGCCGGGCGGCCGCGATCGCGACAGGGGTGAGCGCCTGGCGACCGGTAACATCGCCCACAGCGTAAAGACCCGAGACGGCCGTGTTCTGCCATTCGTCGGTGGAGATAAAACCGGTTTGATCCGTCTCAAGGCCGGTATGCTCAAGTCCGATATTGTCGGTGACAGGATCTCGCCCGATGGCAAACAGCACGCAGTCAAAACCGCTGATGACTTCTCCATCCTGCCGGCGTATTGCCAAACGGCCGTTGTCCTCACGTTCTATGCTTTCCATCTGGACATAGGTCAGGATGTTGACACCGGCAGACTGCATTTCATCCATGACGGCCTCCCTCAGCGTGGTGTCAAATCCGCGCAGCAGAATGTCCTTGCGCAGAAGCATCGTGACGTCTGAGCCCAGCGAATGGAGAACACCGGCAAGTTCGGTTGCGATGTAACCTGCGCCGATCACGAGCGGGCGCTTGGGCTGCTCGGTCAGTTCGAAAAAGCCGTCGCTGGTGATACCCAGTTCAGCACCCGGCAGATCGGGAATCGTGGGCCTGCCGCCGGTGGCAATGAGAATATGGTCTGCACTCAAAAGGGTATCCCCCACCCTTACCTGGTGGGAGGACTCAAAGCTTGCCCAGCCCCGGAAGAGCTCCACTCCGGATCCATCGAGGTTGCGAAGATAGATGCCGTTCAGCCGCTCGACATAGGCATCACGTGTCGTCTTGAAAGAGGCCCAGTTAAATTCTGCTTCGGGCAACTCGAACCCGTAGTCTTGGGAGATGGCGAGCGCGTCTGCGAAGTGAGCCGCGTTCCACATGATTTTTTTGGGAACACAACCCACATTGACGCACGTGCCTCCAAGCGGTCCCGCCTCAATCAACGCCACCCGGGCGCCATACTGGGCGGCTCGGCGTGCTCCGGCTATTCCCCCGCTGCCTCCACCAATGACCAGAAAATCATAGTGTGTGCTCATCCGACGCATTTTATCCGTTGTGGTCTTGCCTAAACCATTTATGTGGTGGGGCTGATATCGGCGTGTGTTTGATAAAGTCTTCGACAGCCCCATATAAAAATGATCGAAACTTTTATTCGAGGTGGACTTTTGAGCCAGAACGATCAACCGACGACTGAAAACCCTCTTTTGGATCTTTCAGGGCTGCCGAGATTTGCCGAGATTTCGGCAGGGCAGGTGGAAGAGGCTTTGGATGCTGCCCTTGCGACCAGTCGTGCCAAGATAGCGGCCATCGAGACGCAGTGTCCAACCGCGAGCTGGGCCTCGGTCGCCAGCGAACTTCAGGACATCGAAGAGTACGTCGAAAGGGTCTGGGCACCGGTTTCGCACCTCAATGCTGTGCGGGATACGGACCAATTTCGGGCTGCGGTTGAGGCCTGTTTGCCGAAACTCAGCGCCTTTCATAGTGAGGTGGGACAGAATCTCAGCCTGTTTGAGGGTTATCGCCAAATCGCGGATAGCGATGACTTCAATGCACTGTCGTCAGCTCGCCAGAAGATTGTCAAGAATGCCTTAAGGGATTTTCGATTGTCCGGCGCTGAACTTGAGGGGCCGGACCGGGAAAGGTTTCGCGAGATCGTGAGCGAGCTGTCCACGTTGTGTAATCAGTTCGACCAGAACCTGATGGATGCCACAGATCATTGGGTGCTGGATATTGACTCTGAAAGCGATCTTCAAGGTCTGCCGCAAAGCGTGGTTGAGCTCGCGCGACAGACTGCCAAGGACGCCTCCTTGGACGGTTGGCGGTTTTCATTACAGGCGCCGTCTTACATTCCCTTCATGATGTTTTGTGAAAACCGATCGCTTCGGCAGAAGATGTACGAAGCGTATGTCACCCGGGCCAGCGACCAGGGCCCAGACGCTGGTCAGTTTGACAACGGCCCCCTGATGGTACGGATACTGAGGCTCCGTGCTGAGATGGCATCACTTCTGGGATTTGCGCACTATGCGCAATACGCCCTTGAGGGCCGGATGGCGGGTTCTGCCGAGGAGGTCAGCACCTTTCTTCGAACGCTGGCCGATTGCGCCAAAGCTGCCGGCGCGAAAGAACTCGAATCGCTTCGGCATTTTGCCCTGGAGGAATACGGCGAAGAGCATCTTGAAGCCTGGGATATCGCTTTTTACTCGGAAAAGCTGAAACAGTCGCTATATTCCTTTAGCGATGAGGCCATCCGCCCTTACTTTCCGTTGCCGAAGGTGCTGGAGGGCCTCTTTTTTGTCGCCCGCAAACTTTTCGGCGTCACGGTGCGACAGGCGGTCTGTGCCAGCCCCTGGCACGAGGACGTTCAGTACTTTGAATTGCTGAACGAGGACGGTTCAGTTCGGGGATGTTTTTTTCTGGATCTATATGCCCGTGCCCACAAACGCGGGGGCGCCTGGATGGCGGACTGTATTGCTCGACGCCGGTTGGCTGACGGAAGCATTCAGAGTCCGGCGGCTTTTTTGACCTGTAACTTTATCCCCCCTGTTGGTGATAAGCCCTCGCTTTTGACGCACGATGATGTCGTCACGCTTTTCCATGAGTTTGGCCATGGACTGCATCATTTGTTAACGCAGGTGGATGAACCTGCGGTTGCCGGTATCAATGGTGTCCCCTGGGATGCAGTAGAACTGCCCAGTCAGTTTCTGGAGAACTGGTGTTGGGAGACCGAAGCGCTCAATAAAATCTCAGGACACTACGAAAC
>NZKZ01000032.1 GCA_002694065.1 Acidiferrobacter sp.
GGGCGCGAAGTCCGAGTGGTCGGCCCAGATCCCTATGGAAGTATCTATAAGGAAGCACATGAAAAAGGCGAATGGAGCGAACCCTCACTCTATCGTGTTGAAGGTATTGGCCATGATTTCATGGTGGATACGCTTGACTTATCGGTCGTGGACGAAGTGGTCAATGTCTCTGATAAAGACTCCTTCCTCATGGCTCGACGATTGGCTGAACAGGAAGGCATACTATCGGGTGGTTCCACCGGAACCGTGTTCGTTGGCGCCCTGGAAGAGGCGAGAAAACTTGGGCCCGGAAAAATCGTCGTCGCCATCGTTTGCGACGGGGGTGACAGATATATCAGCAAAGTCTTTAACGACGAATGGATGCGTAATTTCGGGTACATTGATGCGGACGAACAATCAGATCACCCATGAGCAGGGTGACACACTGAGCAACACGGCCTTCGCCCAAAACACTGCAAAAATCACTGTTGAAAGACTCAATTGGATTCATTCCCAAACTGCATAATCAGGTAAGCCATTGAGCGCCTAATCGCCACTAGAGCTACGGAGAAGCACATTGAAATTTGATACCAAAGTCGTCCGCGCGGGCATCAGCCCTGACCCCACTACCGGCTCAATCCTGCCGCCGATCTATGAAACTGCCACCTATGTGCTCCCGGAAGTCGGCCGCGACCTGGGTTTCGACTACACGCGTTCATCAAACCCCACCCGACAGGTGCTGGAAGAAAACCTGGCGGCAATCGATAGCGGCAAATACGCAGTGAGCTTTGCCAGCGGTATGTCAGCGGTAGATTCGTGCTTCAAACTCTTGTCAGCCGGGGATCATATTGTTTGTGGTGACGACGTCTATGGAGGCGTGACACGTTTGCTGGATAACGTGACCGCCAACCAAGGGATCGATGTCAGCTATGTCGACACCACCAACCCTGACGCTGTCAGAAGTGTGATTACCCCCAAGACTCGAATGCTCTGGATTGAGACTCCGACCAATCCGCTGCTCAAGGTCAGTGATCTTGAGGAAATGGTCAAGATCGCCAAAGAGAACGATATTCTGCTGGGCGTAGACTCCACATTCGCGACACCGGTCTTTCTTCGACCGCTCGAATACGGCGCCGACATCGTGATGCACAGCACCACAAAATATCTCGCCGGGCACAACCAAATCATCGGAGGCGTGATTATTACCAATCACCAGCACGTCTACGAAAAGATGAAGTACATCCAGAAAACCATCGGTGCGGTATCAAGCCCGTTTGACTGCTGGCTGAATCTCAGCGGCCTAAAAACGCTGCATTTGCGTATGAAGCGTCATGAGGAATCTGCACTGGCGATCGCTGAATTCCTGGAAGGCCATAGCAAGATCGACCGCGTCCTTTATCCGGGTCTTGCTTCCCACCCCCAGCATGCCATTGCCAAGGCGCAGATGTCAGGTTTCAGCGGCATGATTGCTTTCGAACTGACCGGCGGCACTGAAGCGGGAAAGCGGCTGATGAACAATGTCCAGCTCTGCGGACTCGCTGAGAGCCTTGGCAGTGTCGAGACCATGATTACCCATCCCGCCAGCATGACCCATGTTGACGTGCCTGTGGAGGATCGGCGAAAGCGCGGCCTGACAGATGGTCTCGTACGACTCTCTGTAGGCATCGAAGATGTTGAAGACATCATCGCCGATCTGGAGTCTGCTCTGGAAAAAGCCTGATACAACCGGGGTCCGCTCGAGCAGGCAGATTTTTTGCCCCGGCTTAAAGGATCTTTGCAGAGTAGTCGCCAGTGTAGGTGACTGCAGTCTTATCCCGGGATAGCACTTTCGCGTTAAGGGAGATGACTCCCCTGCTCCGCCTCTCGAGCAAGTCAATAAGTCGTCCTGTCTCTTCGGGTGAGGGCCAGTCGCAGCGTGCCTGGATCATCTGCTCGCTGCAGGGGCGCGCGTACCGCACATCGCTTTTGATCACTGCGATGTCGGTCTGATATCCCGCGTCTTCACAGACCAGTGAGGTCATTGCCCAGCCGGACAGTGTGCACAAGGATGCGAGAGTGCCGGCAAAAGCTGTTTTCTTGTCGTTGAAATTGCTGGCAAGCGGCGCTTCCAGGATCAACCCAGTGTCATCGACCCGGCCGGGCCGAATATCGAAGTGTCTAGCCATCGGGACTTTTTCCCGCAGATACGCGACCAGTCTTTCAAGCGCAATCTGATGCATCGACGCTTCCTAATTCAAAAAAACATCCCTCACTGAAAACGCCCCACTGCCCGGGCGTATTCGGCGACGGCATGACGCGCTCTGCCAACTCATAATAAACCGCCCGGTTTATCAAAGCCCAGAGGCCATCTCGAACTTCAATATAGGGCGAAGGCGCTCCACTGATGGGGTCCTCATTGACCCATATCGGATGTGCCTTACCCGCGATCACGACATCATCGACGTTAGTACGAAAAACGAGTCGTTGCGATTGGCTCTCGCCCGCACATTCAAGCTCTACCGCGAGAAACGGCGCGTCCTCGACCTCAATACGCAACTTCTCGACCGGTGACACAAGAAAGAAATCTTCTCCCTCCCGTTTCATCACTCGGGAGAGCAATCGAACCAGTGAGGGACGCGCAATCGGGGAGCCGAGATAATGCCAGGCGCCGTCGCGACTGATCCGGAGCCCCATCTCTTTTTGTACGGTAGGCTGCCAGGCGTCCACGGGGGGGAGTTTTTCATCAGCCGCTGCCCGCGCCAACTTCTCCAAAGGACCTGCCGTCTCGGGATCGACCTCAGTCAGGACAAGCCCCCTTCTACCGGTCGGGGTCGACCCGAATCATCCAGAGCAACAAAGGTAAACACGCCTTCGGTCACCCGCTCTTCCGTCCAGTCGTGTCGGCGGCGCACCCAGGTATCGACCTTGACGGCAATCGACGTCGTACCGATTCTGACGGTGCTGCAGTAACAGCTTACCTGGTCACCTACCTGGACAGGTCTATGAAAGGTCATTGCGTCGACTGCCACGGTCGCGACCCGGCCCCCGGCGGCCGCAAAAGCGTGAGCGCCTCCAGCCAGGTCCATCTGCGCCATCAGCCATCCTCCAAAAATATCTCCGTTGGGATTTGCATCCGCAGGCATGGCAATGGTGCGAATTAACGGCGTCTCGTCGGGAGGACTGCTCAAGAGGATGAACTCCGTGGTGTTCGACCCATCAAATAAAACTCATCGTTGGGCCGCATGGCCGTGAGATTTGCCATACGGTTGGACAGGGCAAAGAACGCCGCGATTGCGCCGATATCCCAAATATCCTCGTCATCAAAACCATGGCTGCGTACCGCCTCATAATCGGCTTCTTCCAGCGCCGCAGAATTCAATGCCACCTTCTCCGCAAAGGTCAGCATCGCCCTTTGCCGATCAGTGATATCCGCTTTACGGAAATTGATAGCAACCTGGTCTGCGACCAAAGGATTCTTGGCATAAATTCGCAATATGGCGCCGTGAGCCACCACGCAGTACTGGCAATCATTGGCCCCCGAGGTCGACACCACAATCATTTCGCGCTCGGCCTTTGAAAGACCGCCGTCGCGGAGCATTAACGCATCGTGATAGTCAAAAAAAGCGCGGCATTCATTTGGTCGATGAGCAAGCGCCAGGAACACGTTTGGCACAAAACCTGCTTTTTCCTGAACGGCCATGATCCGATCACGTAAATCTTCTGGCAGTTCATCGAGTTCGGGTACCGGATACCGGCTGATGGGTTTGTCGCTCACAGCGCCTCTCCTGATGGACGATCGATGTCTATTTTACTCCGGACATCCTGTCAGGCCTTATGAATGCCTGAAGCACACATTGCCAGGATACGGATGAGTTCTGGGACTTCAGGAGCACCTGGGTTTTAAGCCGCGCGCGTAACTCCCGGCGTGGCTCTTTTTTGTGATCCGGTTTTACCTGATGCCCTGACTGCTGGGTGATACGGTGATGGGCATACTTTCGTTCCCGCTGGAAAGCGAGTTCGCCAGCCGGCTGAACTGGTTTATCGGGAAACTGGTGAACTGATATAAACAGCAGGTGCCCCGGACGAGGCACCCGGCAGGGTAACGAGGCTTAGCCTGAGCAGGAACTGACCTTGGGCAGGTCCGTCAACACCCGCCCTAAGGCATCCAAGAGACGCTCGACGTTTTCAGACCGGCAGGAGTGCCCCATCAGGCCGATGCGCCAGACCTTGCCGGCCAGTGGGCCGAGTCCGGCACCAATCTCAATGCCGTCCTCCTGAAGCAGGCGGCTCCGCACCGCTGCCTCGTCGATACCCTGAGGCACGTTCACGACACTCAACTGCGGCAGTCTGATTGAGGCATCGTCGACCATCATCTCAAGGCCGAGTCGATCCAGTCCCATCACCAGTGTCTGTGAGATCTCGCGGTGCCGTTCCCAGGCGCGCTCAAGGCCTTCCTGCTTGACCAGCCGAAGCGACTCGGCCAGGGCGAAGATGCTGTTCACGGGCGCGGTGTGGTGATAGGACCGTTGGCTGCTCTCAGACCAGTAACCGTCAATCAATCCAATATCGTGGAACCAGGTGCTGACCGGCGTCTGTCGCTGATTGATCTTTTCGAGCGCGCGATCGCTGATCGTCACGGGCGCAATTCCGGGCACACAGGAAAGGCATTTCTGCGCTCCCGAGTAGACGGCATCCAGGCCCCAATCATCGACATAGAGCGGAGATCCGGTGAGGGAAGTTACCGTGTCGACGACTGTCACGCACCCATATCGCTGCGCAATCCCGGCGAGCAATCGGGCATCGGACAATGCGCCCGTAGACGTCTCTGCGTGGACAAATCCGACGACTTTGGTGTCGGGATTGGACTCAAGCGCGGCTTCAAGCTTCTGAGGATCAACAGGCTGGCCCCATTCGTCGTCGATCGTGACAACCTCAGCCCCGAGGCGAGTGGCCATTTCTGCCATTCGCTGGCCAAACACACCATTTCTGGCAATCACGACCTTATCTCCCGCCTCAACCAGATTGGTAAAGCAGGTCTCCATACCCGCTGAGCCGGGTCCGGAAACTGGGAAGGTCAATCGATTCTCAGTCTGAAAGGCGTAGCGCAACAAGTCTTTGACTTCGTCCATCAGACCCACAAAGGCAGGATCCAGATGACCGATCGGAGGCTGCGCAAGCGCCTGCAAAACGCGGGGATCAATCTCGGACGGACCAGAGCCCATTAATGTTCGGACGGGTAAGGTACGCACAGGCAACTCGATTACGTTTTCCATAGTTAAGCCCCCAAATGAAAATTCTTGTGGACCGGGAGCATACGGTGAGTTTGCGTGCCGGATGAGTGCGATTCCTGATTTGCGGCATAAGGATCGGCTTATACCTTGGCGAGACAGCAGGATTTTGGCCCGTAATGAACGGAACCAAAAAAAGACCGGTTAGGGACGCTCTACCTGCAGATAAAGCAGTTCGGTTGCAAGCGTTGCTGCGGCAAGCGCCGTGATCTCGGCATGGTCATAGGACGGCGCTACTTCCACGATATCCATGCCCACAATATCGACGCCTTTGAGGCCGCGCAAGATCTGCAGCACCGTATTGCTGGAAAGCCCTCCCGCGACGGGTGTACCGGTGCCAGGCGCATAAGCCGGATCAAGGCAGTCAATATCAAAAGTCAGGTAAGCCTTTCGGCCAGCGACCCGCTCCCGCACGCGGTCACTGACGGATTGACAGCCGAGCTGATGAACCTTGTCCGCATCGAGGACGAGAAATTCATGCTGGTCGGCATCGTACTCGGTTCTGATCCCGATCTGTGCCGAAGCCGCGGGGTCAATCAGGCCTTCGCGAGGCGCCCGATAAAACATCGTGCCGTGGTCAAACTCTCCGCCATTCTGATAGGTATCGGTATGCGCATCAAAATGAATCAGGGCGAGCTCCCCATGCACCGCGTGATGTGCTCGCAATAACGGCAGACTAATAAAGTGATCTCCCCCAAAACTCATTAGCGCCTTTCCTGATCGAATGAGGTCCAGCGCCCGGTCATGCAGAACTTGGGCAAAAGTTGCGCTGTCGCCTGGAGGGAAAATCAGATCACCGCAGTCCACCATCTTAAGGTGATCCGCCAGAGCGTACCGCCAAGGCCATCTGGCCTCCTCCCATCGCAGATTGCCTGAGGCCTGGCGGATCGCCGATGGGCCGCTACGGGTTCCCGCACGTCCGGTGGTCCCAAGATCATAGGGGACTCCCAGGATCGCAACATCTGCCTCCCCACCGGTCGCATCCGAGCTCAATGGCGCGCCAAGAAAACCGAAGAGATTGGCATACAAGGAAACATCATCCTGAATATCAATATCAGCCACGCTACTCATCCGTGTATCAATGAAACTGTTAGGGACCGCAGAGATGTGCCGCCACTGCAGTCGGATTGTCCAGGCATAGCGCTGGCATACGTTGCCCAAACACGCTCATCAATTCTTCTTCTCTCTCGCTTGCTCGGTGCCGTCTAGTCGATTGGTCTCTGATCGTCGATCACTTTACCATCGTTGGGCAGCGCATCCGCATTGACAAATTCGACTTCACCGCGCAAGTTGCAGACATCGCGAATGCTTCCGGAAATAGCTTCGGCGAGACCGTCATCCCCACCTGCACCTGGCGACATCTCACACAAAAGCCTCATCGCATCCGCATTGTCAACGCGGGTCACCTCAAGCCGCGCCTTGCGGATCTCGCCGTGGCGCGCGACGACCGTCGCCACCTGAGAGGGGTGTACAAACATTCCTCTCACTTTGGTAGTTTGATCTGCCCTGCCCATCCACCCCTTGATTCGGGGGCTGGTTCTGCCACAGGGGCTGACGCCTTCCAGGGTGGCGGAGAGATCTCCGGTGGCAAATCGGATCAGCGGGTAACCGGGTTTGAGCGGGGTTACCAGGACCTCACCGACTTCGCCGGGCTCCACTGGATCTCCTGTGCCCGGGCGGACAATCTCCAACAGAATCTCTTCATCCAGAAGAAGCCCTTCCCGACCTTCTGATTCGAAACCGATCAATCCCACATCTGCCGTAGCATAGGCCTGCAGGACCCCCACACCATTTTCCGAAAGTTCCAAGCGCAAAGGCTCGGGTAGCGCTTCCCCAGACACCAAACCCAACCTCAGGCTGGACACATCGATCTGCATCTCTTTTGCTTTGGCGAGAAGAATCTTCAGGAAAGAAGGTGTACCGACATAGAACTGCGGCCGAAGATGCCCCATTGCCCGCACCTGGAGTTCAGTCTGACCGATCCCGGCCGGAAAGACCGTGCAACCGAGAGCGTGCGCTCCGCTCTCGAGCATGAATCCGGCCGGTGTAAAGTGATAGGAAAACGTGTTGTAGACAAGATCCCCCTCTCGACACCCAGCCGCGTGCAATGCTCGCGCGGTCCGCCAAAAATCTTTGGTATTCGCCTGGGGTTCAAAAATAGCGCCTGGCGAAGCAAAGACCCTCGGAAGCATCTTGCCATGAAGATCCGTATAGCCCCCAAGCGGAGGCGCTTTGGCCTGCGCCTCGGCCATTTCGGATTTTCGCGTGACCGGCAACTTCGCGACTGCGGCCCGATCAGTGATGGACTCGGGATCCACCTCTTGCAGGAGATCAGCGTATGCGGGAATGCTTGCCTTGGCATAGCGCAGTTGTTCACGTAACTGCTCCAACTGCTGCGCTTCGCGCTCGTCGGGCGAACGGGTCTCCAGCGCATCGAAATAATCGTTCATCGGCATCCCCCAAGGACCTTAGCTCATCCCGAATATTGATAAAGACCGAGCCAGGAATGACTGGCCCTGATCTAACTTGGCTGCTGTCGTTAGACCGCCCAATGACGGTCGGTCAGCTGTTGTGCAATCAACTGAGCCAGCGTTTACGCCGCCGGTAAGCTTTAACGTTACGGAAGCTTCTTCGACCTTCCCCGCTGACACCAAGGTAAAACTCCTTGACGTCTTCGTTCTCAGCCAGGGCCGATGCCTCACCATCCATCACGACCCGGCCGTTTTCCAGGATGTAGCCATAATTGGCGTAACGCAAAGCCATAGTGGTGTTCTGTTCGGCCAATAGGAACGTCACGCCTTCGGCTTCGTTTAATCTTTTTACAATCTCAAAAATCTCTTCAACGAGCTGGGGAGCCAACCCCATCGACGGCTCATCCAGCAGAATCACTGTCGGACGCGCCATCAACGCACGGCCGACTGCCAACATCTGCTGCTCACCACCTGAGGTATAACCCGCCTGACTGGTACGACGCTCCTTTAAGCGCGGAAAGTACTGATAGACCAACTCAAGATCATCCGAAATCCCTTTGCGTCCGTCTTTTCGGGTATAGGCGCCAGTCAGGAGATTTTCTTCTACGGTTAAATGCTCAAAACAGTGCCGGCCTTCCATGACCTGAATCACTCCCCGACGCACCAGTTCGTTAGGGGTGAGGCTGTGCACATCCTCTCCCTTAAAGGTAATGGTCCCTTTGGTGACATCACCACGCTCGGCACCCAGGAGATTGGAAATCGCCTTGAGCGTGGTGGACTTGCCCGCGCCATTGGCGCCAAGCAAGGCCACGACACCCCCTTCCATGACTTCGAGAGAGACCCCTTTCAGCACGAGGATCACATGGTCATAGATCACCTCGATATTGTTGACCACCAGCAGGGATTCGCTGTTGGTTTCAGCAACGGCGCTCATGGAGTCTCTCCCGTCATCATGACCAAAACGAATCGCCTGTTAGCAGTCGCGAGGCGTTACGTTGTTCTCAGCCGCGTATGCTGCTGAGTCTGCCTCGATAAGTGGGCCGGTCACATCACGTAGCGGCTCATAGAACTTCGAAACGATATTCCACTGCTTTGCTTTCGCATCCCACTGCTGGACGGCCACTTTACCGGGCCCTTCGTGGTTTGCACAGGTGATCTTCACCGGATAGGTAAAGCCGCCTAGGCCCAACTCTTCGAGTCGCGCTTCATCGACATTAAGCGCCTCGAAACCGTCCCGGACATGCTTACCCGTGACTTCCTTGGTGCCATGAATTTCCATCGCTTTACGGATAGCTTCGGTCGTCCACATGGCACCGACCATGCCCCGGTTGTAGAGCACTTCCCCGATACGGTCACGATCACCCTTGCCTAACCCTTTGTCATAAACGTACTTACGGATGTCGTCATGCACCGGGAATCCTCCACCAGGTGCATGGAACGCACCAGAAAGGTATCCATCTGCGGCATCACCGGCAGGCATAACATCGTTTTCAGAGCCCGACCACCAGACTCCAATGAAGTGATCCATCGGATAGCGGATGGAAGCGGCTTCCTTGATGGCCACCTGGTTCATCACACCCCAGCCCCACATCAGCACCCAGTCCGGTTTTTCTTTTCGGATCTGCAACCAGGTCGCTTTCTGTTCCTGACCCGGGTGATCTACGGGCAGTCCGCGAAACTCATAACCAAACTTTTCAGCCATGGCTTCCAGAGTCCGGATGGGCTCTTTGCCGTAGGCCGAGTTGTGGTACACGAGATAGATCTTCTTGCCTTTCAGTGCATCGAAACCGCCTTCCTGATCAGCGATGTACTGAACCAAAGCCGTGGCCTGGCTCCAGTAAGTGGCCGGGAAGTTGAACACCCATGGAAACACCTTGCCGTTGGCCGCGGACGTTCTGCCGTAGCCCATGGAAAAGATCGGAATCTCGTCCACCGCCGCCTTGGGAATCAGCTGATAGGTAATACCCGTGGACAGGGGCTGGATAGCGAGCGCGCCTGAAGGCGGCGTATTCTTGACCTTTTCGTAGCACTCAACACCTTTCTTGGTGTTGTAACCGGTTTCACAGTCAACGTGCTTGATCTTGACACCGTTAATACCGCCGTCACGCTCGTTGAGCATGGTCAAATAGTCGGTATAGCCATTCGCCACAGGAATACCGTTCGGCGCATAAGGGCCGGTACGGTAATCCAGCGTGGGAAGTACCAGTTCGTAGGCATTGGCACCCGATGCGAACATCGGCAAAGCCAACACTGCCGCTACAGCGGCTCCGGTCAGTTTTCTAAGATTCATCAATAGCCTCCTCTTAGTGTTGTGGTTGATACAGCAGTTTGCGGCTCCTTTGTTCCCTAGTGCGGGAACGGCCAGAGCCGCAGTTTCTCCTTCGCGATCTGCCACAGCCGGGCAAGCCCATGCGGCTCAACGATCAGGAAAAAGATGATCAGTAGGCCCATCAGCAGGATCTCGACATGACCCGCCATGCCTGAATCAAAGCCCATGCCTCCTACCATAATGTTCTTTAATAGAATGGGGACGAGGACGATGAAGGCAGCTCCTAAAAATGCCCCCAAAACACTGCCCAGTCCGCCAATAATGATGATAAACAGTACGTAAAACGACTGGTTGATATCAAACGCCTCCACGGGCTCCACGGACCCAAGGTACACCGCGAAATACAGCGCACCGGCAACCCCAACATAAAAAGAACTCACGGCAAATGCGGAAAGCTTGGCCTGCAAAGGGCGAATTCCAATGAGTTCGGCAGCGATATCCATGTCTCGAATTGCCATCCATTCGCGACCGATTCTGCCGCGCACAATATTCTTAGCACTAAGCGCGAGCACAGCAACCACCGTCAGGGTGAAGAGGTACTTGGCAGCCGGAGTAGCCTCAGGACCTGTGATCCGGATACCGAAAAAGTCGATCGGCCTTACCGTGATCATGCCAGTCAGGTTGTAGTCGTAGAACCAACCTACTTTATTGAACATCCAGACCAAGAAAAACTGCGCCGCGAGCGTGGCAACCGCAAGATAAAAGCCTTTGATGCGCAGGCTCGGCAGTCCGAAAATCATACCCACCGCTGCCGTGACGACACCCGAGAGTGCCAACACAATCAGGAAATTCAGCTCCGGAAAAAATCCGACCAACTTGAATGACGCGTAGGCCCCAACCGCCATGAAGGCCCCGGTTCCGAGTGACACCTGACCGCAGTAGCCCGTAAGGATATTCAACCCAAGGGCCGCAAGCGCGTAAACCAGAAACGGCAGTAGTATCGCGTTGGCCCAATACTCGTTGATAAAGAACGGAGCCACCAGAAATGCCACAGCAAGCACGCCGATCACAAACCAGCGATCCTGAGCGATCGGGAACATCGCCTGATCCGCGATATAACTAGACTTGAGCTGGCCGCTTTCTCGATAGAACATCGTCAGACCCTCTCAATAATACGTTCGCCGAAAAGCCCTTGAGGCCTGAACAGCAGGAACGCCAGCGCCAGCATGTAGGCAAACCAGTTTTCAATTGCTCCTCCTACCATTGGGCCGATATAGACCTCAGCAAGTTTTTCGCCCACACCGATAATCAATCCGCCGACGATCGCACCCGGGACTGAAGTGAATCCCCCGAGAATAAGCACGGGAAGGGCTTTGAGCGCAATCAGGGAAAGCGAGAACTGCACGCCAGATTTGCTGCCCCACATGATGCCTGCCACCAGCGCCACGATGCCGGAGACCGACCAGACAATCACCCAGATCTTGTCGAGCGACACGCCGACGCTGAGTGCTGCCTGATGATCGTCTGCCACGGCACGAAGGGCCCGGCCAATGCGGGTACGCTGGAAGAAAATGGCCAACACGACTACAAGAACAGCCGCGGTTCCGGCAGCAAAGATTTCAAGCTGCTCGATATATAGGTTGAAGTTATCCAGTAACCAGTCAGAAGCGCCCTGGGGAATCCCGATATCAAGCGGCTTGACGTCAGATCCAAAAAGAATGTCGCCAAGGCCTTCGAGCACAAAAGCAAGGCCGATGGTCGCCATAAACAGGATGATTTCGTTCTGCTTAACCATAAAGCGCAAGACCGTTCGCTCAATCACCCATGCCAACACCACCATGATGAGCCCCGTTGCGGGAATGGCCAACCATACGGGTAGCGTGAAGCCAAAAACCGCAAAAAACCAACCATCTTCGGCCAGAAAATCGTAAAGCGCCAACGCGGCAAATAGCGCCATGACACCCTGCGCAAAATTAAAAATCCCCGACGCCTTGAAAATCAGCACGAAGCCCAAGGCGACCAGCGCGTACATGACCCCGGTCATCAGACCGCTGATGATCACTTCCAGCAAAAAGATATCGAAAGCCATCAGCGTATCTCTCTAAATCCGGATTTAATTCCGGCTGGTGAACTCTGCCCTGTTGCGAGCCTCTCAGTCATGGCTCACTCCAAGATAGGCATCGATTACATCCTGATTGGCACGTACTTCCTCGGGCGTGCCTTCCGCAATTTTACGCCCGTAATCCAACACCACCACGCGGTCGGAGATATCCATCACCACGCCCATATCGTGCTCAATGAGAGCAATGGTGGTTCCAAATTCATCGTTGGTCTCTAGAATGAAGCGGCTCATGTCCTCTTTTTCTTCAAGATTCATCCCGGCCATGGGCTCATCCAGCAACAGCAACGTGGGTTCCGCTGCCAGCGCCCGGCCCAGTTCTACCCGTTTTTGAAGCCCGTAGGGCAAGCGGCCCACCGGAGTTTTTCGAATAGACTGAATCTCGAGAAAATCAATTACATGCTCGACAAACTCCCGGTTTTCTATCTCTTCACGCTGCGCCGGACCGATACGCAATGCCTGCCAGAAAAGCGACTTGCTCATATGGGTGTTGCGGCCAGTCATGATGTTGTCCAGAGTGCTCATGCCTTTGAAAAGCGCAATGTTCTGAAACGTTCTGGCAATACCGCCGGCCGCGGCATCATGGGGGCGCATCTGCTTTCTGGCCTGCCCCTGGTAGGTAATGGTGCCTTCCTGGGGGTGATAAAAGCCGTTGATCACGTTGAGCATCGAGCTCTTGCCTGCCCCATTAGGGCCGATGATCGAACGGACTTCCCCTTTGCGAATATCAAAACTGACATCCACGAGCGCGTGCACACCGCCAAAGGACAGCGATATGGCGTCTACTTCCAGGAGAGTTTCGTTGGTCTGCTCGTCGGTCATCTTGCTAATCGATTTCTAGGCAATATTGGCTGCATGGGCTGCGTTTGTAGTCAGAATACTCAAGCGGCTGCGCGCGAGGGCTCCTGTGACACAGCTGCATCCCGAATTTCAAGGTCCGCCTCAATCTGGCCCTGACGACCATCTTCAAACATCACTTCGGTGCTGACAAAGCAGTTTGTGCGGCCGTCGAACAGCGCTTCAATTAGATCCCCATACCGCTCGTTGATGATCCGCCGGCGCACCTTACGGGTTCGGGTAAGCTCCCCATCATCAGGGTCCAACTCCTTATGCAGTATCAGAAAGCGTCGAATCTGCGATGACGAGAGGTGTGAATCCTGTGCAAGACTCTGGTTGACCTGTTCGATGCATCCCTGAACCAGGGCATACACCTCAGGATGCGCCGCGAGCTCCTGGTAGCTGGCATAGGCAACATTATTCCGCTCAGCCCAGTTGCCCACCGCATCAAGGTCGATGTTGATAAAGGCCGTCACAAAATCGCGCTGATCACCAAAGGTAACGACTTCCTTGATCTCGGGGAAAAACTTGAGCTTGTTCTCAAGGAACTTCGGCGCAAACATACTGCTGTCATTCAGCTTGCCGACATCCTTGGCGCGGTCGATGATTCTGAGATGACCCTCGTCATCGAAGTAGCCCGCATCGCCGGTGTGCACCCAGTTGTCGGAGGTCTTGGTCTCGGCGGTCGCCTCGGGATTCTTGAAGTATTCCTTAAAGACGCCAGGACTGCGGTACACCACCTCGCCGTTCTCCTCGATCCGCACCTCTACACCAGGCGGGGGTGTCCCGACGCTTTCAGAACGCACAACCCCGTCAGGCTGCATAGTGATAAAGACCGTGGCCTCGGTCTGGCCGTAGAGCTGCTTAAGGTTGATGCCCAAAGACCGGTAGAACTCGAAAATCTCGGGACCAATGGCTTCACCGGCAGTATAAGCAACCCGGACCCGACTCAAGCCAAGCGTGTTCTTTAGCGGCCCATAGACCAGCAGCTCACCGAGCCAATAGTGAAAGCGGTCCCAGGCCGGCACTGACTGGCCGTCCATCAGCGCTACCCCGGTCTTTTTGGCGACTTTCATGAAGTGATCAAAGAGACTGCGCTTTAAGCGTCCGGCGTCTTTCATCCGGATCATGACACTGGTGAGAACGCTCTCAAAAACCCGCGGCGGCGCAAAGTAAAAGGTCGGTCCGATCTCGCGCAGGTCCTGAGCGACCGTGTTGGTGCTTTCAGGGCAGTTGACACAAAAACCTGCGACAAAACCCATCGCGAACGAGAACACGTTGTCTCCCACCCACGCCATGGGCAGGTAGGCAAGCACTTCCTCTTCAGCAGTGATCCCGTCAAACGCATTGGTGTTGCGGGCAGTAACCAGGAGATTTTCGTGGGACAGCACCACTCCTTTGGGTCTTCCCGTCGTGCCTGAGGTATAAAGGATTATCGAGGTATCAGACGACTTGCCTTTTTGAATCTCCGCGTTGACCTTATCCGGATCGGCCTTTAGAAGTTCACGGCCTCGTGCCATGACCGTCTGGATATCCATAACTACCTGCGGATCATATTTGCGCAGGCCCTTGGGGTCGCAATAGATAACAAACGCCACCCGGGGACATTGCTCTTTAATTTCAAGAGCCTTGTCTACCTGCTCCTGGTTTTCCGCGATGATGAAGCGCGCCTCGGCGTGATCCACCACATACTGAATCTCCTCAGCGACAGAGTCCTGGTAGGCAGGCACGGGCACACCGCCCAGCGCCTGTGCAGCGATCATTGACCCGTAAAGGCGCGGCCGGTTATCTCCGATAATGACCAGGGTGTCGTTTCGGGCGAAGCCAAGATCAGCCAGCCCTGCCGCTAGCGCGAAGGATTCTTCGCAGAGCTCTCCCAGAGTCCAGGTCTGCCAAATGCCGTAGGCTTTCTCGCGCATTGCCGGGCGCTCGGCATCATGCTTGAGCCGCTGCAACAGCAACTGCGGAAAAGTATCTCCCTGCAATTCAAGCGAATTGCCCATATCCTCTCCTTGAGCCTTCTTCGAGTCTGCCTCTAGGGGTGCCCGATCTCACGGTCCAGGCTTAGCAGAAACTCGTCGCCACTGAGTTTACTCAGGGGAAACGTGAAAGGCGAGTGCCACAACAGGCTATCCCGGAAAAAATTCCGGGATCCTGCCCAACTTTGACTCGGATCCAAAAAAACGATCAAAAAGGAATGTCGTCGTCGAAATCCCCAGAGGACGAACTCCCAGAGCTTGTCTCGCCAAAATCCGGAGCCGATCCCCCCTGGGTATCACCTCCGCCGCCGCGGCCTCCCAACATCTGCATGTCGGCGGCGACGATCTCGGTGGTATACCGCTCGTTTCCGTCCCGGTCTTCCCACTTACGCGTCTGCAGGCGACCTTCGACGTACACCTGAGACCCTTTCTTCAGATACTCGCCGGCGATTTCTGCAAGCCTGCCGAAGAAGACCACCCGGTGCCATTCCGTCTTTTCCTGACGTTCACCGGATTGACGGTCTTTCCAACTGTCTGTGGTAGCAATGGTGACATTGGCAATTGCATTGCCGTTTGCCGAATAACGGACCTCTGGGTCCCGTCCAAGATTGCCCACCACGATTGCCTTGTTGATGCCTCTTGCCATTTTTCTGTCTAGTCCTAA
>NZKZ01000033.1 GCA_002694065.1 Acidiferrobacter sp.
CTTCAAATGGTACCGAGGGTCGGACTCGAACCGACACGGTGTTGCCACCACCAGATTTTGAGTCTGGCGCGTCTACCAGTTTCGCCACCTCGGCATTTGCGTCACGACTTAACGATAGCTTTCCGACGCTGCTGTCTCGCAAATTAGTTTTGGATTTGAGACGACGGTCATTTTAGCATCGTGATTGCGGGAGGGTGATCCCACCAATGGAACGTGGAGATTCTGCATATTGAGATTATTTGTCGCGATTGATATTCCGGACACTGTCAAGGAGCAACTCACTGGGTGGCGAATGGCGATAAGAGGAGCGCGCTGGGCTCAACCCGATCAGATGCATCTGACGCTAGCGTTCCTGGGCGAACAACCAATTGGTGTTTATCATGAGGTTTGCCAAAGCCTTGAAAGCATTGAATTCATGCCTTTTGCACTTCAGTTCCAGAAGGTGGGCTTTTTTGGGAGCAAGAAGGTGCCGCGGACTCTTTGGGCGGATGCCTGTCAAAGTCCGGAGTTAATCGCACTCCAGAAGAGGGTCTCTAAACAGTGTCAGGCCCTCGGCATCGAGATCGAGGCGCGAAAGTTCCGGCCGCATCTGACCCTGGCACGCCTAAATGGCGCGACCTACGAGGATGTCAGTCGGTTTCTTGAGACACTATACCTTGCGAAAAGCGATTCCTTTTCGGTTGAATCATTTGCGCTTTTTTCCAGCAAGTTGCACCCGACAGGAGCGGTTTACCGCGTCGAGCGCAATTTTTCTCAAGGGGAACTCATCCAGTGAGCCCCCGAAGCCGGCAAGATGCCTC
The DNA here is from genome assembly GCA_002694065.1 of Acidiferrobacter sp. GTDB lineage: Bacteria > Pseudomonadota > Gammaproteobacteria > Arenicellales > UBA868 > UBA868. The sequence goes on from NZKZ01000033.1 coordinate 801, forward strand.
CGCGAGCAACCGCAGAGGAAGGAAGCTTTATGTGCGAATCCCAAACTTGCCGGTCTTCAGAGACGCTGCGCCCCTTTCGCCTGGCGCTCAATGACCTTAAATGCTGGATAGCGAAGTGTCGGTGGTGGAGCAGATCGATCGGCGTGTCGCGACCGTCGGCAAAGGACCCACACCAGACTGAACTCAATTTGGTGTGAGCGCCTTCGGCAATGTCGACCGATTGCTGGCAACTACTTCCAGTACACCGGCAGCAAGAATCAGCGCGGTGCCGACAATCTGGGGCCAGCCAAACGGCTCATCGGTAAGCAAGGCCGCGCTGATTACGCCGACCACGAGCTCTGAAAGGATCAGGATGCCGAAAACCCCGGTACCGATTTTTGAGGGCGACCAAAAAATAATTGCCGTCGTCGGCAAGACAAAAAACAAAGAGATGCCCAGTAGCAGAGGAAGGCTGGACATGACATTCTGGATCGAAGGCATTGCGCCAAGCGCGTCAGCAAGCAGCGGATATTGAGCGACGGTTGCAAATAGGCCAAAGATGATCACCATGAACAGCAGGGGAAATATTCCCTGAGGTTTTTCGATCTCCGTACGGGCGGCGCCCGCGGTAATAAGTATCCCCGCAATCAGACCAAACCAATCGCCTAAATAAATCGGAAGAGGAATGCCGACTTCCAGACCAACAGCCACCCAGACGCCCGCCAGTGCCAGAGTCACGGTCACCACACGCGACCATTTCAGTCTACGCTTCAAAAAGACGGCTTCAATCAGGCTGGCCCAAAGAGGTGCAAGATAAAAAAATACCAGCGCCCGGATTACCTCTGTTACCAGGAAGGAGTTTGCGTAAAAGATGGCTCCGCTTCCCAAAAGTAAACCGCAGAGCCAGTGCTGTAAACCAATGTCCTGTCCTTTGTAGAGGCGCCATATCGCTACCGGGACCAGAACGATAAACGAGATCAGATATTGTCCAACGGTGCCCCATCCCCCCGTCATACCCAAATCAAGGAGCAGCCGCTGAGGCAGCCAATAAAGCCCCCAGGCCCCAGCTGAGATAAAAACAACGATACAGATGCCGACGTAGGATGTATGGCGCATGGATCTGCAAAGCTCCGTCTAGTGCGTAGAAATCGAGGAGGCTTGTAAAGTTCAGGTTCGGCAGGCGATTCTAGTCCCAGACGGTTTTTTTAGGAGAGTTCCGAAACTAGAATGTCCTATTGATTCCTCAAGGGGGGAAATGATGGCTATTGATAATGACTGGGTATCGCCTCTGTTCGAGCGAATTGAAAAAGAAAAGGAATATCTCATCGAACTGACACGAGAGATGGTGAAAATTCCCACAGTGAATCCCAAATTTGAACTGGATGAGGATCTGAACCGGGAGGCCGAATTTCAGAATTTTCTCGAGCCAGAATTACAAAGTTTGGGGTTTGAGACTGAGCAGTGTGTTCCCGAAGACCTTCCCGGAAGACCGAATCTGATAGGAAAAAAACCGGGAACCGAGAAAAGGAGTCTGACCCTATGCGGGCACGTTGACGTTGTCCCAGTCGGTGACCTTAACTTGTGGTCTGTAAACCCATTTTCGGCCGAGATTAGGGAGGATCGAATCTATGGCCGAGGCGCTCTCGATATGAAAGGTGGTCTCGCTGCCTACATAACTGGTTGCAAGGCGATCCAGGAGATTGGTCTGGACCTTCAAGGAGAACTCAGTGTCCACGCTGTGGTGGATGAGGAAGCCGGCGGATTCGGCTGCATGGACTTGCTTAAGCGATATAGGCCAGGCGATGCCGTCCTTATTGGAGAGCCAACTTATGGCGCCATTCAACCTTCCGAGGGGGGGTTGGAATGGGTGCGGGTAACGTTTCGTGGGAAGAACAGTCACGCGGGATGGCGTTACAACTCAATTTATCCTCAGACACCGGAACATCAAAAACCAGCCCCTGGCGTCAACGCATTAGAACTTGGGGTATTGTTCCTAAACAATCTTCGTGAGCTGGAGCGTGACTGGGGTATGCGCAAATATCATCCAAGCTTGCCGCCCGGAATTACGACCATTAATCCTGGAGTGATGATCGCGGGGGCAGGATTTGGTGAGGACGGTCGTCCTGAAATTACTAACAACCCCGCGATAACGCCGGATACTTGTGTTATTGAATTCGATCTCAAATTTCTGCCCACGGAAACCAAGGAGCAAGTAAGGCAGGAGTTCGAAGATTTTGTTCAACATTTCTGTCAACAGTTCAGTTGGACGCGTGATCACCCTGCGACCGTGACCTGGGATCTTGCTGGCTTACATTTCCCGCCGCTAAATACCTCGACCGAACATCCGCTGGTGCAGTCTCTGGTTGGATCGATCACGGGACTGGGGCAAAAGCCGCGTATCGAGGGCTTCGTCGCCGTCACAGATGCGGCTCACTATGCAGGCGCGGGGTGTGATGGCGTGATATATGGTCCGAATGGGGATGGATTTCATGGAATCGACGAATATGTCGATATTGAATCTCTGGTCACCACTGCCAAAGTATCAGCGAAGGCCGTGGTGGAGTGGTGCGGGATTAGCTAGCCCTTGATCATCCATGAGCTGAGTGCCGTCATTAAGGATTCAGAGCGGAGCATGATGCTGGGTCAAGACTTGAGATCAATGCAGGTGATCTCGTTGCGTGAGCCAAGCCGCATCGCGGGGCCCCAGGTACCGGTACCGGGTGAGACATAGAGATGGCAGTCGTCCCGGATATGCAGTCCGCGGACTTTCTGGAACTGTTGGCGCACCAGCCAGTTAAAGGGAAAGATTTGGCCGTTGTGAGTGTGTCCACAGAGCATCAGGTCAATTCCTGAGCCGACCGCTGCCTCCCAACCCAGCGGTCGGTGGTACATAAGCACTTTAAAGCATTCAGGCTTCAGGTCAATTTTGGCAAGTTCATTTTCGACCTGATGTTGATCTTCCGCGTCGTCGATCCCGATCAATTGCAGGTTCCCGAAAGTCATCGCCTGGGTTCGTAAAAGTACGCAGCCTGCGTCTTCTAGCATGGGAATGACCCACTCAAGTCCAGCGTAGCGTTCATGGTTGCCGATCGAGAAATAGATCGGTGCCTTTAGACTGCTCAGCGAGGCAATGTCTTTTGGCCCCACTCGTTTTGCGTCCAGAAAGTCCCCTGTGATCAGCACGAAATCCGGATCCTTGTGATTGATGGTTCTCACCACTCGCGCGAGAAACCCGGCGGACCGGGATCCGATATGTACGTCGCTGATCTGGACAAGACGGGTTTTTCGCGTAAACCGGGGATCGCTAAAGCGAAGTTGCTTGCAGTACAGGCGCTGCGCATTCGCAAATGCAAAGACAACGACACCGATTCCAATTACGAGAATCAATAGGGCAGCCCAGCGATCATTTATCGGGACACCGAGTCGTAATACTTCATAGAGCAGGCAAGGCGTAAAGAATACAAATCCGATACCCATCCAGTTGTAGAGAACGACTTCCAGCGCACGGCTGGAGCTTCTGAAGGAGAGCCATAGGATTGCAGTGACGGCAAACCAAAGCCCCACGATTGCCGGAACGTTCAACAGGGTGGGATAACCCAACCATGTGGTCAGTCGATGCAGCGGATAGATATAAACCAAATAGGCTGCGAGCAGGACAAAGGACCAGAAGATCAAGAACCGCTTTGCGTTCTTCCAAAACATGGGAACACAGAGGCCTCAGGAATCCAGATGTTTCAAAATGCGCCGAGCAGCCTCGTGAGCCACCATGATCGTGGGGGCGTTGGTGTTGGCAGAGGTAATATTGGGGAAAATCGATGCGTCTACGACGCGAAGCCCTTGTATCCCGAAGACCTTAAGATCGGCATTAACTACCGCA
>NZKZ01000034.1 GCA_002694065.1 Acidiferrobacter sp.
CCAGCGATACTGGAGAGTTGGTGCCCGAAATATTTCCGTGGCCTTCTGAGGGTGACCCTCCCAGCGGAATAGATGACCAGTTGTGGGCAACTTCCGTGTTGGATGAATTTTTTGAGTTCGCCAAAACGGATCTTGAGTCGTTGGTCGATCTGGGATCCTGGGAAGGGGTTGAAGTCCTGAAACAACAGGTACTTGAGCGTCTTGGGGATCCTTCGGTCGATTCAGCCAGTGGCGGGAGGAGCTGTTTCGCGGCGATCTATTGGGCCTCGGGGGAAGCATTCTCCGAGGAGCAAAAATCTACGCATCGCTCGTCTGGTCAGGGCAGGGAGGTTCTGAGGTTCAATCTCCCAGAGCCCGTGCGCGCCGATATGCGTCTGCGTTTTGATCCTTCGGATCAGGAAACGGGGTCAAAGACGGTAACGGTCAAGCTCGAGTCAATGCTTCTCTTTGGGGCGCAGGATTCATCTGGCGTTGATTTAATGCCGGCTCTGAAGCGTGTCGGAGTGGATGCCTGTAACCAGTGTGAACTCAAATCGACCGACGATGGCGTCATTCTGATTATTCAGGGGAACGATCCCTGGGTGGTTATCGACTTGGCACCGCTCGGACTGCCTTCCCACCTCAGTCTCGAAAGGGTGGAGGCGCACCTTGACTGGGGATCATAAGAGCCAAAAGAGCGATGTCTATCGTCGCTGTGTTGATTGACCGTCTACATGGGTGCGACTAGAATTTAGGCTTCCCAATTCGACCGCTTCTGATAGCGTTCCCCAGTCGAGTGCTCGCAAATTATCTTCCGGTACTCCTGTTCTTGGTGACAGGGATAGTGATTGGCGTTGTCGCCCTTGCGGCAGGGCGGGTATTGAGTCCCCGCAATCCGTATCCGGCGAAGTTATCAGCGTATGAATGTGGTTTTGAGGCATTCGAAGACGCCAGAATGAAATTCGATGTTCGTTATTACCTGGTGGCGATTCTCTTCATTATCTTCGATCTCGAGATCGCATTTCTTTTTCCTTGGGCCATTGTTTTGGATGAGATAGGGGTGTTCGGGTTTTGGGCGATGATGATATTCCTTGCAGTCCTTGTTGTAGGTTTTGTTTACGAGTGGATGAAGGGAGCCTTGGAGTGGGAGTGATGACTGATGCCGCTTGAAGGCGTAATGTCGCAGGGCTGGGCAACTGCCCGCCTGGACGACCTGATTAATTGGGCGCGGACGGGTTCCATGTGGCCCATGACCTTTGGTCTTGCCTGTTGTGCTGTCGAGATGATGCACGCGGGGGCGTCGCGCTATGACCTCGACCGATTCGGCATGATTTTCAGGCCGAGTCCGCGACAGTCAGATGTGATGATCGTAGCGGGGACGCTGACCAACAAAATGGCGCCGGCGCTTAGGCGGGTATATGACCAGATGCCCGAGCCCCGTTGGGTGATCTCCATGGGTTCCTGCGCTAACGGCGGCGGGTACTATCACTACTCTTACTCGGTGGTCCGGGGCTGTGATCGGATCGTTCCGGTGGATGTCTACGTGCCAGGCTGCCCACCCACCCCGGAAGCCCTGATGTACGGAATCATTCAGCTCCAAAAGAAGATCAAGCGTGACGACACTATCGCCCGCTGATCATTCCGACAGCGAAGAGCAGCAGCAACCTCACGAGGATGTGCTCGCCGGGTTGGCGGCATCGTTTGATGCCACCGTTACTACGGCTTTTCACGAGCGCACAGTGATCGTCGATCGGGATCAGACATTCGCGTTCTTGCGGTCGTTGCGGGATAACTCCACTACCCGGTTTGAACAACTGATTGATCTGTGTGGGGTCGATTATGGTAATGGCAACGGAGCGCTACGCGGCCATCCAGAACGCTTTGCCGTGGTGTATCACCTGTTGTCCGTGTCGCGAAACGACCGGCTGCGAGTGGTCGCCTATCTGCCGGAAGACAACCCTCGGATCAAGAGCGTGGTAGGCATCTGGGCTTGCGCAAACTGGTATGAGAGGGAAGCGTTCGATTTATTCGGTATCCTGTTCGATGGGCATCCTGATCTGCGCCGCCTGCTTACCGATTATGGGTTCATTGGGCATCCGATGCGCAAGGACTTCCCGTTGAGCGGTCATGTCGAAATGCGGTTTGACGAAAAGAAGGGACGTGTTGTGTACGAACCCGTCTCTATTGATCCCAGGGTGACCGTGCCGCGCGTCATTCGCCAGGAGTCTGTCGAGTGAGCGAGATACGCAACTACACCATGAATTTCGGGCCTCAGCATCCGGCAGCACACGGAGTGCTTCGCCTGGTTATGGAGATGGATGGCGAAGTGGTCGAGCGGATCGATCCCCATATCGGACTCTTGCATCGCGGCACAGAGAAACTCGCGGAGAGCAAGCCGTATAACCATAGCATTGGCTATATGGATCGGCTCGATTATGTATCAATGATGTGTAACGAGCACGCGTATGTTCTGGCAATAGAGAAGCTGCTTGGGGTGGTGCCCCCGCTTCGGGCTCAGTACATCCGGGTCATGTTCTCCGAAATTACCCGAATCAGAAACCACTTACTGTGGATTGCGGCGCATGGGCTCGATATCGGCGCAATGGCTGTCTTCCTCTATGCGTTCCGAGAACGCGAGGACTTGTGTGATGTTTACGAGGCCACTTCTGGTGCACGACTGCACGCAGCTTACTTCCGCCCGGGCGGGGTATACCGTGACCTGCCTGATCGCATGCCGCAGTATGAGGCATCGAGGGTACATTCGGAGGATGAAGTCCGACAGAAGAACATCAATCGGGAAGGCTCGGTGCTGGATTTTATTGAGTCTTTTGTCGACCGCTTTCCCGGCTGTGTCGATGAATACGAAAATCTTCTGACCGATAACCGCATCTGGAAGCAGCGGACGGTCGATATCGGGATCGTTACGCCAGAACGGGCGATGCAGCTGGGATTTACCGGCCCAATGTTGCGGGGCTCCGGTATCGAATGGGATCTTCGGCGCAAGCAGCCCTATGAGGTATACCCTGAGCTGGAGTTTGATATCCCGGTGGGCGTTACGGGGGATTGCTACGACCGTTACCTGGTTCGGGTTGAAGAGATGCGTCAGTCGAACCATGTCATTCGCCAGTGTATCGACTGGCTTCGTCAGAACCCTGGCCCGGTGATGACCGACGATCACAAGCTTGCGCCGCCGGAGCGCAGCGACATGAAAGAAGACATGGAGTCGCTCATCCATCACTTTAAGCTGTTTACCGAGGGGTACAGCACTCCGCCGGGACAGGTCTATCAAGCTGTCGAGGCGCCAAAAGGGGAGTTTGGCATTTACATCGTCTCAGACGGGGCGAACAAGCCTTTCCGTCTCAAGATTCGGGCGCCCGGCTTTGCGCATCTGGCCTCTCTGGATGAGATGGCCCGCGGTCATATGCTCGCCGACGTGGTTGCCATTATCGGGACTCAGGATATTGTTTTCGGAGAGGTAGACCGCTGATGGCAGAGGCAGGCACCATGCTTCCCGAGACAATCATCCAAAAGATTGAGGCGGAAACGGGCAAGTATCCCACGCGTCGGGCTGCAGTTAAGTCAGCTTTGCGGTACGCCCAGGCCGAATTTGGCTGGATCAGCGAAGACGTGGTCAAGGCGGTGGCGGAGGTTCTGGGCCTCGAGCGTATCGAGGTATTCGAAGTTGCTACTTTTTACGACATGTTTTATACGCGACCCGTCGGCAGGTTTCCGGTGCGTGTATGCACCAACGTTTCCTGTTTGCTGCGCGGGGCTGATGGAATCATGGAGTCGTTATGTCAGAACTTGGGGGTTGAAGCGGGAGAGACAACGGCAGATGGTCGGTTCACGGTGTTTGCCGCTGAGTGCCTCGGTGCATGCGGCGGGGCGCCCATGATGGCTGTGGGAGATGACTACCATGAGGATCTCAAGGCAGATGAATTGGACAAGATTCTGGAGCGGTATCGATGAGTGCCCCATCAGAGATCCGCGTTTGCCTGCCGCCCCACGACGCAGTGACCCCGTGGACTCTGGCATCCTATCGAGAGCGAGGGGGTTACCAGGCTTGGGAAGAAGTTCTCAAAAATCAGACGCCGCGTGAAGAGATTATCGAGACGCTGAAATCCTCAGGGTTACGGGGCCGCGGCGGAGCGGGATTTCCGACGGGGCTAAAACTGAGCTTCATGCCGCGGGACGCACAAGGGCAGAAGTACATTGTTTGTAATTCGGACGAAAGCGAGCCCGGAACGTTCAAGGATCGGGATATTCTTCGGTTTAATCCGCATCAGGTGATCGAAGGTATGGCGCTTGCCGGATATGCCATCGGCGCCACCGTGGGTTTCAATTACATACGCGGTGAATATTACGAACCCTGGCAGCGCTTTGAAGCCGCTCTGGCCGAGGCAAGGCAAGCTGGTCTGCTGGGCGAGAATCTAAAGGGATCTGACATCGCGTTTGAACTGCACAGTCAGCGCGGTGCGGGGGCATATATCTGCGGCGAGGAGACGGCACTGCTGGAGTCGCTCGAGGGAAAAAAAGGCCAGCCGCGTTTCAAGCCCCCGTTTCCTGCCCAGGTAGGCGCTTTTGGCAAACCCACCACGATTAACAATACTGAGACTCTCGCTTCAATTCCTCCGATTATTCGAAACGGGGCTGAATGGTTTTCCAGCATCGGTGTCGAGAACAGCGGGGGTACCAAGATTTACTCCGTCTCGGGACATGTTAACCGGCCAGGAAACTATGAGGTTCCCATGGGGATGCCTTTCCGTGATCTGTTGGAGATGGCGGGGGGTGTTCAGGACGGCCGGGCCCTGAAAGCAGTCATTCCGGGTGGCTCTTCGGTGCCCGTCGTTCCGGCAGATGCCATCATGGAGTGCACCATGGACTATGATGGGCTTTCCCAGGTTGGGTCGGCCCTCGGCGCCGGTTCTGTGATTGTCATGGACGAAACCACCTGTATGGTGGAGGTGCTGGAACGCATCTCGTTTTTCTATTTTGCAGAATCGTGCGGCCAGTGCACCCCTTGTCGTGAAGGAACCGGGTGGCTGTATCGCATGATCCGGCGCATCCGCAGTGGAGAAGGAACGCCTGCCGATCTGGACCGCTTGAAATCAGTAGCAGACCGGATCGAAGGGCGCACGATCTGCGCGCTGGGTGACGCCGCTGCGTGGCCGGTCCAAAGCTTCCTGAAACACTTCCGGCACGAATTTGAAGCCATGATTCCTCGCGAGGAGGCGGCCTGATGGATGCGCCGACCACCGTAACCGTCGTCATCGACGGCCGTGAAGTGACAGCTCAACCCGGGAGCATGATTATCGAAGCGGCGGATGCCGCCAATATTTACATCCCCCGTTTTTGTTATCACCCAAAACTGTCGATTGCGGCGAACTGTCGGATGTGTCTGGTCGAAGTAGAAAAGGCGCCGAAACCCTTGCCGGCGTGTGCGACTCCGGTGGCCGACGGGATGGTCGTTCAGACCCGCTCGGCAACTGCGGTCGAGGCGCAGCAGGGGACGATGGAATTCCTGCTGATCAATCATCCGCTTGACTGCCCGGTATGCGATCAGGGCGGGGAGTGTCCGCTTCAGGATCAGGCCATGGGATACGGGCAGGACTCGTCCCGATACGAGGAAGAGAAAAGGGCCAAGCCGCCGTTGGACCTCGGTCCGCTGGTTGCGACCGCAATGACACGCTGCATTCACTGCACGCGATGTGTTCGATTCGGTCGGGAGATCGCCGGCACGATGGAGTTGGGTGCGACCGGCCGGGGTGAGGATATGACGATAGAAACCTACCTCGATGGTTCCGTTGATAGCGAAGTCTCAGGCAATATCATTGATCTTTGTCCGGTCGGGGCACTAACTTCAAAACCCTACCGGTTCACGGCGCGGCCTTGGGAGCTCTTCAGTCATGAAGGCATCAGTCCGCACGACAGCCTTGGCACCAATATCACGTTACAGACGGCTCACCAGGCAGTGAAACGCGTCGTCCCCAGAAACAACGAGAAGATTAACGAATGCTGGATCTCAGATCGGGACAGATTCGCATACGAAGGCGCAGAGTGCGATGACCGGTTGACCCAGCCGATGATCCGGCGAAAGGAAGGCTTGGTCGAGACTTCCTGGGAAGAGGCGCTTAGCGAGGCAGCTGCAGCGATGCGTCAGGGTGCTGAACAAGACGGTTCGCAACTAGCCGCACTGATTCATCCGATGAGTTCTATGGAGGAATCCTTTCTCCTGCAAAAAATACTGCGTGGACTCGGGTCTGACCAAATTGATCACCGCTTGTTGGAACGGGACTTTTCCGACGACGCAGTCGCGCCAAGTTACCCCGGCCTCGAGGTTGCGCTGTCTGACGTCGAGTCGCTTAAAGGCGTCCTGCTGGTGGGATGCAATCCCCGCAAGGAAGCGCCATTGCTGGCTTTGCGGATCCGTAAGATGGTCGAGCGAGGCGGCGTGGTGGGTCTGCTGGGCTCGTATGCCCCGGATTTGAATTTTTCCCTCTCCGCTTTTCGCTGTGTCACGCCGGCAGATCTTCCCGGTGCATTGCACGGCCTCGCTAAAAACGCGGGAGCATCAGACTCCGGCGCACAGGCGGCTGAGCGCGACGGGTTGTCCGGGTTGCTCAGCGAGGTCGGAGACGATGGCATGATCCTGCTGGGGCAGAGCGCTCTCAATCATCCGGAGGCTGGGACGATTCGGACGCTGGCGGCGCGTCTCGCACAACAGACAGGCATGAGGCTCGGTGCTTTAGCCCCGGCAAACAGTGCCGGTGCATGGTGGGCGGGTGCGGTACCGCATAGAACTGCGCAGGGGAAGCCCGCGAAGACGGCAGGCGCCAATGCGTCCCAGATCGCGGACCTTAATTTGAATACGGTTTTGCTGTACGGCGTGGAGTCTTCGATTGACCACTCCGACCCGATCCGACTGCAGGGTATGCTTGATCGGGCGCAAACGGTCATCTCCTTCAGTACCTTTCGGTCTGCAGTGCCTGATCAAGCAGATATTGTGCTGCCTATCGCTCCGTATACCGAGTGCTCCGGCAGTTATCTCAACTGTAACGGCACGGTTCAGGTTTCCAGCCCAGCGCTCACTCCGCGGGGCAATTCCCGTCCGGGATGGAAGGTCTTGCGCGTCCTGGGGAACTTCCTGTCTTTGCCCGATTTCGACTATGACGATGTGGCGCAGGTCGCCACGGAACTCGGTCATCCTCCTGGGGTCTTAATGTGTGCCGCTAATCCGGAGATCCCGATCCTGGGGCACGGTGAGACTGCGTCCACCCGTCCTGACGACCGGTTTTCCCTGGTCGCCGAGCGCTCCATTTACCAAGCAGATCCGATCGTTCGGCGTTCCCGCGCGCTTGCCAAAACGCGCGATGGTTCGTCGGAGGCGTTTTGTCGTCTTCATCCTGAAGACCTGGAAGCGGCGGGTCTCGCCGGGGCATCTCGAGTGCTGTTGGTAGGGGAGCATCACCAAGCCACCCTGCGGGTTACCGAAGATAGCGGTGTTGCACGGGGTTCGGTGTTTGTTTTTTCGGGTTCAGTCGCCACCGCGGGATTCGGTGGGGATTCGGCCGTCAGAATCAGGCCGGTGACCTAACGTGGCCGAAGCCCTGATTATCCTTTGGAACGAGTTGCCTCTGTTCCTGCAGTTGGGTCTGAAGATCGGGGCGATCATCCTGCCGCTGCTCGGGATGGTGGCGTACTACACACTTGCTGAGCGCAAGGTGATCGCCTATATGCATGTGAGGGTGGGGCCCAATCGCGTGGGACCGAAGGGTCTGCTTCAGCCGATTGCGGACGCGGTCAAACTGATGTTCAAAGAGATGATCATTCCGACCAACGCGGATCGATATCTGTTTCTGATAGCCCCCGTTCTGGCACTTGCTCCGGCGCTGGGAGCGTGGGCCGTCGTTCCTTTTACCGATACCCTGGTGCTGGCGGATATCGATGCGAGCTTGCTGTACGTCCTCGCTCTCACGTCGATGGGCGTGTACGGCGTGGTCATCGCAGGCTGGGCGTCCAACTCGAAGTACGCGTTTCTCGGAGCAATGCGGTCTGCAGCGCAGATCGTTGCTTATGAGATCGCTATGGGTTTTGCCCTCGTCGGAGTCCTCATGGCTGCGGGCTCCCTAAATCTGCGGGAGATTGTAGTTGCCCAGTCGGGGGGGATACACGAATGGTTCTTCCTGCCGCTGTTCCCGCTTTTTCTGGTTTATCTGATCAGCGGCGTTGCCGAGACCAATCGTTCTCCTTTTGACGTAGCTGAGGGTGAGTCAGAGATCGTGGCAGGTTTTCATGTCGATTATTCGGGAATGGGCTTCGCGGTCTTCTTCCTTGCAGAGTACGCGAACATGATTCTGATTTCGGCACTGACCGTCATCATGTTTCTTGGCGGTTGGCACGCACCGCTTGAGATCGCGCCCTTGACCTGGATCCCGGGGATCTTCTGGTTTTTTGGGAAATTGGCGGCAGTCGCGTTTTTGTTTCTTTGGTTTCGCGCGACATTCCCACGGTATCGGTATGACCAGATCATGCGTCTGGGGTGGAAAGTGTTCATCCCCGTTACCCTGGTGTGGATTACCGTCATCGGGGTCGCGAAATTTTTTACTCCGATTGGGCACTGGTTTGGTTAGAAGACTATGTTGACTAGATTCCTTAAAACCTGGTCGTTGGCGGAACTGCTTCGAGGTCTGTCAGTGACGGGGGGTTACTTCTTTCGGAAGAAGTTTACGGTTCAGTATCCAGAGGAGAAGACCCCCAAATCCCCGCGGTTCCGTGGACTGCATGCATTGCGGCGTTATCCCAATGGCGAAGAAAGGTGCATCGCCTGCAAATTGTGTGAAGCCGTCTGCCCGGCCCTGGCGATCACGATAGAGTCCGAGGAGCGCGATGACGGCACGCGTCGCACCACCCGCTACGATGTCGATCTCTTTAAGTGTATTTACTGCGGCTATTGTGAGGAGGCGTGTCCGGTCGATTCAATCGTGCTGACTGACCTGCATGAATATCATTTCGAGACGGGCGCCTCTGGAACCATCAGCAAGGACGATCTGCTTCGGATTGGCGACGCCCATGAGGGGTCGATCGCGGGAGCCCGAAGGGCGGATGCCCCGTACCGCTAGCCTATGACTTTTCTTCAGATCGTTTTTTACGTTTTTGCCGCTATCCTGGTTGTGTCCAGCCTATTGGTGGTGACCGTCCGCAACCCGGTTCGCGCGGCACTCTTTCTGGTGCTGGCCTTCTTTAGCGCAGCCTGCTTGTGGTTAACCCTTGAGGCCGAGTTCCTGGCGATCACGCTCGTCCTGGTGTATGTCGGGGCGGTGATGGTGTTGTTCCTTTTTGTCATCATGATGCTGGATATCGATATCGCCCAAATGCGCGCGGGGTTTGCTAACTATCTGCCTTTGGGTCTGATTGTCGCGATGATTATGGCCGGCGAGTTGACTCTGGTCATGATGTCAGGAGAGTTCGGTGAGGCAGAACTGCCTCGTCCGGCGGGCCATGAGGCTGACTACAGCAACACCGCGGCCCTGGGGAAATTGGTC
>NZKZ01000035.1 GCA_002694065.1 Acidiferrobacter sp.
CCGGGCAGGAAGGGCGTTAAGACAGCGGTTGCGCAGACTGCCCCGGCGAATGCCGTGATCAACGGCGGAGAGACAGCACCCAGTCGACGACTCAGCGCGAGTTGGATACTTAGGACCGCAGCGCAGAGGAATATCAGGACCGCACCCGTATTGATCTCCTTGAATTCCGGCCGGATGACCAGCAGTACCCCTGCGAATCCGACAGTGACGCCAATCCAAACCGGCCAGCCCGCCCGTTCCCTAAGAAACGCAACGGCGATGATCACCAAAAGAAAAGGATAGGCGTAGAGAATTGCAATCGCATCCGCATAATCCACAGTCTGTGACCCAAGAACGAAGAGGGTTGTTGCACCGGCCATTGATAGACCGCGAATCATCTGCATCCCAGGCCGGGCAGGTTTAAGCCCGGCAAATCCAAAACGCCATATCAGATAGGGCAGCAACAGCAGGCTCATTCCCAGAAATCGAAACCAGGCCACCAGATAGGCTGGAATTTGCTCGCCGAGCAGTTTCATGATGGCCCCTGCGAATGCCGCAATGGTCATGCTGACCATGATGAGGATGATTCCCCGAAGGGTACTTGAAGGCATCACTGTCTTGTCGGGTCTCTTTTCTGCCTCGTCGGCGAGTTGTATTCTAGGGGAGACGCGCCGTTTAGCGCCGCCTCTTTGTCATCAATTTGTGTTGGGCCCGGACTCTTCGCCAAATCTGATAGCCATTTTGGACGTTGAACGTTAACGCGAAGGTAGAATAGCCAGAAATCTCCTACGCCACCTAAGAGCCTTGTCGATGCATCACTCTAGTCCTGCTACGCAGTTCCCAAAACTGGGTTTGACGTTTTTTCTGACGTTTTTACTTGTCTGTAACGTGCACGCCCAGGACAACTCGGAGAACATTTATTTTGACCTGCCACCCGGCTTCGAAGAGGGCTTTGAGGATGGCGACGAATCCTTTTTTCTTCAGGAGTGGGTGCCAAAGGGGGAAACAGTCGACAACTGGAGCCAGATGCTGACTTTGACTGTGCAGGATGCGGCCAATCTGAATCCGGTCGAGTTTTTCAATCACATGGCCGATGGATGGGAAGAAGCATGTCCGGAGTATGGCGGAATGCTCGTGCATGAAGGGCGCGAAAACAATTATCCGGTAGCCGTGTGGTTCTTGAGATGCCCGAATAATCCAATGACGAATAAACCGGAATTCACCTACGTAAAGGGTATTTCAGGGAACGAGAGTTTTTATACGGTTCAGTTAGCTTACGCGCTGCAGGCCGACGAGGTAGACGATTCGATTGTCAACCAGTCGATGGCGTTCTTAAAGCAGGTGACCGTCTGTGATGACAGCCGGCCACAGACGCACGCTTGTAACTGAGACGTTTAACGCATTGATTCAGAAGATGACTCAACTGACTGACCTTAGGCCCGAACCTTGGGCACTGCATCTTCTGGGATTCATCACCCCGCTTCTCGTCATCACAGGAAACCTGCTGGGCGGTGCATACACTGCGATGGGCGTGGTGTTCGTTTGGTTCGTAGGCCCCGTGTTGGACATTATCATGGGTGAGTCCAGAAACCCTCGCCCAACAAGAGAATCAGGATTGCCCTTTAAGGTATTGCTTTGGATGCATGGCCTGATGCATCTTCTGGTGCTCGCCTCTTTTTTCAGATTCGCTTACCTCGAGGCCTCACTATCTTTTTGGCTTCTTGCTGCGGTATTGTCGACCGGCCTTTCGGCAGCGGCTTCTGCAATCGTAACCGCCCATGAGATGGGGCATCGAAAGCCAAAAAGTCTGGCCCATAAGTTAGCCCGGTTGATTATGTTCAGCGTGAACTACTCGCACTTCACCACCGAACACAATCACAACCACCACAAGTGGGTCGCCACCAAGGATGATCCGGCAAGTGCCCGAAAAGAAGAGGGTTTATGGTTGTTCTGGGCCAGAACGATTCCAGGTCAGTTTGTTTCGTCAGTTAGAGTAAACGCAAGAAAAGGGCGGACCGGTCTACGCAACCCGTCATATCAGTGGCTCGCTGCGCAATTCGCGGCATTACTCTATTTGTTCTCCCTTCCGCATGGAGACATCATGGCGATCGGTTGGCTCGGGTTATCGGGAATCGCGATTTTGACCCTCGAGTACGTCAACTACATCCGCCACTGGGGGCTCAGGCGGGGAAGGGACGAGCGCCAGACCGAAATGCATTCCTGGAATACCGAGGCAAGATGGTCCCGGTGGTCTCTGCTTGAGTTGACTCGCCACTCGGGTCACCACCTACGGGCGAGCACACCTTTTTGGCAGCTTCGCCCGCACCCGGCAGCGCCTGAACTCCCCGGTGGTTATTACGCCTGCTGGTGGCCGTGCCTTATCCCTGCGATCTGGAAGCGTTGGGCAGGCAAACGAATTCCGACTGGCGCAGCCTGACCCTGATTCATACCGGGAACCCATCCCGCGTTCTCCTTCTTCACTTAACGTGGTAATGCCCGGCGATCGGCCGCCTGGTTCTCAGCCAGTAACCGACTGTGTGGGTAGACCAGTTGTTGATAATCTTCCCTTGCGCGCTCTTGTACCAGCTGTTGCACGAACCCGCCCATGCCGTACGTTTTAGGTTCTGTTGGATGGTCCGATTGAATTCGCCCATTGAATTGTGTGTGATCTCAATTGCGCTTCCGCCTTTTCTTTTTAGAAGGTCAATGGTCTTCAGGATGTAGTGCACCTGACATTCAATCATGAAGATGATGGAGCTGTGCCCAAGATTCGTGTTTGGACCGTATAGGAAAAAGAAATTCGGAAATCCTGCGACGGTGATGCCGAGATACGCCTCGGCCCCTCCCTTGTTCTCCCACTCTTTATGTAGATCAGCGTTACCCAGACCAGTAACTTGAACCCCGGGCAGAAAATCATGCGAGTGAAAACCTGTCGCCGCGACAAGGCAGTCAACATGATGGTGGATACCATCGGCGGTAACGAGGGAATTGGCATCGAGTCGCTCGATAGGCGTGGTTTCGACAGCCACGTTATCCCGTTGTAACGCGGGGTAGTAGTCGTCGGAAAGCAGAATTCGCCGACAGCCCAGTGGAAATTTCGGGGTCAGGGTCGCTGCAAGTTCTGAGCTGTTTACTTCTTGCGCGACACGTTCTTTCAACTGCGCCGTCTTCTTCTTTGCTGGGCGGGAGTTTGTGATGAATTCAGGCCAGGATTTCTCCCAGCGCCAATAGAAGTACGACCGGTACAGCCACGCCCAAAAAGGTATCCATCGAAATAGAGTTTTTTCGATCTCGCGAAATGCTCGATCGTTTCGTTCCACGACCCAGTTGGGAGATCTTTGGAAAACCGTCAGGTGCTTTGCTTTTTTTGCGACCTCGGGAATCAGTTGCACTGCGCTGGCGCCATTCCCAATAACGGCCACAGTCTTACCCTTCAAGTCGTAGGATGTATCCCATGTTGCCGAATGCATACGCTTTCCAGAGAAAGTCTCAAGACCGGGAAGATCCGGCCAGGCGGGTTGATTGAGCTGGCCCACGGCGGAAACCACAAAGCGCGCACGATATGCCGTGCCTGATGCCGTCTTTACCGACCAGGTCGAAGAATCTTCATCAAAATGCAAGGCCCGTACAGTTTGATTAAGGTGGATGTCATCACGCAGCTCGAAAGCATCGACAGCGTTATGCAGATATTCGAGTATTTCCGCGTGGCCGGCGAATCGACGCGACCAGTCTGACTTCATAAAGAAAGAGAAACTGTAGTGGTGCGACCGTGTATCACAAGCACAACCCGGATAGACGTTCTCCCGCCACGTGCCGCCGATATCACCAGCACGCTCCAGAATCACAACGCTCAGCCCCGCCCCTTTGGCTTTGATTCCCATGCAGATACCGCCAAACCCAGCACCGACGATCAGCATGTCGACACAGAAGGATTGATCTGATGGCTCAGGATTCATGTCGGCTTCGCGAAAAGATTTCCCCGGGTCATCCGAGCGGCAACCTGGCCAAGACCCTAATTGAGCCCCCTGTTGACGTTGAAGATGAGGCCCCGATGATCGGGGCCTTCGGACATTCTATTGCACTTCGATAGTCACATGCGCGAGTTCGCCCGTGTATGCGCTATGCCGTTTGGGGCCGACATTACGCATCAGTACGGGCGTCGCGCGATCCTTGGCTATATCGGCGCCTTCATCGAATGAGAACCGCGATAAGACGGTGGTCTCGAGGCGGGCACTCGCAACGGACTTTCCATTCACCTCTAGCGAAATATTGGCGCCTTTACCTAAGCCGTTTCCGTCGTAATCGATATCGACAGCAATCTGATGTGAGCCTTCGGGCAACATCTGATTGCTCTGCAATACAGTGAGTTCGCCAATATTGTTGTAGACATAACCAGGTCTGCCGTCCTCAATAAACATGGCCCAGCCACCAAACCGGCCGCCTTGGGCAATCAGGACACCGTGATTGTTGTAGCGATCACTGACGGTCACTTCAGCGGTCGTTTTGGTGGATCGATTTTTTACATCAATGAAAGCGTTCTCATTGATGCCAAACGTGCCCGGATAGAGCGTGATCGACTTCCGATCTGCCATTAGCGATTTGCGGCCTGCTACCTGAGGCAGCAGTCTTTCGAGCAGTCGATCATCCACGGGCAATGCGTGGTTAGCGATGGCCTCTTCTAAAAACAGTTGTTTCATTGCCTCCAGTCTCTCGGGCTCCTGACTGGCGAGATCATTGCTAAGGCTAAAGTCCACTCGAGTGTCGTAGAGTTGCCATCCGGCATCGTCAGTCACTTCATGACGTTTTTTGGGTTCCCAAGGTGCTTTCAGGACCACTCGAGCCAGCCATCCATCGGCGTATATCCCGCGGTTACCCACGACTTCAAAATATTGGATGGTATGGCGCTCAGCTGCATCGGCATCGTCAAAGGTGTAGGCAATACTCGTTCCCTGTATAGGGATCTGCTTAACCCCATTTACATATTCTGGTTCTGGGATGCCGGTCACCTCGAGGATGGTCGGCGCAATGTCAATCACGTGGGTGAATTGTTCGCGAACTTCGCCTCTGGACTGGAAGCCATTGGGCCAGTGCACCACCGTGCCGTTGCGTGTCCCCCCAAAGTCACTGGCAACCTGTTTCGCATAGGCAAACGGAGCATCAAAAGCGATGGCCCAGCCTACCGCCATATGGGGATAGGTCGTTGGGCCACCCCAGGCATCGTAATACTCAAGTTGTTGCTCGACCGTTTCAACACGACCGTTCGTCATGTTGTTCCAGTTCCAGTTACCCGTATCGTTCCCCTCGGAGCTTGTGCCGTTGTCACCGGTGATGTAGATCACCAGCGTGTCGTCCAGGGCACCAAGGTCACCAATGGCATCCAGGAGTCGACCTACTTCGTAATCCGTATACTCCGCGAATCCAGCGAAGACCTCTGCCTGCCGAGCGAAAATTCTGCGCTGATCATCGCTTAAGGCATTCCAGTCGGCGACGCTGCGAGGTTTGTCAGCAAGTTGTGTGTGTTGCGGCACCACGCCACGATCAATCTGACGTTGCAGAGTGTCTTTTCGGATTTGATCCCAGCCATCGTCGAACTGGCCTTTATATTTGTCAGCCCAGTCTTTGTGTACGTGGTGCGGGGAGTGCACGCCTGGAGGAGCGTAATAGATAAAGAAGGGCTTTTCTGGAGTCAGCGACTGCTGTTGACGAACCCATTCAATAGCCTCTCGGGTGAGATCCGTCGACAACTGATAGCCCGCGTCATCATCGACTTCAATGTTGGTTACGCCGTCATGCAACGACGGGTTCCAGTTGTTTTCCTCTGCCCCGATAAAACCGTAGAACTTCTCAAACCCTTGACGCGTAGGCCATCTGTCCTGCGGGCCCGAGGCAGTCGTTTCACCCCCCAAGGTCGCATGCCATTTGCCAAAGGCTGCTGTGTTGTATCCGTTCAGTCGCAGGACCTCTGCGATGGGTGCCGCATAGTTAGGCACACGGGACGTATTGCCGGGGAACCCGGTCGCAATCTCCGGGATAGAACCCATGTTGACCATGTGATGGTTTCTGCCCTGCTTGAGGGCGACCCGTGTAGGCGCACAAAGCGCGATAGTATGAAACCTGTTATACGCCAGTCCGTTTTGTGCCAAACGATCCAAGGTAGGCATCTGAATCGGGCCGCCGAAGGTAGAGGGCCCTCCAAATCCTAGATCATCCAGCAGGATGACCACCACATTGGGTGCGCCGCTTGGCGCGGTAACCTCTGGCTGCAAAGGCATCTTGGCTTTGTTGGGATCAATCTCGGTCTCGTTTGGATAAACGGGGTCCGCGATTGGCAAGCGACTGCGATCAAATGATGGGCTGCTCCCGGCCTGGACCGAGATCAAGGATGAAGCTGCCAGGAACCCTGCGATCAGCAATGACGCTGACGGCAAACCGATAATTCTGGAAGTAAATTTCATGGTTTGCATATTTCTCCCCGAAATAGGCTGGTTTATTGTCCAATGTTTGGATTTGACGAAAACGAGCGTTAGCTATTTTTCGCGACCGAGCGATCATACAGTTGCTGGATCGTGCTCTCAAGGGAGAACCCAGGCTTGGGGAGTTGCTAGTTTTGCAATGTGCGGCCGACTGTCAAGAGAAGAGGGTATCTTCTGTGGAACCTTAATCGGGTTGAACGTGGCAGGAACCGTTTTAGGGCATAGCCACCACGTTGATCGGTTCGCCGTCAAAATAGCTGCAGATGTTTTGAACGGTGATGTCGAAAATGGCCTTCACGGCCTCAGGTGTGTTGTAGGCCACATGAGGGCTTAAGACGACATTTTCAAAACTCAGTAAAGGGTGGTTGTCTCCCAGAGGTTCTTCTGCGAAAACATCGAGCCCGGCACCCTTAATCTGGCCGTTGTGGAGCGCTTCGATGAGTGCTGTCTCATCGAGCAGTCCGCCTCGTGCGGTGTTGATAAGAATGGCGCCTGCCTTGATCCTGCTTATCTCTGGTTTGCCCAACATTCCTTGAGTCTCGTTGTTGAGGGGGAGGTGCAGGGAAATGAAGTCGGAGGTTTCAAGCAACGTCTCCATATCCAGAAAAAGATCCGGGCTAGAGTCGTTTTGATGTTTTTCAGGAGAACGTGTCCAGACCTTCACATTCATCCCAAATCCTTCAGCCATCTCGAGGACTTTCTTTGCGATCCCGCCAAAACCGATAAGCCCAAGTTGTTTTCCTGCCAATCCGATCCCAGGCGTGTCCTGATCCCAGACGCCTTCCCTCATTTTTTGGTCGAGCAGAGTGAGATTTCGGGCAGCGCCCAAGAGCAGTGCAAACGCGTGCTCCGCGACAGTCCTGTCGGCATAGCCTGGACAGTTACATACGGTGATGCCTTGGTCTTTGGCAGCCCGAAGGTCGATGTAATCACTGGCACCGGTGCCAGTGAAAGTAACTAGCTCGAGATGGGGGGCGTTGGACATGACCTCAGCCGGAAGAGACCATCCCACGATCAGTGCGGTGGCATCCTTAATTCGGGAGAGGTATTCCTCACTGCTTTGGGGCTCTCCGTGGTGAATTGCCAGAGTTCCATACGCAGCAAGCCGTTCGGCGCCGACTTCGGTCAGGACAGAATTTTCGTCCGGATCTGCGTCCGGATAAACAATAAGGCGGTTGCGGGTCAATGGGTGTACCTGGGGTCGGGTCTCGGGCTAGGATAGCAAGATGTCACCTGCCGGAAAACCGCTCCCAAGAGGGGTGCTGTCGC
>NZKZ01000036.1 GCA_002694065.1 Acidiferrobacter sp.
CTTCCGATAGTGACATCCTGATAACGACCGCGGAAACCCGCCAACTTACTGAGTAATAACCGTGTTCCGGCCCGCGGCTTTAGCCCGGTACAGGCAATCATCAGCAAGGCGGATGAGATCCCCAGGTGTCTCACCGGCATTGGCGAAAGCACTGACCCCGCCGATACTGACGGTG
Source organism: Acidiferrobacter sp. (assembly GCA_002694065.1). Taxonomy (GTDB): domain Bacteria; phylum Pseudomonadota; class Gammaproteobacteria; order Arenicellales; family UBA868; genus UBA868. Next base: position 176 of record NZKZ01000036.1, read on the forward strand.
ACGTGGTCCGAGTGTATTAAGGAACCCTTGTGCTCAATTTGTTCAGCAAGCACCGCTTGGCGCAACCGCTCTCCGATTTTTTTTGCTGCGTCCTGTGTGACCCCGGGTAGCAACAAGACGAATTCCTCGCCTCCATACCGGGCAATAAAATCTTCATATTCCCGGGCGCTACTACGAAGCACGGAAGCAACCTGTTTCAGGCAGGTGTCTCCCGCGAGGTGGCCATAGGTATCGTTATAAGCCTTGAAAAAGTCAATATCGATGAGCAATAACGCGCAGTGTCCGCCGCCTTCGTCAATAAGCCGGCGCCACTCCTGTTCTGCCCGCGCTTGGAACTCCCGCCGGTTTGGCACCTCCGTCAACGCATCAAACTTCGCGTGCTGCTCCATGGAGACCGACTTACGCCGCTCGATGACCAGTTTATCGAAACGCGCGCTCAGCACACTGGCGCTGCGGTCAACGGGAAGGTATTCGGCAGCACCGCTTTGCAGCGCTCGCATCTCAGCTGCATCAAAACCTCCTGCTGAGGCCACAATCCGCGTCACACCTCTCGTAATCGCCATCCGGGACAAAAGATCAAAATCGTCGTCAGAGGCGAACTCATGTTCTATCAACAGAAAATCCACCGATTCATGCTCGCTCAACATGTCACGGCAGCGATCGACATCGGAAAAATGCAGCACCTCACAAGAATCGCGGATCGCCTCCACCAGCGGCCACAGATTTTCCAAAGAGCCGAACACCAGAGTGATGGGACGGGGCTGAAAGATGCACACAGCGTCATTAACGAAGAACGTGCGCTCGCCTTTCAGAAAATCGACCAGGGCCTCCTCTGTCGGCAGGCCAAGCAGGAGGTTATCGTTAGACGCCCGCTTCATTATGGGAATACGGCGATCAAAATCATCTCTGCTTTCCCACTCCTTCTGCCACGCAGAAAATTTTTCAGCCGGAGTTTCAGCAGGCGTCGATGAGTCTTCTACGCCAAGGGCAGAAACCAGGTCTGTAAGCGTATCTTCATCTCCGATATCCTGGCCTTCCACCCATAGTGCGCGGTATAGACCCAGGCGGACATTTACCTGTTGCGCTACCGGCAAGTCATCCAGAGCTTCCATCAGTCGGGTTGCGGCCTCGCTGCCGGGCCGAATCTTTGGCAGGTTCACAGGTACATCCGGGGCCCGATGATGAATAGCAAAAACCTCGTTGGCGAGAAGACTCTGATCCTCCATGGAAAAGCTCGAGCCTTCCAGATCCGGCGCATGGACGATTAGGCGCCATTCGATCCGATCGAGCAGACCCCAAGCGAAAAGACGTTCGTGCAGGGCAAAACAGAAAGGGCAATTAAGGTCGCCGTAGACCACGAACTCCCCTGCGGCAAGGTTCTGAAAATCGGGTATGTTCATCCTGCCGTCACTCATCTCGCCGGACTCCTGGGGCTGAATTTATGGATCCGTGCGATTCCTGACCACTGCGGGGCTGTCGCCGCCTTTCAAGGCCGGCAGCCGCAGGGGGGAGTTCCTTTTTGTCCTCAGGCAAACCATCGATAATCGACGCCATGATAACCCAGGAGCGGATTGGCTCGCGGTAATGACGCGGCAGTGCCGCCCAAGCGCGCGCCAGCGCCAGTGCCTCGGCAGGCAGGTCTTCTCTCGGCGCTGACTGCTCGGAGGCGTTTCTCGGACCGAACCCGCTGGAAAGCCATTCAGGATTTACATTCAGCCACTCTGCGATCCGAAGCAGCCGATGGCGTCTGGGCAGCGCCTCACCCTCCAGATATTTCCGTGCGGTCGTCAGACTCTTGGCCTGAGCCTCTCGACGTAAGGGTTCAATCTCTACCGGCAGACGAGACCAACTTCCCGCACGCGCGCCATATCCTGCTTCCAACATGGCATCTATCAGACGCTCGGCAAAGCCCTGGTACAGCGCCTTGTCCTGATCTTGCATCGAATCACTCATCGGTCGACGTCCTGAGAGACCGACACCGTGAATCCCAAAACGTCATTCCCATTTTTCCCATTACCGACCCTTCCTTTAGATAAAGATCGAGAACTCAAAGCATTCATGACGACGAGGATCCCTACTCGCGAGACTTAAGATTGTCGACCCGAGCAATCAGGGTCGTATCACGCTTCTCAAAAAGCTCCGCCGAATAAGGGATTACGCATGATCTTCCGTTGGCTTTGGCGTAGTAGAGCGCACGGTCAGCGTTTTTTAAAAGATCGTCGAGTGTATGGCCATCTCTGCCGTATTCCGCAACACCGGCACTGAATGTGATATTGACGGATTCTGTCTTCGGGGTGTCCAACTGTAGATCCCTTACCGCATCCAGTGCGCCCTGCAGTTTTTCCCTGGCCATCTCGGCGCCGCCTGAGTAATCGACAACGCAGAATTCCTCACCCCCGATGCGCGCGAAGATGGTTTTGTCGGCCAACTGAACACGGACCTGTTGCGCAAAGGTCTTAAGAACGAAATCGCCGAAGTCGTGTCCGTATTCGTCGTTATACCGCTTGAAATGATCGATATCGAGAATACTCACCGTGCAATGAAAATCAGATGCCTGCTTAACCAATTCCTCGAAACGATTGAACAGCGCACGGCGGTTGGCGGCTTCGGTTAAGGGGTCGGTATTCGCAAGACGCTGCAGTTCCCGATTATTCTCCTCGATAATCCCGACGTAGGACGAAAGCTTTGCTTCAGCCTTGACCACGTCGGATTTATCGACACCCAACAGCAACACAGCGTTGGTCTCGCCCCGGGCAATTAAACCAACAGTGAGCTCGAAGGAGTGGCGCTTTCGGCCGATTTTGATTTCCTGAATTATTGAATCCCCGGATTCAGGATTGAAGTCCTGCAGTTGACCGCCCAGCAAGGCGTCGAGATCTTCGAACAACGGGGCCTTATCTGAGCCCAAACGGTCTTCCATAAGCGCCCGGAACGCCGCATTGACATGAACGTGCTCACCGGCCTCCCAGCGGAAAACAGCAGCCGGCAGACTGATACTGTCGAGTGGGAAATCCCCTAGATCCATCCTGAAAACGCTATTAAACGATTAGCGGCTTCTTGCTGGCGACCGCGCCTGCGATTAACTGGATATCGCCCTCTTCCACATTGAAAGCATTCAGTGTATCCAGCAAGACGGCGACCACCGCATCCCAGGCTTCCTCTGTAATACCCAAACCCTGGTGGGTTTTCTCAAGATGGCTATCATCAAATGATGCCGGTCCACCCATCGCGCTTGCAAAAAACCGGGTCTGATGGTCGATCAGCTGAGACATATCGACGCCTTCAAAATACGGAGACAGGATATCGTTATCCAGAACGCCGTCATAGAAATGCTCGACGACCTTATGGATAGTGGCAAATCCGCCGTATTTCTCAAAAAGACTCGGCTCCATGATCTTCCTCCTTAATAACAAAAAAACGGGTTTTATTCTCAATAAACTATTAAAAACAATACTTTTATAGCACTTTTTCCTAACCTAGACACGGCACAATCTGGCCATCCTCTGCTTCAGGCAGTCGCCGTGGTCTCATAACGGTCGAGATTGGCCTCAAACTCATGCAGGCGCTTCCAGATAGACCGTAATTCCGTAATCGTGGTCCAGTTATGCAGAAAGAGTGAAAACCCGCCGTGGACCCTTGAGAAGGCATTGGACACCTGCACCATCACGCCCAGGGTTAGCATCCCTGTAAAGAGCCCTGGCCCCATCACGAGATACGGCACGATGGCCATGAACTGGTCATAAGAGGTGGACCAGGCATCAAAGTAGCCGTAATGGAAATACAACCGGTGGTAGTTACGCCGGATGTCTTTAAAGAATCCCCGGAGTTTCCCAAGGTCGGCGTAGTTGACCTTATCGTCTTCGCCCAGCACCAGATCTTTTCGAAACGCCGCTTCTACTTTCTGGTTGTTGTACTCCAGGCCCGGCAGTTTCCAGCCCACAAACCAGGAGATGAAAAGGCCCCCAATCGATATCACCAAAGCACCCCACACAAGAGATCCCTCGATATCGCGCAATATGGGAACATCCACTTTGTCTGACAAACCATAGAGCACCGGAATAAAGGCAATGAGGGTCATCACCGCCCGCACGATCTGCAGGCCTAACGATTCAACAATGCGGGCAAAGCGGTTGCAGTCTTCCTGAATTCGCTGCGACGCACCTTCTATCTCGTGCTCAACCGCACGCCAGCGGGGGATATAGTTGAATGTGATCGCCTCGCGCCAGCGCAAGCCGTAAACCCGGGTGAACCAGCCTGTAAAGATCGCGAGCAAAACGTACGGGAAAGCAATGACGACAAATGACGGCGTCCCCTCAAAACCGGTGGTCACGTACTGGATGGAAATCAGTTCGGTAAAGAATTGATCAATGCCCTCCTGGGGCTTATCCGAGAAACTGGCGGCGTTTTGCAAAAGATCATAAAAACGGCCATACCACTCGTTGATAGCGACCGTCATCTGCACCTGCAGCCACAGCGACGAGATCAGCAGCGCGCCGCCGCCATAGGCCCAAAGTGCCCATTGCCGCGATTTGTAAAAGGCTTTAATCATGTTCCGTCCCAACAATCATGCTTTGGCCTGATGAGACTCATTGAATTCAGGCCGAGCAGGGAAAAGTCCCAACATAGAATGTGAACTCTTTTACCACAGTGTCGATACCGTCGCGGATTAAAATTCGTTTAGAGTTCATCTACGGGTCTTGGGGAATAAGTTTTGTCCGAATACGATTACATCATTATTGGTGCGGGTTCTGCGGGCTGTGTACTTGCCAACCGCCTGACCGAAGGCTCCCAGAATAAGGTACTGATTCTTGAAGCCGGACCGATGGATCACAAGCTGATGGTCCACATTCCGGCCGGGGTCTACCACGCGTATAAAGACCCCAGCATCAACTGGAACTACACCAGTGAACCCGAACCTGAGTGCGATGACCGTCGAATCGAACTGCCTCGAGGCAAGGTCATTGGTGGTTCCTCCTCGATCAACTCGATGGTGTACATGCGGGGCCACCCCATGGACTACGACCGCTGGGCAAAGGACTTTGGCCTTCCTGACTGGTCTTATGAACGATGTCTGCCCTACTTCAAACGGTGCGAATCCTCAGACCGGGGTGAAAACGCCTGGCGCGGCGGGAGCGGCCCGCTTGGGGTCACACGGGGCACCTTACAGAATCCTCTTTTTGACGCGCTCCATGAAGCAGGAGAACAGTCCGGTCAGGGCACTTCTGATGATCTCAACGGCTACAAGCCAGAAGGCATCGCCCGGCTCGACAGCACCACCCGCTATGGACGCCGCTGCAGCGCTGCCGTCGCACACTTAAAACCGGCGCTCAAACGTTCGAACCTGACGCTGCAGACCCGGGCCCTTTCCCGTCGCATCATTCTTGAAAACAATCAGGCGCGCGGCATTGAGTATGAAGTCAACGGCCAGGTCAAACAGGCCTTCGCTGCCAAAGAGGTCATTGTCAGTTGCGGCGCCATCAAAAGCCCCCAGCTCCTGATGCTGTCGGGGATCGGATCGGCCGATACCCTGAATGCGATGAACATCACGCCTCAGATTAACCTGCCGGGCGTCGGTCAGAACCTGCAGGACCATCTCAGTATCGATAGCGCGTATTACTGCAAGAAACCGATCACGCTTCACACCCTGACGCACCCCATGAAAAAACTGAGTGTCGGCCTCAAGTGGCTGGCCACCCGCTCAGGTATTGGCGCTTCTCACATCTGGGAAATGGGCGGGTTTGTCTTTGGCAACGATCAGGTGACGCATCCCAACCTTCAGTATCACTTTACGCCGGTCTACAGCGATTGGCATAACCGGAAAATCCGGCTCCAGCAGGGCTACGTATTGACCTGTGACCAACTCCGGCCCAAGAGCCGTGGGGAGGTCAAACTTCGCTCAACCGATCCACATGACCGGCCGGCTTCTCACTTTAACTATATGAGCCATCCCGACGATACAAGAGAACTTGTAGAGGCGCTCAAGGTGATGCAGGAGCTTCTTACGCAGCCGGCCTTTGATGAATTTCGTGGCGAACGGATCAATCCGGCGCCGGAAGCAAAAACCGACAGTGAGCTCGAAGCCTGGGTTCGAGGCTACAGTTCAACCGACTATCATCCCTGTGGTACCTGCCGCATGGGTCACGATGACCTTGCCGTGGTGGATGGACAACTTCGGGTACACGGCGTGGATCACCTGCGGGTAGTCGATGCGTCAGTGATGCCGGATATTGTGAGCGGCAATCTTAATGCGCCCACCCAGATGATCGGAGAACGGGCTGCAGACTACATCCTCGGTAAGGAACAACTGCCTGCCGAACAGGCAAGCTTTCATTTTCTGGAGCCTTGATCGGCGGACGCAGCCCGTGCTGCTTGGCGGCGGGCCTGGCGCTTTCCATCCAGCCAAACCACCAGTCCGCCGACAGCAATCAGCACGATACCGAAAAACGCGAGCGCGTCGGGAAACTCGCTGAAGACCAGATAACCCCAGAGCAGCACTAACGGCAGAATCGCATATTCAAATGGCGCAAGGAGTGATGCCTGCGCGCTGCGGTAGGCAAAGGAAAGCGATAGCGCAGTAATGGCCGACAATCCCCCAATCCCCGCAAGATAAACAACATCTCCCGGGGGCGGCCAGCGCCACGCGCGCAATAAGAATTCAATGCCGGGGTCAGCAAAGCCCGCGAACTGGCCATGCCCAACACTGAGGCCGATCAAGCCACTCGCGAGCAGGAAAGCGCCCTGGGCCGTCACCGCCAGCAAGGGAGCTGATTCGGTCCGCCCGATATGCCGCGTTATGGTGGTAAAGCCGGCGTAGCAAAAGGCGGCAGCGAGCGGCCAAAGATAGGCGAGCTCGATCTCAACACTAAACGGCTGCACCACCAGCATCATGCCGGTTAAGCCCAAGAGCACTGCCAGCCATCGAAACGGGCCGAATTCCTCCCCGAGAAAATACCAGGAAAATACCGTGATGATGACAGGCGCAAAAAATACAACGGCGGAAGCCTGCGCCAGGGGTAAACTGGCGAGCCCGGTATAGAAGGTCATGTTGGCCATCACCAGCAGCGAACCGCGCAGAAGATGGGCTCCCGGGCGCTGGGTGTTAAGCGCCATGACGCCGTGACGGAGCAGGATCGGCAGCAAAATCACCATGCTGACCGCAGCGCGGATAAACACCAGCTGATGCAGGGCATATCCGCCACTCAGCATCTTGATCACGGTATCCATGATCGAGATGCAGAACATCGCGAGCAGTAGATTAAGAACGGCTTTGAGGTTCAAATGTGGTTTCTGGTTGCACTGATCTCATACGGAAGTCAAACACCAAACTTCCGATGAGCGGAGAGTCCGCCCGCGATACTACACCGAATACAGTGGCTGCTACCTGAACCGCTGAATCGATCGGACCGAAATTTTTCAACTCATCAAGCTGATCGCTATCCTAAGTCGCAATTGAGACGCATATACTTAGTCCGTCAAAAA